>CACZSU010000177.1 GCA_902783855.1 uncultured Ruminococcus sp.
AAAAATATTTATTCTGAACAAGGCAAATTGTACAATTAAGATAGATCTCTTTTTATTAAATAATTATAGTTTTTTTAGGAAAGGGGGTGCGGATGTCCGGTGGACATCTCTGCCGCAGGCAGAAGCACCGACCGAGCCGGCAGGCGAGAAGGGGGAGTGCTGGCAAAAATTGATTTCCGTGGTCCGTAGTTAAGGAACGTTGACGGAAATGTGTAAATGTGATATACTTGTAATGGCAGTTGACGGCATGAGAATCAGTGCCTGACAAAGACAATACGAGATTTCTGCCCGGCGGAGCAGAAAGGCAGGAATCCATTGTAAACGGAGGTGGATATATTGCTGAATGTATCACATTTGACAAAAAAATACCACAGATTTGTTGCTAATCAGAATCTTAGCTTTATTGTGAATGACGGTGAAACGGCGGTACTGGCAGGACCAAACGGCGCAGGTAAATCGACAGCTATCAAATGTATTGCGGGGCTGCTGCGATTCGAGGGTGAAATAGAAATCTGCGGTTACAACAATAAGAGTATTGAAGCAAAAAAAATACTGGGGTATGTTCCCGAAATTCCGGCGCCCTTTGAATTATTGACGGTGTGGGAGCATATGGAATTTATTGCTCGTGCATATGGGCTGGAAGACTGGGAAGATAAGGCAAAGGAGCTGATGCGGCGTCTTGAGCTGACCGATAAAAAGGATAAGCTCGGGAAGGAGCTTTCAAAGGGAATGCAGCAAAAAATCAGTATTTGCTGTGCCCTGCTCATACAACCGAGGCTGGTACTATTTGATGAACCGCTGGTCGGACTGGATCCGCACGCAATCAAGGAATTAAAGGCGATGCTGGGCGAATTGAAGGCTGGCGGAACCACAATTATCATATCTACCCATATGCTGGAAAGTGTAGAAGATATCTGGGATAAGGTTTTTATTATGATGAATGGAAAGATAGAAGCCGAAAGAACCAGAAAGTTTGTTGAGGAAAGCGGCGAAAACTTAGAGGAGCTGTTTTTCAACATTACCGAAAAAAAGCAGACAGGAGCTGATAACACATGAATGCGATCGCTTATCTGCTGCGCAAAACGGTGAAAAATGAAATACTGGATACGCTGCGGCATCCGCTGAAATTTCTGCTGTATGCCTTTGTAGCAGTCAGTATGCTGTACGGTGCCATACGGGGCTATACGGCAGGGGATGAGCTGGGCAATTCTGAAATATTCAGCGACCCGAGATTATTGTCTGGTGCATATATGGCAGTGCTTTTTTTTATCAGCATTCCAATCATGCTGAAAGGGCTTAGTTCCGGAACCAGCTTTTTTTCGCTGAGTGACGTGAATAATATGTTCGTAGCGCCTGTATCGCCGAAACGGGTGTTGATTTATGGAATTGGCAGGCAGCTGGCATCCATGCTGGTGTTGGTTGTCACATTTGCTGCATATGGCGGAATGATTATCCGTATGTTTGATGTCAGTGTGTCACAGGCAACGATACTGATTGTCGGCATAGCGCTGATGCTGGTAATGGTTCAGCTGATTACTCTGATGATTTTTTGTCTTGCCAGTATGCATCCGGTTCGTGCAAGGGTCATGAAATACGGTATTTATGCGATGGCATTTTTCGCATTGGGAACGGTGATCGTCTATTCCTTTGCCACCGGTATCAGTGTGGAACATATCTTTACGGCAATTTCGCTGCCAATGCTGGAATACATACCGTTTGTGGGCTGGATGCACGGACTTGTTTTCGGAATGATGGAAGGTGATACGGTGAGGATGCTTGTTTTCGGCATCCTGACGATGATCACTGCCGGCGGCAGTCTGCTGACATTAAAGCTGACAAAGCTGGATTTTTATGAGGATGTTCTTTCCCAGGCGGAAAGCTATCAGGAATTCCGGGAGGCTGTCCGGGAGGGCAAGTTCTCAGATAAGGTCATGATGGGCAATAAACAGATCAAGCTGCGGAAAACCGGTATCCGTAAGGGAAAAGGCGGCGCCGCAATCTTCTATAAACACTTGCTTGAAGGCAGCAGACGGTCACGCTTCCTATTTTTTAACATCAATACATTTGTACTGCTGTTTGTAGCATTTGTGATCGGATTCGGAATCAAACAGGCGAAACCGGACATAGAACCAACCATTATTTATCTGGCAGCAATGGTAATTCTGGCGTATGTACAGTTTTTCTTCAGTGCATCAGGTGACTGGGTTAAGGAACTGACGAAGCCATATATCTATCTGATACCGGATGGAGCGGTCAAAAAATTGGTGATGGCGGCAGCAACCGGCATTATTAAGCCATTTACAGACGGTGCCATTACATTTGCAGCACTTTTTGTTCTGGTTGGCGGGCACCCGATAGATGCGATCGTAGCGGCGCTGACCTATGGCAGCTTCGGTACGATGTATATTGCAGCCAATATTCTGGCACAGCGGCTGGTGGGAATTGACAGTACAGGCGGTATATTTATTACATTCTATATGTCAATGATTGTGTTGACACTGCTGCCGGGTGTTGTGATCGGACTGGTTGTATTGTCGTCCTTTGCAGGCAGCTTCGGGTACATAGCAGCCACTTTGTTGGGTGCGCCTTTGATGATATGGAACATGATCGTGTCAGCCGGGATTTTTATTGCTTGCCGGAATCTGTTGAACAATACGGAATAATTATGCAAAAAATATGACAGGAATACCTGTTTTTGGCTGCGGTTATTGGTGAATAATACAGAATTATGTCATTTAGTTCGAAAAGCGAATCAATATCATTGACTTTCGGTTGAATATGAATTATACTGGAAGCATAGGGGGAGATACACTGTTCTTTCGACAAAGACACATTTTTTTTGCACTGTTATCTATTGATACAGTGGGGAGGAGAAATTATGAATTATTCTTATTCTTATTCGACAACTGATCTTGATCCTGAAGCAGCTGCTGCCCTTGGCAGCATGATGGCTGTTTACGGGGTTATAATACTGGTTATTGTTGTTATTGCTATTGTAGCAATGTGGAAGCTATTTGCAAAAGCCGGCAGACCTGGTTGGGCTGCAATTGTTCCTATTTACAATGCGTACGTTCTTTTCGATATCGTGTATGGTAAGGGTATCAAATTCCTTTTGATGTTTGTTCCGATACTCAATGTCGTTGTCGAAATTGCGATTTATATTCGTCTTGCACAGGCCTACGGTAAGGGAGCTGGTTTTGGTATTGCTATGCTGTTCTTCCCGTATGTTTGTATGCCGATACTCGCGTTCGGCAGCGCACAGTACAACGGACCTATTGATTCATTCGTCTGATTCTGATGAATGATCTGCGCGACTCGTCTTGTCTTTGCCGATTGGTTTCGTGTTAATTATCCTTGTGAAAAAAAGACCGGGTATTCCATTGAGGATATCCGGTCATTTTTTTGCCGCAGACAGACAGCGGTCATAAAACCACCCGATTGCGGAAAGCTGGTCGGATGACGACAGGCCATTGATCAGGTTCATTGCAGATATATTTTTCATAATTTTCACCATAGATTCTGACCAGTTCAAAAGGTTTCAGTTTATAAGCAAATTTGTGAGTTCTGGTGAACTTATCGCGCCGGTATCTGTTCGGGAATGCAAACAAAATACAGCAATCCCGGTGCCATAAATTTTCCCACTCATTGATTACAGCATAAAACACATTATCACTCCTGATGTACAATTTATTGCCTATTCATCTTATCACAAAGATTGTGAAATGTCAATAATCGAAATAAATTTCACGACATTTTTTTCCAACAAAAAAGTGTAATAGACAATGAAAAATTGCAGATACTAACAACACAGCCGGAAACAAAATGTTAACGGCTGATGGTAGCATAACAGATCACACCTGATGATTGAAATATGATATCAGAATGATTAAGACAAAAAGGAGAAAACAATTATGTCCAACAATTCTAACTCACTGAATGTTCCTGAAGCAAGACAGGCAATGGAGCAGTTCAAGATGGAATGCGCCAACGAAGTAGGCGTTAACCTCAAGCAGGGCTATAACGGCGACCTGACTTCCCGCCAGGCTGGATCCGTAGGCGGTCAGATGGTCAAGAAAATGATCGAGGCATATGAGAGAAGTATGTAATCGAAGCATTTTCTGAAAAAGATAATAGTGATTATTGTAGCCCGACAGTCAGAAATGTCTGTCGGGCTGCGGTATGTCATCTGGTTTGTGGAAAACAGCTCGTTAGTTTTTGTTAGCAAACAGGAAGGGTGCCGCTCAGAATAAGCTGCATAAAAGCAGTGTGCTGCTGAATATTCTGTGGGTGTATGACCAGAGCGAAGCAAAAGCAAATCGACTACCGCATTCAGGGAGCGCTGGCTCAGCGAAAAAGTTATTGTAAAATTATAGTGGGCAAGATAGAGTAACTGCCAATTCGGGTGAGCTGCGTAAAGCAGTGTGCAGCTGAATGTATTCCGCGGGTGTGAATATATTTATGTCATAACCAGAGCGGAGCGTAAGCGCAGTGACTGACGCGAATCGGGAGCGGCGGCTCGCCGCGAAAAATATATTCTGAAAAGCTATTTACAAACATAGGTATATTTAGTAAAATAGAGGTGCTGTATGTCAGATGCAGTTATTACATTGTTGCGAGGGTAAGCATATGATCTTCAAGAGTAAGAATACAGATTTGAATGTTGTAGACGGAGTTGGCTTTCTGCAGTTTCCGATACTGGAACAGCTTGATTTTATCAATCATGCCTTTTCGACACGCATAGGTGGTGTAAGTACGGATGAATTCAAGTCTATGAACCTGAATTTCAAAAGAGGCGATGACCCGCAGAAGGTAATGGAGAATTACCGTATTTTCTGTCAGGCGGCTGGATTTGAATTTGATACCCTGGTCAGTTCTTCGCAGGATCACAATACCTTTGTACGCAAGGTCACAAAAGCAGACTGCGGTATCGGTATTACACGACCGCATGATATCAGCAGTGTGGATGCGTTAGTGACAAATGAACCGGGTGTTACGCTGGTTACACATTATGCAGACTGTACGCCTATATTATTGGCTGACCCCGAAAAAAAGGTTATCGGTCTGGCTCATGCCGGATGGCGGGGAACAGTTGCTAAAATTGGAGAAGCAACCGTTGAGAAAATGACAGAAGAATATGGATGTGACCCTACGGATATCATTGCAGTGATCGGTCCGGCTATAGGCGGCTGCTGCTATGAGGTGGATACACCGGTGTATGAAGAATTTGCCTGTCTGACAGAACTCAAACCAGCGTATTTTACCAGAACGCTGGGACATGGAAAATATACAGTGGATCTGAAAGAAACCAATCGTCGTATGCTGATGGAGGCAGGCTTGCTGAGTATCAATATAGTTATCAGTGACGTCTGTACCAAGTGCAACAGCGGTTTGTTGTATTCGCATCGTGCCAGCGGCGGCAGACGCGGCGGTCTGGTTGCTATGATGTGTATCAAGAAATAAACAAGACCCGGTCATATGCTCCGGGGACGCGGAGTGCAGCTGATGGTGATTGAATATTATGAAAAGAGGTCGGAATATGGAGGAAAAACTGTTTACAGAGGCAGAAATCGGCAGCACCCTGAAAAGACCAGTGCTTGTTACAGCAATTAATGAATCCGTTGCCCGCAATGGCAGTACGTTTCTGAAAATCACGATGAAGGATGGAGTAACAGATCAGGTTGCAACCATGTTTAACCAGACAGCCGCCGAGCTGGAAAAAAACAAAGGTGTTGTTAAAAACTGTATCGCAAATGTGGAACTGAGTGTTGGTGAATACCAGGGCAGTAAGAGTTTTAAGATAACGGATATTTCTGTTTGTACCGATCCTTCTGTGTCAATGTCCGATTTTATACGGCTTCCGCCGGTGGATACAGATAGGATGTATCAGGAGATTTGTGAACTTCTGAACAAAGCAGCAAACAGCTATGACGGCAAATTTACGCCCCTGTCCGATCTGACGCTGCGGATACTGGACAGCCTGAAAGAACGGTATATGACCTCGTCTGCGGCTGTTGCAATGCATCACAATCTCAAGGGTGGTCTTTTGTATCATTCGTATCGTATGGCGAAAGCAGCTGATATGATCTGTGATTTATATTCGCTGTTGGATCGGGAACTCTTGATCAGCGGAGCTGTCCTGCATGATATCGGTAAACTGTGGGAATATAAAACCTCGGATTTAGGGGAAGCGGAGTATACCTCCAGCGGTATTCTGTTCGGGCATTTGTATCTGGGAGCATCTCTGATCAAAAAGTACACGGAAAATCAGAATTATTCCATGGAAAAGGTTCAGATGCTGATACATATTATACTATCCCATCACGGTACAAGGGAGTGGGGGGCAGTTACCTGTCCCGCAATAGCAGAAGCGATGGCACTGCACTACATAGATAATCTGGATGCAAAGCTGTATACATTTGAGGAGCAGTATCAGCTGCTGCAGCCCGGAGAATTCACTGACAGAAAACCCTTTGGTTTTGAGAACCGTATTTACAGACCAAAGTTTTAATCCGTATCGGTATTTATTCGATTTTTAAGATGAGGCTTTCACGCAAAAAATCGGGGAGATACCCTTTTGCAGGAGTAAAGAAGTTCCCCAGTGCCGCTTATTTGGCTAAAAAATGATTTTGTTGTCAGGCAAGGAAATCCATTTTTAAAAATATCAATTCTGAACAAGGCAAATTGTATAACTAAGATGGATCTCTTTTTATAAAAAAATGTTTTTTTAGGAAGGGGTGCGGATGTCCGGTGGACATCTCTGCCGCAGGCAGAAGCACCGACCGAGCCGGCAGGCGAGAAGCGGATGTCCGGTGGACATC
>CACZSU010000178.1 GCA_902783855.1 uncultured Ruminococcus sp.
AACTCCCTACCCTGAGCGCCAAACTCCCTACCCTGAGCATATTTTTTTCCGAATTATACTTGTATGGGCAATGTTGTCAACTTAACGTGATTTCCGTGAATAGTGCAAAATACCCGACAAAGATTCCGGAAAATAATGGTTGTTTTTATAAGCGTTTTGCATTATAATAAGAGTGTATGGCTGTATGCAGTAATACCCGGTCAGCAGCCTGTACGGAAATAGGGACGGAGGTGTCTGGATGAAAAAGTCAATGGTGTTTCTGATTGCTGCTTTGACATTTTTTCTGGGAACTGCAGGAGGTGTAATCATCGGAATAATGGCAGCTCCTGTGAAAAAAGGAATTCATTTTAGTTTTAGGTTTAATTTTAAAAACTGCGGAAATAAAAAGACCTGTAAATTCAGTGACAATAACACACCGGATGTATCGTCCGGTCCGGAAAAGAATATCTGCATTCCCGAAGTGTTTCGCAATAAAAAAGTGAAGAAAGGAAAAGAAAAATGGATTGGACGGAAATAATGGTAACCGTACCGTCAGCAGCTGTGGAAACTGCTGGCAACATTGCCCAGATGACGGTACCCTACGGAATCTATATAGAGGATTATTCCGATCTGGAGCAGGAAGTGCTGGAAATCGCAAGAATTGATCTGATTGATGAAGATCTGCTCAAAAAGGACAGGGAGCATGGAATCATCCATATCTACATCAGCCCTGAGGAAAATCCTGCAGAAGCAGTGTCCTTTTTAAAGGAGCGGCTAAGTGCAGAAGGTATTGAACATACGATCCGCTCGGACAGCTGTGATGTGGAAAGCTGTCTGGTGAACTGGCGCAAGTATTTCAAGCCGATTCCTGTCGGTCAAAAAATTCTGATACGTCCCATCTGGCGTGACGACTATGAAGCAGGTGACAGGGTTGTGCTGAATCTGGAACCGGGGCTTGCCTTCGGTACGGGTACCCATGAAACGACCCGCCTTTGTCTGGAAGCGCTGGAAAAATATGTCAGAAAGGATTCCCGTATGCTGGATGTAGGCTGCGGAAGCGGTATTCTGTCTGTGGCAGGACTTCTGCTGGGCGCAGAGAGCGCTGTGGGAATTGATATTGACGAAATGGCAGTCAAGGCATCGGTCGAAAATGCAAGGCTTAACCATGTGGAGGAGCGTTATACCGGTATCCGGGGCAATCTTGCTGACCGTGTAGACGGAGTCTATGACGTTATTACGGCAAATATTGTGGCAGATGCCATTATTATGCTTTCTGGCGATATTGAAAAGCATATGGATGAACGTTCCGTCTATATCATGAGCGGTATCATCGACAGCCGTTTGCAGGACGTACTGGATGCTTTGCCCGAAAACATGACCGTTGTGGAACAGCTTGAAGAAAAGGGCTGGTTGTGTCTGGTAGCTGTTCTGAATTCAAAATAAGAGAAGGGTGTTATTATTATGAATAAGAAGAAAGATGTTTCCGGATTGATTTTTTCTGCATTTCTTGTAATTGCGTATGTTGTTTGTTCGTACTTCTTTATCGGTATTATTACCAACTCCACCGGCATGGACAGTACCGTAAAGCTGCTGCTGAGGAGCATAATATTCATATTCTTTGGTCTGATTCTGTTTTATGCAACCAGAGTAGGTGACGGCAAGCAGGTGAAACGGTTTTCACTGGCAGCACTGCTGCTGCTTGACCTGCCCGCCTTGTACATGATTCTGTCTGCGTGTGCGGTGGGACTACCTTTTCCGCTGGATCTTGCATCGGTGCCTGAAACCGTCAGCATTGCAGCTGTTGCACTGGGTTACGGTATACCCTATACCTTCCTGAGCGGATATGAGCTGAATGTGCCCAAGGAGGAAACGATAGAAGAAAAAACAGCAGAAGAAGACGGTGAAGAAGCAGCCGAAAAAGCCGGGGAAGAAGCAGTTCAGGATGCACCTGACGAAACAGCGGTCTCCGGCGAGGCAGAGAGTGCAGAACAGAATAATGCGGCAGAGGGTGAAACAGCAGATGAGATCTGAAACGATTGTATGCTGTACAGCGCTTTGTCGGGATTATATATTTTAAAGGAGAATTGATGATTATGGCAGAAAAGGAAAAGGAAAACCTTGAGGAATGTACGCATGACTGCAGCAGCTGCGGTGCGAATTGTTCCTCCAGAGAAGGCGGCAGTGTAAAGGTTGAACTGCACGAAAGCCTGAATGAATTCAGCAGAGTGAAAAAGGTAATCGGTATCGTCAGCGGCAAGGGCGGTGTCGGCAAGTCCATTGTGACCTCGCTGATGTCGGTCATGTTCAGCAGAAAGGGTTACCGCACGGCAATTCTGGATGCGGATATTACAGGTCCCTCTATCCCTAAGGCGTTCGGATTGAATGAGCGGGCAATGGGCAGTGAAAAGGGAATTCATCCGGTTGTGACAGCCGGCGGAATCAAGGTTATGTCTATTAACCTGCTGCTGGAGAACGCAACCGATCCGGTGGTATGGAGAGGTCCGGTGCTTGCCGGAACCGTTAAGCAGTTCTGGACTGATGTTGTATGGGAAGACGTAGACTTTATGTTTGTAGATATGCCTCCCGGAACCGGTGATGTACCGCTGACAGTATACCAGTCACTGCCGATTGACGGCATTGTGGTGGTGACCTCACCGCAGGATCTGGTGTCCATGATTGTGGGTAAGGCAGTCAAAATGGCAAAGCTGATGGATGTTCCGATTCTGGGTATTGTGGAGAATATGAGCTATTATGTCTGTCCCGATTGCGGTAAGAAGCACTATCCTTTCGGAGAAAGCAAGCTGGAACAGGTTGCAAAGGAATTTGATTTGCCTGTTATTGCACAGCTGCCGATTGACCCGAAAAATGCCAAGGCCTGCGATGACGGCAAGATAGAAAGCATTGTCAGCGATGAGGCGTCTGCTGCTGCGGATAAGCTGGAACAGTTGATTCATATGTAAAGCACTACAACAAACTACAATCAGATAAAAAACGACGCAGCCGGACAGAATGTGTTCCGGCTGCGTTTTATATCACAGGTGTTTATTCATCTGAAGAAATGCTGGGAATCGAAACAGCTGCGTCGGTATCGGCTGCATAGTCTACACCATCCACGCCGAATCCGAACAGGCGATAGAAGTCCTCATGATAACCGTCAAGATCCGCACAATCTGTCAGACACTCCGTAGAAATTTCTGACCAGAGCGTATGTACGGCAGACTGTACGTCTGGCTGCATTTCCAGATCATCCATCCGGATCCTGCCCTGTTCATCGGTAACGGGTGCTGCTGCAAACAGCTTTTCGTTCCACATTCTGCACATCTGTTCGATACATCCTTCATGTGTGCCTTTTTCCTTCATTACCTTGTAAAGAATAGAAATATACAGCGGTACGATAGGAATGGCAGCACTGGATTGTGTGACGAGGGCTTTGTTAACTGAGATATAGGCATTGACAGAGCCTTCTGCGGAAATGACCTTTGCTGTTTCAAACAGATGATCCTTTGCCTTTCCGATAGAACCGTCTGCGTACATGGGGTGGGTGATATCGGGGCCAATATAGGAATATGCTGCTGTAACCGCATTATCCTCGATCACATCTGCTGCCTTGAGAGCGTCTATCCATTCCTTCCAGTCTTCGCCGCCCATCACCTTGACAGTTGCAGCAATTTCTTCTTCTGTTGCCGGTTCTACGGTGATATCATTGATCGTGTTATCTTTCAGGTTAATGGTTTTATTGGTATAGGGCTTACCTACTGTTTTCAGCACAGAGGTATACAATGTACCGTCGGCAGCCGTTCTTCTGGGAGCTGCCAGACTGTAAATCAAACAGTCCACCTTGCCAAGATCCCGGCGGATCAGGTCGATGACCTTTTCCTTGATTTCGCGGGAATAGGCATCGCCGTTGATGGTTTTGGCATACAAGCCGTCTGCGGCTGCAAATGCTTCAAATGCAGCCGTATTATACCATCCCGAGGTGGCAGTTCTGGAGCCTGATGCAGGTTTGTCAAAAATCACGCCGATTGTAGCAGCGCCGCCCGAATAGGCAGCAGAAATTCTGGATGCCAGACCATAGCCCATGGAAGCGCCGATAACCAATACTTTTTTGGGACAGTTTGCTGCATGAGGCTGTGCCTTTACATAGTCAATTTGTGATTTTACCAGTGCTTTACATCCATCAGGGTGGGCAGTGGTGCAGATAAATCCTCTTACCTTTGGTTTGATAATCATGTTGTATCATCCTTTCTTAAATTATAGATTATTTAGCCATAACATATTCATGCTTTTCCGGATCCAGTATCAGCACACGCCCGGAGCCGTCCGCTGCAATATAAATCTGTGAGCTGAGTCTGACCGAGGAGGTGTAGCGCAGCTTGGGCGTTACCTGATAACAGGGAATACTGTTTTTGGTGACAAGAGCATCTGTTACTTCAAAGGTGTAATCCTCCATATTTTCCTTCAGACCGATTCTGTTGCGGTCGAACTGATTCAGCAGAAACAGTGCATCCAGCGGGCTGGTTTTCGCAGAGGGGTACAGTGCGGAAGCGTCCTTATCATTTTCAGCACCATCCATTTCCAATGGCTGATAGGCACCGGCTACGTCCAGACGGTATGCCTCTGACCCGTCACAGGCAATGATGACGTCAGAACCGACATACATTCTTACGGAATTTTTTTCCATATAAAGGCTGACGGAATAAAAATCCTTGTCGTGGTATTGAATAACCTTGTTGAAGCGTTTTTTGAAGTCCTGTATTTTTCCGGGCAGATAGATGCGGTAGCTGCTGCATCCGTCCAGGATTTCCTCCGCCTTCTGCAGGCTGACAGCACCTGATGGAAGGGTGAACGTTGCGTCCGGTTTGCGGTGCTGCAGGATCTCCTCCTGATCAGGGGAGGTATCGTCTTCTCCGTCCAGATTGAATTCATAAACGATATTGCCCTTGGAATTTTCATAGACTGAAACGTTCCGGCTGCTGTCAGGGGCAGTATCCCTGCCGCCTTCATCCGCACAGGCACTGAGCAGACAGATGGCTGACAGAAGTGCTGCGAGTATAGCGAATTTTTTCATGATAGATCTCCTTATTTTTTTCTCAGAATCCTGATAATATAATTGACCGTCAGGGTGAGTGACTGTATGTGGAGCAGCCGTTCACTCTGTTCCTTGCTGATGCGGTGAATATGGGGCGTCATGGCAAGCAGCTGCTGCAGCTGCGGTGAATCCAGACAGATGGTAAAACGCCTGTCCTCCATCTGCAGCAATTCAAACTGGCTGCCGAAGGCAGCAGGCTGCTTATGCTGCTGGAAAACCTCGTCATAAATAACCGCTTTCAGTTCCCTGAGATGATCAGAACCTGCTGTCACTTCTGCGACCAACCCACCGCTCCGGAGGACACGTGCGTATTCGTCATTCAGGAACAGCGAGAAAACAGCGGTTACGATATCCGCTGATGCGTCCTCCAAAGGAAGATGAGAGGCAGTAGCCACAGCCCATACTATTTCCTTATCCCTCCCGCAGGACATCCGGGAAGCTTCCTTCGCAATATCAATTCCGATACAAACGGCATGACAGGCATTCTTCATGGCAGCAGTATAGTAGCCTTCTCCGCTGCCGATATCAGCCAGAACGGGGGGCTTTGCCGTACTGAAATGACGAATGCGGTCGATAATGTCACGGCAGATCGGTTCATAATAGCCCTGGTTCAGAAAATCCCGTCTTGCCGTCAGCATGGCCTTGGTATCGCCGGGGGACAGGGAATGCTTGTTCTGTACAGGGAGCAGATTGACATATCCCTGTCTGGCAATATCAAAGCTGTGCCGTTTTTTACAGATGTAGCTTTTTTCTGTATGCTCCAGTCTGCTGCCGCAGACCGGACAGATCAGTGTGATGGTTTCCGTTTGTATCACCTCTGTTATACATCAATAAATTCGTTGAAGTCTGCCGCCACAGGGACACCGGTAACGGGACGGCGTTCTCACCACCGCAGACATTTTCTGCCGTTCATACCGGCTGCCGCAGACGGTACACAACAACAGATATTTTGCTGTCGGCTGCTGCTGTGGCTGTTCTGTACCTCCTTTGAGAAACAGCGAACCGCCGCAGGTACATTGGTAACGGGACGGATGGTCTGTCAGAGCGCTTCTGCGGGTACGCAGTATCTGTTTGCCGCATTGCCTGCACTCTACTATATAGCGGGCATCTTTGCGGTTGTCCTCTACACCCATTTCCTCCGGGCTGTTGGCGCGGCTGATATGATAGCCGTATTTCTGGTTCATTTTTTCGGCATAATACCGGAAACGGTTACCATGGTTCATACAGTCCGGGCAGGTATGAATCAGCTCATGGGCGATTGTCTGCCGGCAGGAGCGCTCAGGTGCATCCAGCAGACGGGACGAAAGCTCTATCTGGTATTCCTGTCCCTTAAAGGAACACCTGCCGAAACGGGTTTTTGCCCGTGTGTTTATCTGCACATGAGGGTTGATATGCCGGGAAATCGGAATATTCAGCTGCCGGGCTTCCCGCTGAACATCAGCGAGCAGTTTGTCAAAATCATTCACGGCAGTGACACCTCTGTATAAGGATGACCGATGGCAGGCAGAATAACATTCTTCAGATCGGACACCCGTATTTTCATACTGGAGGTATTTTTACAGGGATGACACCCGAAAAATGTATCTCTGAGGATTTCTTTTTCAATGAGGAGCTGCACCCTGTGCCCGGTATCATTCATAAGCCCCAGTACGCTGACGGAACCGGGTTGTACGCCGAGAAATTCCTGCATAAATTCTTCTCCGGCAAATGACAGCCGGGCACTTCCGATCTGTGCGGACAGATCCTTGGTTTTAAAGGGCTTATCCGCAGGCAGCATCAGCAGATAAAAAGCGGTTTTCTGCCGGTTGCACAAAAAGAGATTTTTACATATCCTGACGTCCAGCTGTTTCTCTGGTTCACGACAATCCTCCATTGTCCATGCGGCAGGATGATCAACCCGGGTATATTCTACCCCCAGCCGTTCCAGCAAGGCATATACAGCCTGTTCCTCCGGCGCCCGTTCGTCCTCAGGTGCAGTACTATACACCTGACCTTCCTTTTCAGCCATTAAAAAACACCTTCCCTTCCATTTTAATCAATCTGTCACTCATTATACCACGCTTCCCCCGCAATTGCAACCAGCGCCGGCGGCGCCGGCTCGGCGCCCTCTTGTGGTTCCTACCTTTGGTCTACCAACCAGCGGCTGTCATAATAGCAGGTTCGGCGAATGCCGATACAAAAGCAGCGGGGCTGTTCGCCAAAGCCTCTGCCACTGGGCGGAGTTCCAAAGCAGGCAGGCACTAAATTTAACTGAGAGTGTGCGACACCGGCGGCATATGCCGATACTGAACGTATAGCGCTTTCTTTATGCACCGACCATTGCTGTTACCTGAATCCGTGAAGCTCAAATCAGACAATCCACCCTCAGTCGCCTGCGGAGTCGGAGAGGTCAATTCACGGCTTCAGATAGTATTAAAAAAGATCACTTTTAACGAAAATATACTTTAATGATTAGATAATTTTAATAAAAATATGTAATCTGGATACATTCGCATAGCTCAAACGGTTGACAAGTATGATGGATTTGTTGTATCATATAGTATATATAACCAATAGATGGGCTATGGGCTTATCAAGGGAATATGATGGTTATTATGATATTATCTTTTCAGGAGGTTTTTATTATGAACAAATTATCATCCGTTTTAAGAAAAGTTCTGTGCGTAAGCCTTGCAGCTGTAACGGTCGGCGCTTTTTCTGTTGCAGCTACGACCTTCAGTGCAGAAGGCGGTATCGTTGCAAGTGCAGCCGATTCTTACACCTTTGGTGATTTCCAGTACCAGATTGTTGACAGCGAGTATGCCGTTATCACTAAATATGCAGGTCAGGAAGCTGATGTTGTCGTACCGGAACAGATTCATGAGTTCCCCATTGTTGCTATCGCTAAGGGCGCTTTCACCGGCAACGAGCCTATGGTTACGCTGACACTGCCTGATTCCGTAGCGCTTATTGACAATGGTGCGTTTGAGGGCTGTGTGAATCTGACATCCGTCAAATTCCCTGCGGCTCTTACCACGCTTGGCGACAGAGCTTTCTATGGCTGTACAAGCCTTACTTCCGTTGAATTGCCGGAAAACACCTATTCTATTGGTAAATCCGCTTTCTCCGGCTGTACTTCTCTGACAAGCGTCGTATTTAATTCAGCGCTTGTAGAAATCCCGTGGGCTGCTTTCTATAACTGCGTAAGCCTGAGTGATATCACTCTGCCGGATTTTGTTCAGACCATCGGCTACTCTGCGTTTGCTAACTGCGCAAGTCTGACCAGTATTGTGATTCCTACCAGCACAACTACAATTGCAGAGAGAGCATTTGCTAACTGTTCTGCTCTGAGTGAGGTTGAAATGGATGAATCTTTGCAGGAAATCAAGTTTGAGGCATTCTATAACTGTGCAGCGCTGAGAGAGGTAACCATTCCGTCCAGTGTAACCACTATCGGTTCCAAGGCTTTTGGTTATTCCTACAACCGTGCAGTGCGCAAGTACATCCCGCATCCGGATTTCGTAATCACAAGTACTTCTGACAGTGCTGCTGCTGAATACGCTGCAAAGAACGGTCTGAAATTCATTGCAGATGATCCTCTGGAGAATCTGTCAACCATCAGTTCTGATGTAATAAAGGCTGGTAAGGCTATTACAATCACAGGTAATGCAACCGGCGGTAAGGGCGGTTATACATACTCATATGCTTTCAGACGTATTGGTAATACTAAGTGGAACAGCCTGGGAACACCTGGTTACTCGGAGAATACGACTGTGAAGTTCAAGCCGACGGCTGACACCATTTACGAGATCGAAGTAAACGTAAAGGATGCAGAGGGTAATGTTGTGTCGACTGAATGGGCGCTTACTCCTGAAAACGATGTCTTTATCAATACTTCTACAGTTGTGACGAGCAAGCCGAAGGTCGGTCAGAATGTCAAGATTGAGGGTCGTTTTGCGGCAAGCGACAATTCCAATTCCTTTGACTTTGAGAATATAACCTATGCATTCTATTTCAAGAGATCAACCAATACAAAGTGGAAGACGCTTGGCACAGAATTCAGCGATGTAAGTGAAGCTAAGTTCAAGCCCACCGCTGCAGGCGATTATGACATAAAGGTTATCGTTAAGGAAGGCAACGGTCATACCGCTGAAAGGGTTATGACTGTAACCGTTAAATAATCTGTTTGTGATATCAATGCGTTGCATGATAAAAAAAATGCCCCTTTCCTCAGTGGAAAGGGGTCTTTTGTGTTTCCTTAACTTGTTTGTTGTGTTGTTTCGGACGAGCCGGACTGTCCGGTAAAGCCGCCCTGTAAATCGCTGACAGCCTGGCTGAATTCATCGTTCGCTGCGTTGAAGTCGCTTTTCAGATCATTTGCTTCACTCAGCAAACCATTTACCTCACCGGTAAAATCCTTTTTTGCCTGACTGTACTCGTCACAAGCGCAGAGTGCAATGGCTGCAGCCGCGCCAATTGTAACAGCAATAATCCATTTAGCAGATGAACGCATATACTTTCCCTCCGTTTCAAACAAGAATATTTTACTCTACTATAACACAAACCTCTCAGAATTACAACAGAAACTCTGTTTTGACCGGATATTGGCTTTGCTCGTTTTTTTGATGAGCTGGCCGGGGGAGAACCCTTTCTCAGAAATATACGCATACATTGCGGATTTGGCAAAAGTAATTTTGCATAAAAAATCAAGCAGAAATTTTGCTGACAAATTGCGGTTTTTGTTGTATAATAGACTTTGTCAACGAAAGGAAGGGACAAAGATGAAACGAATTGAAAAATCTCATCTGTATTATCTGAGTAAATATCAGGAAACGTTAGAAAGCATGAATCCCGCAAACGGGGTTATGAAAGAGTGCGGATTGAAATATGACGAAAAGCAGTTTCTTCCCGCATATGTCACACTGAGTGAAGACGGTATTGATGCGTTGCGTTCGCTTTCGCTGCTTTCTGAGGAGCCAAGGAAAAACGGCTGTCTGCATTGATCAGATCAGGAATATTCCGCAGGTGACCGCTGTCAAAAAGCAGCTGGTCAATAAACGGAAATCCCCGACCATTTTCGAGTGGTCGGGGATTCCGCTTTTTTAGGAGGAATGTATATGAAGATAAAAACTTATAAACAATGTAATTTATTCAAAGAAGAACAAATCTTCAAATCGCTTATCCAGTGCAATACACAATAACAAGGCAAGCTTGGCACTGGGACAGAACTGGTTGTTTTCTATAGAACTGATCGTTTGTCTTGACACACCGACCATCTCGGCAAGGTCGCCCTGAGAAATTCTCTTTTCGGCCCGGGCAACACGGAGCCTGTTTCGGAAAGTTATCTCGTTCATCGCTTCACACCATAAAGAATAGAATCAGACAGCCAAAAGCAGCTGCACCAGTTATGATTCCCGCAATCAGGTAAGGAATACTTTTGAGGTTTTTGAACTGATAAAAAAACGTGGTGCAAAGATAAGCAGTGATAATAGCGACAAACTCGTAAAATGCCTGATAATGGATCGCTCTGTAGATACTGAAAACCAGACACAGGACACCAACAACAACTGCGCCTAATCCGAATGAAACGTTGTATATTTTCTGCTCCCGTTCATCCAGACCGTTACGGTGCATCTTTTTGTTTTGCTCAAGAATTTCTTTCTTGTTCATACCAACAACCTCTTGAAATTCAGTTATCTGTCCTGTGATATATATCATAGCACATTCTTTTTTAAATGTCAAGTATTCTTGACAATTTTTCTTTTAAACTTGTCAAAATATTACTTTTTGTATAACAGCCTGTTATCATGCGGGTTTCAGCCACCTGAGGTGAAAAAAGTCGGGCAGATCAAACTTACAAAAAGACGAATCGGAGCATTTTTAGTAAAAAAATTTCTATGCGGAAAGTTATGTAACTCTCTTTGGCAGAAAGTGTATTGACATCTATCACAAATAATGATAAAATTAAGATGATGTAGTGTTTTCAACATCTTTAGCAACAGTTGTTGATAAAAATGTGCAAATCAACTAAAAATAAAACGGGGAGGAGATTTTGTGAATCAGAAAAAATCTATCCGGTGCCTGAAAAAGATGATAGCAATAGCTCTTTGTGCTGCGATGATCACAGGTGCATCCGCTATTCTGCCCGCAGGTACCTTTGCAGACAGTATGACGGTGGCGGCAGTGTCGGAATCGGATTTCAGCGTTTCGGAAAAATCTGACGGCACTGTCAAAATCACCGGCTACAGCGGAAGTGATACCCAGGTAAGTATTCCGTCCACTATAGGCGATAAGACTGTATCTGAAATTGACAAGAATGTGTTTGGCAGCAGTGTGACATATTTATTCATCCCGTCAGGCGTTACGTCTATACATTCTTACGCTTTTGACGATTGTTCTAATCTGAAAACGATATCGGTCAGCAGCTCTAACACCAGCTTTTGTGCCGTGGATGGTGTTTTGTTCAATAAAGACAAAACAAAGCTGGTGCGCTATCCTTCGGGAAAAACAAATACGTCCTATACGATTCCGGGTCACGTAGAAACGATCGGCAACAGTGCATTCTATAATGTAGGAAATGTCAAGAATATCGTTATGCCGCAAAATGTAACAAGTGTGGACAGCTGGAATTTCAGCAGTGTCACCAAAATATTTGGCAAGGCGGGTTCATATGCTGAAACCTACGCAAACAATAATAGTCAGACTTTTGTGGATATAGGGGATTATTTACTCAACATCAGTAATGACGATACGATCTCAATAACCGGTTACACCGGCAGCGATACATCACTGACCATTCCGTCCGCTTTTGGTGGGATGAGTGTAACAGCAATCGGATATGAGGCGTTCAGAAATTGTGATGGACTGACCAGTTTGACAATACCGGGCAGTGTTACATCAATAGGCGGATGGGCATTTTCTTTATGTGATAACCTCACCAGTGTAACGATACCGGGCAGTGTTACGTCAATTGGTGAACGGGCATTTTATAATTGTGATAAACTGACCAATGTGACGATACCGGATAGTGTTACGTCCATTGGCTACGAAGCGTTTGAAGATTGTGATGGACTGACCAGTTTGACAATACCGGGCAGTGTTACATCAATAGGCGGATGGGCATT
>CACZSU010000179.1 GCA_902783855.1 uncultured Ruminococcus sp.
GGGTGTGAATATGTTCAGGCTATAACCAGAGCGGAACGTAGTGTAGCGACTGACGCGTTCAGGGAGCGCCGGCTCGGCGCGTTAGTGTAAAATTATAGTTGGCAAAAAAGAGCAACTGCCAATTTGAATGAGCTGCGTAAAAGCAGTGTGCAGCTGAATGTATTTCGCGGGTGTGAATATGTTCAGGCTATAACCAGAGCGGAACGTAGTGTAGCGACTGACGCGTTCAGGGAGCGCCGGCTCGGCGCCGCTGGTCAGCCAGTGGTTGAAATATGGGGGAGGGTGTGGTATGATAGGGAAAGTGAATATGGAGGGATGATGGTATGGCAATCATTACGGTTAGTGATCTGATGATGGAATTCGGAGAACAGCGTCTTTTTGAGCATATGCATTTTGAGATACAACAGGGTGACAGGGTAGGTCTGATTGGAGTAAACGGCAGCGGAAAAACAACGTTGTTTAAGATTCTGACTGGCGAATATCTGCCGACAGACGGCACCGTTGTGATCGGGAAAAACGTGAGGGTGGGCTACATGGAGCAGCACGTGTGCCGCAACCTGGACAGCAGTGCCTATGATGAGGTACTGACGGTTTTTGACGAGCTGATTGCGATGGAGCAGGAGCTGGAGGGTCTGAATGCCCTGATTGGTTCGGTGCATGACGAGCTGGAAGAAATGGTCGAAAGACAGGCGTTTCTGCATGATGAATTTACCCGCCGGGGGGGACTGACCTGCCGCAGCAGAGCAAGGTCCGCTTTGCTGGGACTGGGGTTTGATGATGAAAAAATGCAGCTGCCGATCCGTTCGCTTAGCGGCGGGCAGCGGGCTAAAATCCAGCTGGCGAAGCTTCTTCTCTGCGGGGCTGATCTGCTGCTGCTGGACGAGCCGACCAATCATCTTGATACAGAAAGCGTGGAATGGCTGGAAGCATTTCTGACGGAATCCAGATGCTCCTATATGGTTATTTCCCATGACCGTTATTTCCTTGACCGCACCACAAACCGCACGTTTGAGATCGAAAACCGGAAAATGACCCGCTACAACGGTAATTATACCGCCTATCTTCCGCAGAAACAGGAGCATCTGCTGTCCATGCAGCGGGCATATGACAATACAATGAATGAGATTCATCGTCTGGAAGGCATCGTGGAACAGCAGCGCAGATGGAACAGAGAAAAGAATATAAAAACGGCGGAAAGCAAAATGAAAGTGATTCAGCGGCTGGAAAAAGGGCTGGAAAAGCCGGACAATGCACCGTCTGCCATTCGTTTTGATCTTGGCATCAAAAACCAGAGCGGCAATGATGTACTGGAGGTAACCGATATTTCTCTCAGCTTTACAGGGCAGCCCCTGTTCCGCAATGTCAGCATGGATATCAAGCGGGGAGAGCGGATATTTATTCTTGGTCCCAACGGATGCGGAAAGACCTCTTTGCTGAAAACCATTCTGGGCAGATATCATGCCGACAGCGGCAGGATCCGATTCGGCGAGGGCGTCAAGATCGGCTATTATGACCAGATTCAGACCGGTATGGACAGCGATAAAACAATTTTTGAAGAGCTGTCCGACTGCTTCCCTGCAATGACCAATACAGAGATACGCAATACCCTTGCACGGTTTCTGTTTAAAAATGATGATGTGTTCAAGCCCTTGTCTACCCTCAGCGGCGGCGAGAGGGCAAGGGTTCTGCTGACGGAGCTGATGCTTGGCAAGGCGAATTTTCTGCTGCTGGACGAGCCGACCAACCATCTGGATATCAGCTCCTGTGAGGCGCTGGAACAGGCATTGAAGGAATACGAGGGTACGCTATTATTGGTATCCCATGACCGCTATCTGATCAATGCGTTGGCAGATAAGATTTTTTTCCTTACACCGGAAGGCATCCAGGTATATGAAGGCAGCTATGAGGATTATCTCCAGAAAGCAGAACCCTTTCGCCGGCGTGCTTCTACAGGTGTTTCCGGCGGTCAGTCTGCACCCAATAACCGGAATTCTGACACACCCGACCAGAATGATGCAAAGCCAGCCGAGGAAAAGCAGACGGAATATAAAAAGAAAAAGGAACTGGATGCCCGGCGCCGCAAAGCCAGGGCACAGCTGAACAAGCTGGAAAAAGAAATAGCTGACTGTGAAGAAAAGCTGGCGGCACTGAACGAACAGCTGGGCAGCGTATCTACCGATTATGAACAGCTGATGCAGGTGACGGATGAGATTTCGCATACAGAATCCGCACTGGAGGTAATGTACGATACATGGGAGGAGCTTTCTGCTGCTGCGGAGAATACATAAATAAAAAGGCGATCGTTTCCGGATAATGGAAAACGGTCGCTTTTCTGTGTTTGTTTTATTGTGTTAAAGCAATTCCTGACCAGTTTCTCTGAATTCTAGCAGCCTGTGAGGAGCAACGCACAGTGCATCTGATATTTCAAAAAGCAGTTCTAGGGAAACTGTTTTAATAATATTCGGTGCTTCAACTGCGCTGAGATAAGAGCGACTGATGCCTGTTTTTTCGGCAAGTTGTTCCTGCGTCAATCCCCTCAGCTTGCGGAAATAGGCAATATTCAGTCCCAACTGAATATATCTGTTGATATTCTGATATGCAATTGCTTTTGATCTTGACATAATGATCACCCTTATAAAAAGTTTATACGATTTATAAAAAAATATAAATAATTTATTAGAAAAGTATTACTTTTTGATAAAAAACAGTTTATAATTAATGTATACTCTTGTGAGGCTATGAAGAAATCTTTCAATAAATCAAAACGAGCAGGGAGATGTATTGTAATGAAAATGGCGAAAACACTCAAAAAAATGTTGGCGGTTTCATTGTGTGCAGTACTGCTGACAGGTACTGCGGCAGTTTTGCCGGAGATGGTGCAGGACAGCAGCATTGTTGCAAATGCTGACTATAATGGCTATTTGCCGTATGAAATACAAAAACAAAGCGGCGACTACTGGTATGCGACTTATGGTGATATTTATGATCACTATTCTGGAGAAAGTGTACAATGGATGGAGTGGTTAGGGATTGAGAGCAACCACAACAGAAATGCGGTGGCAATCACCCAGTATACCGGAAATGCTAAAAGTGTATCTCTTCCTTCTACAATAGATGGAAAAAGGTAGAGGGCATATTTTTTGAAGATTATAATAATATAACTGAAAGTATTACGCTCCCCGACAGTGCGACGAATGTATCGAGTTATGCTTTTGGGATGTATTTTAATCTGAAAAGTATTAATGTCGCATCGGGAAATAAAAAGCTTTCTTCATCAGACGGCATCCTTTTTAATAAAGATAAAAGCGTGTTGCTGCTTTGTCCTCAAGCGAAGGCAAGCGTGACCATTCCAGGCAGTGTAAAGCGCATAGAAGATAGAGCGTTTTATATAAATCAAAAAATAAAAAGTATCACCCTTCCCAACAGTGTGACGAGTATTGGCAACATGGCTTTCTGTGGTTGTATAAAACTGACAAGTATGACCATTCCGGAAAGTGTGGCTTCTATGGGTGACGAAGTGTTTATAAACTGCGCGGGACTGACCAGTGTAACGTTACCGAGCGGTTTAACGTCGATCGGAGAGGGAATGTTTTGGGACTGCGGCAAACTGACCAAGGTGACGATACCGGATCGTGTTACCAGCATAGGTGATCTGGCATTTGCAAATTGTACCGCACTGACCAGTATGAAGATACCGAGCCGTGTAAAAAGCATTGGCAATGAAGCATTTTCAGGTTGTACCAAGCTGACCAGTGTGACGATACCGGACAGTGTTAATACAATCAAAAAAAATGCGTTCTATGGGTGTACAGGATTGACTAAGGTGACGATACCGGAAAATGTAACTACAATAGGGGAAAGCGCCTTCGGATTTTATCAAGATGATAATTGGGAAACGCAAAAGATTGCTGGATTTACCATTTATGGCAAAACCAGTTCGGCGGCAGAAACCTATGCAAAAAAGAATGGCTTTAAATTCATAGACAGCAGTAATATAGCTGTTACAAAAATTGCGCTTGACAAAACGTCCCTGACGCTTGCAGTGTTCCAGTCAGATAAACTGACTGTTTCCTTCACCCCGTCCAATGCTTCTGATAAAACGGTTACCTGGTCAACCAGCAACAAATCAGTTGCAACCGTAAAAAATGGCACGGTTACGGCTGTGGGGCGGGCAGCTACAAGATTACTGCCAAAAGCAGCAACGGCAAAACCGCCAGCTGTAAGGTTACGGTTACACCGGCAATTGCTGTAGAAAAGCTGAAACTTTACAAAACAAAAATGACCCTTGGCGTGGGTGAAGTTTACACCATGGCAGCCACCATTCTTCCGGGTACTGCCACTGACAAATCGCTGACATGGACTACCAGCAACAGCAGTGTAGCAGTCGTTTCTGACGGCAAGATTACCGCAAAAAGCACTGGTACGGCTACGATCACTGTCAAAACCGCCGCTTGTAATATCACTGTCAAGAAGGCACCCACAAAGGTGACCCTGCCGACAGCCACCCTGACCCTCGGACTGGGCGAAACCTATGTATTCAAGCCGGAGCTGCCCTATGGCTGTGCATCGGAGGTCAATACCTATCAGTCCAGTAACAACAGTGTGATCAGAGGAACCAAAGGCGAGCAGTTTGCAGAATTCAAGGCACTCAAGGTGGGCACTGCCAATATCACCGTAAAGACCTACAACGGCAAAACTGCCACCTGTAAGGTCATTGTACAGAAAGCGCCTACATGGGTTGCCCTCAATAAAACCAGCCTTACCATGAAGGTGGGTGACCGTGCAACCCTGACCGCAAGGGTAGCAAAGGGTACGGCATACAACAAAAATGTGTTCCGTGCAGATGACAGTACAGTTATACAGATGATCAGCAATACTGGCTCCGGTGTTTTCAAAGCTATCAAGCCGGGTGTTACCAATGTGACCGTTACACTGTACAACGGTAAGCAGGCAAGCTGTCAGGTGACTGTGACAGAATAATATAATGTATAGCATTTCTGACAAATGATAAAAACCCGCTCCGGAGATTGTCTGGAGCGGGCTTTCTGCATCCTGGCATAGTGTGACATTTCGTTTGGCTGCCGAATGAATTATAGTTTTTTGAAAAGGGTTTCTCCCGGAGCAGGTCAGTGGAGATTTATTTGGGCTGGGGCTTTTTGAAAATGGTGAAAAACAGCGAAAAGAAAATAGCTGCCGCAATGCCCGCAGCACAGGAACTCAGCCCGCCGGTCAGAATGCCGATAGGCCCTCTTTGTGCGATTTCCTCCTCCACGCCTTTTGCCAGCGAATAGCCGAAGCCTGTCAGCGGTACAGTCGCCCCTGCTCCTGCCCATTCCGCCAGCGGCGGATAAATGCCCATAGCGGTGAGTATGACACCCGCAACAACATATATGGTCAGAATCCGTGCGGGCGTCAGATTGGTCTTGTCAATCAGCAGCTGCGCTATGACACAAAGAATACCGCCCACCAGAAATGCGGTTACGTATTGCATGAAGTTGCCTCCTGTCGGATGTATTTCGTGTTTAGTATGTCCTGTTTTCAGTAAAAAAATGTATGCAGTTTATAGCTAATAAAATGATATTTATCGTGCTTTTGCGATAAAAATACAGTGAATTTTGCATTGTTTTATGAAATATGACACGAGATTCTTGACAAATGTAAGATATTTTGCTATAATTTCCTTGTGCAATTATGTGTCCTTGGTGTAAATTTATGGTTGGCAGCCTATAGATCAGATACAGTTTGTCAGGATAGTTTTCAGGAGTACAGGAGATTCTTGTACTCTTTTTGCAGTTCGCCCGGCATGGGCGTAGTCTAATCGGTGAAAGTCCGTAAAGTGCCCTGATAGTGGGAAACTTACAGTCAAAGGCAAGGGTGTCCATCGTGAGGTGGAATCTGAAGGAA
>CACZSU010000180.1 GCA_902783855.1 uncultured Ruminococcus sp.
AAGCCTTCCATTTTGCAATTGTAAAATCATTGAAGCCTTTTCTCAGCGTCACATCCACCAGCCGCTTTTCTACACAGACCGGTCTGTCCGGAAATGCCAGCGCATCACAAAGCTGTATCAGACGATCATAATCATTATATTCTACACTCTCCAAAAAACGTCCGATAAACCTGGTTTCTTCTTCGGTACAATCATTTTTCCCTCCATAGGCTCTGATATCCTGCAAAGGAAAAGAATGTGTAAGACAGATTCTGGCACTATCTGCATATCCTTCTGATAGCATAAAACGATATCCATCTATGATATGCTTCATATCCGTATTGCCTTCCTGCCTTCCGATATCATGCAGCAAACCCATCACATAGGCTGCGTCCTCATCCATATCGCTGCATAAATGAGCAATAGCAGCTGCACAATGGGCTGCAACCCGGCTGTGTCCGGACCAGCGGGTCGGATTCCGTTCTGTACCGTGCTGCAATATCTGTTCTGCAATCTGTATCGAAGGCACCTGCATCCGATTATCCTCCCTCCTGCTTATGAAAGCGCTGCCAGAACACCGGTTGAAAAAGCTGTCTGCAAATTAAAACCGCCTGTATAACAATCTACGTCTATCACTTCACCTGCAAAGTAAAGCCCGCTTACCAGCTTTGACTGCATGGTTTTCGGGTCAATTTCCTTGACATTCACACCTCCAGAGGTAACAATGGCTTCTTCCAAAGGGCGAAAACCTGTCACCGTTCTGGTCATATGCTTTAATGACAACAGTATTGCCCTGCGTTCTGTTCTCGTGATTTCGCTGCAGCGCTTTCGCAGGGATATACCGCTGATTTTCGCAAAATCCTCTGTCAATGCCTTCGGCATGAGGGTTGCAAGTACATCTGCATACACACCCGTCTTTGCTGCGCTGATTTCCCGCAGCAAACGAGCATCCAGTGTTTCCTCACTGAGTGCCGGCTTGAGATCAATAACGATCTGATATCTGCCTCGCTCCATTTTACTCATATGAGCAGATGCGCTGCGGATCACAGCTCCCGACAAACCATATCGTCTTAGCTCCAGTTCACCGAAATCTGTGTAAATACATTGCTGGTTCTTTGCGGTATCCAGTACCCTGACTGCCACATTTTTTAACAGCAGTCCCTCTGCATCATAACCAAAATGTTCTTCCGTTTCTACCGGTACCAACGACGGACGCAGCGGCATAATCGTATGCCCTGCTTTTTGCGCAAAACGATATCCGTCACCAGTCGAACCTGTCAAGGGATAAGACTTGCCACCTGTAGCAATAATTACTTTGTCACAGTGGATTTTTTTTCCTCCTGACAGCACAACAGATGTAATTATATTATCTGTAAAGTTAATATCCATTACAGTATCCTGAATAAACGTGCACCCTGCCTGACGGACTGCACGGGTCAGTGTATCTACAATATCCCCCGCCCTCTCCGAAACAGGAAAAACACGGCTGCCTCTTTCGGTTTTCAAAGGACAACCGTGCTGCTCAAAAAATCTCATGGTATCAGCCGGTGAAAAACAATTCAAGGCACTATATAAGAATCTGCCGTTTGTCGGTGTATTCTGAATCACAGTACGCTCGTC
Organism: uncultured Ruminococcus sp.; assembly: GCA_902783855.1. GTDB lineage: Bacteria > Bacillota > Clostridia > Oscillospirales > Acutalibacteraceae > UBA1213. The sequence continues at coordinate 1,600 of CACZSU010000180.1, forward strand.
ACAGTTATTACAGACATTGCATTTTCCCTTTCCGGTTATATACAACTTTCGTCCTGCTTTCTGGTTCTTTTCAACTATTGTTACAGAATCGCCATTACCCGCAGAAAAAATCCCCGCCATCAGCCCGGCTGCACCTGCACCGATAATGATCGTCTTTTTATTGCTCAATCAGCTCATCCTCTCTGTTGTTCCTGTACACATCATACTCCTGCCAGATGGATTCCAGCTTTGTAAACGTATCCTCTACAACACCATCCAGTTCAATGACCGTAGCCACAATCAGCGCATTGATCATGCTCAGCGGCGCTACCAGAGAATCTACAATAGATGCCATATCGCTTTTTGCAATCAGTACATAATCAGACAATTCACACAGAGGACTTGCCAGACTGTCTGTCAACGCTATTACTTTTGCGCCCCTTCTCCTTGCAAAGGACATTGCCTTTACAGCAGCATTGGAATATCTCGGAAAGCTGATACCGATAATTACATCCCCCTCTGAAATACGGAACAGCTGCTCGTAAATCTCAGTTTCTCCATAGTTGCTGATTACCTTGACATTCTTGAAGATCAGCGAATAATAATATCCCAGAAAGGACGCCAATGCTGCAGAGCTTCTGACGGCAAAAATATAGATCGTTCTTGCCTGGGCAATTGCCTTTACCGAATCCCTGAAATCCTCCTTTGAGGTTTCCTCTATGGTTTTGCGTATTTTTTCAATATCCTGGTTCAACACACTGGAAAGAATATCCTCGTTGCCGAAACGGTTTTTGGTAACCTCAATCCGCTGCAGCGATGTCAGCTTATCCCGGATCATTTCCTGCATTGCTTTCTGCATTTTCGGATAGCCGTCATATCCCAGCTCTGTCGCAAAACGTACAACCGTAGATTCACTCACACCGACAGTCGTGCCTAATTTTGACGCTGTCATA
>CACZSU010000181.1 GCA_902783855.1 uncultured Ruminococcus sp.
ATGTCCACCGGACATCCGCACCCCCCTTCCTAAAAAAACTATAATTTTTTAATAAAAATAGATTGTTTTAATTATACAATTTGCCTTGTTCAGAATAAATGTTTTTATAGTAAACGTCATTATTATTTTGACTTTGCTCAATCAGCAGCTGTGCAGTCATGTTTGCATAATTAAAATAAAGTAAAAATTCTTTTGTCGTTTACTATAAAGATTGATTTCCGTGCGGCGCCGAGCCGGCGCTCCCAATTTGCGATAGTCGCTGCGCTTGCGCTCCGCTCTGGTTATAGCTTGAATAAATTCACACCCGCGGAATACATTCAGTAACACACTGCTTCTACGCAGCTCATTCAAATAGACAGTTACTCTATTTGCCAACTATTATTTTATCTTAGTCGACGCACTGATGTCCCGTATGTGCGCAGAGCAGAGAGCAGTGCCACACGGGGAAATCTTTTTCTGAAAAATCAATATGATTATGTGATGGGATTGAAAAGTACTTTTATCTGAGATTCGTACAATCAAATAAACAACCCCTCTGTTTCCGGTATTCTTTGATATGCGGAAACAGAGGGATTGTTTTAATTTGTATGTATTGACCGGATTATCCCACGCTCAGTTCAGAATGAATTGTGAGCAGTGAGGGTTCACGGTCATACCATTCAGACGGAGAGCTTTTTGAGGAAGTTTCTGGTTCTTTCATTTTTCGGATGATCAATGACATCCTCCGGTTTGCCCTGTTCAACAATAAAGCCGCCGTCCATGAAAATGACCCTGTCAGATACAGCCCGGGCAAAATCTATCTCATGTGTAACGATTACCATGGTCATTTTTTCTTTAGCAAGCTCCCGCATAATCCGCAGAATGCCGGCGGTAATCTCCGGGTCAAGTGCAGAGGTCGGCTCGTCAAAAAACAGCATATCCGGATTCATGACCAATGCTCTGGCAATAGCTACACGCTGCTGCTGACCGCCTGAAAGCTCACAGGGGTATGCATTTTCCTTTTCTTCCAGACCTACTTTTTTCAGGATGCGTCTGCTTTCCTCCAGAACCTCATCCTTGCTGCGTTTGCTGACATGAATCGGCGCATCCGATACATTTTGCATCACACTGTAGTGGGGGAACAGGTTAAAATTCTGAAAAACCAGACTGAACCTGGACTTTGCTTCTTTCATCGTTGCTTTGTCGGGATAAACAGCCTTTCCCTTGACGCTTCTGACAATCTGCTTTTCACAATAGCTCAGTTCGCCGTCATCCATCGTTTCCAGAAATGTGGCACAGCGCAGCAGTGTCGATTTTCCTGACCCTGACGGGCCCAGAATCGAAACCACTTCACCCTTTTCCACCGAAAGGCTGATATCCTCCAGCACCTTTTTTCCGTCAAAGCTCTTGCTGAGATTTTTTATTTCAAGAAGTTTCATGCGTTTTTCCCTTTCTGCTTATCTGTAATAGCTCAGTTTGCGTTCAATCCGGTTCATGACAAAAGCAACCAGCGCATTGAATACATAGTAGAACAAGCCTGCTGCAAAGAGCGGAATAATATTCGCCTGTGCTGCCGCAATCTGCTTGGCAAGCGTAAAGATCTCGGTATAGGTCAGAACAAACGCCAGCGAGGTGTCTTTGACCAATGTAATGATCTCATTGGTAACAGGCGGCAGAACGTTCTTCACCATCTGCGGGAATATAATTCTGGTAAAGGTCTGTCCTCTGGAATAGCCGAGGATAGACGCAGCCTCTCTCTGCCCATTGGGGACTGCCTGGATGCCGGCGCGGAAGATTTCTGCAAAATAAGCTGCATAGTTGACGGAGAAGCCGATGATAACCGCATAGAAGCGATAGGAATCATCAAGCGGAATACCGAAAACATAATACGGACCAAAACATACCACTAACAGCTGCAGCATCAGCGGCGTACCTCTCATAATAGAAATATAAACCCTTGCAATATATTGCAGGATTCTGAACCGTGACATCCGCATGAAAGTCACCAGAAGTCCCAGCGGCATAGAAAATACCAGCGTCAGGACAAAGATCAGCAGCGTTGCCTTCATACCGTCCAGCAACTGCAGGAACATTGACCCGTAATCTATTTCATTTTTAGAAGTGCTGGCAGGCTGCTTCGCAGCAGATGAGATTTCAGCCGGTTCTACATCAGACAGGCAGACGCTGGTTTCTAGTTTCCATTTTTTAGCAATCTCATCGAACTTTCCATCCTTTTTCATGGCAAACAGCGTTTCCTGTACCTGGTTTCTCAGCTCCGTATTGCCCAGCTTAAAGCCCACGCCGTATTTTTCGCTGGACACCTTATCATCCAGCATCCGGAACTGCTCGCCCCGCTGTGCAATCTGATAATTGGCAACACCGATATCCATGCAGACTGCCTGTGCCATGCCGCTTTCAAGATTCATAAAAGCGGTGTTGTAATCGCCTACCTGCTGCAGCTGTTTAAAGCTGTTGGCAAGCGCCTTGTTTTCGTCTGTTGCATCCTCGCCTGTAAAGGCAGCCAACGCAGACGAATCCTTCTGTACGATCACGATCTGCCCCTTGA
>CACZSU010000182.1 GCA_902783855.1 uncultured Ruminococcus sp.
ACTGGATAATAAAATAGACAGTACAGCCTTCGCAGTGGTCATAGGTCTTATGCTTGTAAGCACAATAGGCAAGATGATCGTCAACCGCTTTTCCCAGATGCTCCAGACCGAAGCAGGATACAACACCTGTGCCGGAAAACGCATAGAAATAGGCGAGCATCTGCGGTATCTCCCTATGGGCTATTTTAACGATACAAGCCTGGGACATATCACCTCTGTAACGACAAATACAATGGAACAGGTGGGCGACATCGCCACCAGAGCCATCATTATGGTTTTGCAGGGCAGCATTACGACAATCGTTATCGGTATCGGGATGTTTGCTTTTGACTGGAGGATCGGCGTTATTTCCGTTCTGGGCATTCTTGTTTTCTTTCTTGTGAACAAATGGACAAACAAAAGTGTCGCAAGAGTAGCCGATGAAAAGATTGAGGCGGACAGAGATATAGTAGGAGTGATACTTGAGTATATACAGGGTATTGCAGAAATAAGGAACTACAATCTGATCAGTCAGAACAATGCAAGGCTTGACAAGGCGATCGACAGAAAGAAAAATGCGGACATAAAAGCGGAGCTGTCGGCTATACCTGCAGTGGGCGTACAGAATCTTATCAGTAAGCTGACAGGAGTTGTTATCGCAGGAGCGTCTGTGTACTTTTATCTGGGCGGTACGATGGAGCTTACCTATTGCATTACCATGCTGCTTTGTTCCTTTATGGTCTTTGAAGCCCTTGATGCGGCAGGCGTGTATACTGCACTTCTGAAAATAATCGGCAAGGGTGTTGACCGTGCAAACGAGATACTGAGCGTACAGCAGATGGATATTGACGGAGAAGAAATTGTGCCCGAAAACCATGATATTCATTTAGAGCATATCAGCTTTGCATACGAAAACAGAAGGATCATTGATGACATTACCCTTGACATAAAAGAAAAAACAACGACTGCAATAGTCGGTTCCTCCGGCGGAGGAAAAACCACTATCACTTCACTTATCGCAAGATTCTGGGATGTGCAGCAGGGCAGCGTGACCCTTGGCGGACGGGATGTAAGGGATTACAGCTTTGACAGCCTGATGGAAAATTTCAGTTTTGTTTTTCAGCGTGTATATCTGTTTGAGGACACAATAGCAAATAATATCCGCTTCGGCAGACCGGACGCATCAATGGATGAGGTGATCGCTGCCGCAAAAAAGGCTGCCTGCCATGAGTTTATCTCAGCTCTGCCCGATGGATATGAAACTGTTGTCGGAGAAGGCGGTGCAACGCTTTCGGGCGGTGAAAAGCAAAGGATCGCCATAGCCCGTGCAATCATGAAGGACGCACCCATTATCATTCTGGACGAGGCAACGGCAAATGTTGACCCGGAAAATGAAAAAGAACTGACACAGGCTATTGAAAACCTGACAAAAGAAAAAACGATCATTATGATCGCACACCGTCTGAAAACCGTCAGGAATGCGGATCAGATCGTTGTTATTGACAAGGGGAGAATCGTTCAGCAGGGCAGCCATGAAAAGCTCATACAGGAAAACGGAATATACAAGAGCTTTATTTCCGGCAGAAAACAGGCTGTGAGCTGGAAACTGGCATAATTCAGGAGGAAACAAAAATGGCAGATAAAAAGGAACATACAATTGAAAAGAAAAAACTCGGAGTCAGAGATTTTATTACAGTCGGTATTTTTACGGCGATTCTTTTTGTGGTAGAATTCGCCTGCGCACTTCTGGGTTACTTACATCCTATCATGGTTGCTGCATTATCTGTGCTTATTCCTATAGTGGGATGTATCCCGATGATGCTGTTTTACACAAAGGTAGAAAAATTCGGTATGATTACGATTATGTCAATACTAATGGCAATTATTCTGTTTGTGACGGGTATGGGTTATCTTGGAGCACCGATCACCATTATTTCAGGAGTTGTAGCTGATCTGATAGCAAAATCGGGCGGTTATAAAAGTTTTAAAAAGACAATTCTGAGCAACGGCATTTTCAGCTTCTGGATTTGCTCTAATTACTTTCCGGTAGTCGTAACAGCAGATTCCTATCGAAAGGATCTTATTGATGCAGGATATTCAGCTGAATACTGTGACAGTCTTTTTGCTTTTGTCAATTATAAAACAATTGCTGTACTGTTTATTGTCTGCTTGGCGTGCGGATGCCTTGGTGCACTGATCGGAAAGGCTGCCGTGAAAAAGCATTTTGAAAAGGCGGGGATCGTATAAATGAATATCAGGCTTGACCCGAGAACAAAGCTGTATATGATACTTGTAGTGTCGGCTGTTGTTATGATGAGTGCAACTACGCCGCTGCTCTGGTCTGTAAGGATCATTATAACACTTGTGCCGATAGTACTTCTGATTGCAGAGAAACGATATGCCAGCACATTTCGTTTCTTTGCGCTGTATATAACAGCCCTGGTGCTGACCTTCTGTTTTCTTTCAGAAGAATCTACAGGCATCATACAATCCTTGCTGACCGGTTATTGCGGAATCATCGCACAATTTCTTCCGGCTATGATTACGGCATGGTATGTTATCAGAACAACCAAAATTGATGAATTTGTATCTGCTATGCAGAAAATGCACATTCCGGATGGCATTACGATCTCACTTGCGGTTGTAATGCGTTTTTTCCCGACCATTAAAGAGGAATATTGTTCCATTCGTGACGCTATGAAAATGCGGGGGATCACGCTTGGCGGCGGCAGTATAGTAAAAATGATCGAATACCGCATGATACCGCTGCTTTTTTCCTGTGTGAGTATTGGTGATGAATTATCGGCAGCAGCTATAACCAAAGGACTTGGAGGAAAGGTAAAGAGAACAAGCGTTGCAGTGCTAAAGCTCAGTGCGGCAGATATTATGCTTCTGTCAGGATTTACAGCTGCGGCTGCGGTCTTTGTGATCTTTAAGTATTTTATATGATGAACAGTATGATCGAAATAAATAATGTTTCCTTCCGTTATAAAGGTTCGGATGAGGGACTGCTGCAAGACTTTTCTCTGTCGGTAAAAAAGGGAGAGGTGATTTTGCTGTGCGGCGCATCCGGCTCGGGAAAGACTACTGTTATCAGGCTGATAAACGGTCTTATCCCCCATTATTATCCGGGAGAGCTTGAAGGTGATATTCATGTTGCAGGACATGATATAAAAGAAACAGAGCTGTATGAGCTTGCCGGTGTTGTGGGGACAGTTTTTCAGAATCCCAGAAGTCAGTTCTTTTCGGTGGATACGGACGGAGAGATCGTATTCGGACCGGAAAATATCGGTCTTGCTCCGGATGAGATAATCAGACGCAAGCAAGAGGTCGTTGAGGAAATGAATATTGAAACACTTCTCGGAAAAAGTCTGTTTGAGCTTTCAGGCGGCGAAAAACAGAAGATTGCCTGTGCGTCTGTTTCTGCCTTACTTCCTGATATCATTCTTCTTGACGAACCGTCAGCTAATCTTGATCAGACAGCAACCGCTGATCTGAGAAAAACGATCATTAAATGGAAGAAACAGGGCAAAACAATTATTATATCTGAGCACAGACTCTGGTATCTTCGGGATATTGCCAATAGGGTCATCTGTATGGAAAATGGAAAAATAAAAAACGAATGGAAAGGAAAAGCGTTTTCCGGTTTACGTGCGGAAAGCATACGAAACCTCAGACTCAGACCTCTTACAGTAGATAATCCTTTTTTTGAGAGAACAAATGAATTAACTGTACCCGATATTCCGGATGAGGATGCAATTATTCTTGAAAACTTTTTCTTTACATACAGACATATACCGTATCTGTTTTTCAGAAAAAAACTTACGCAGGCTGACTCAGATATACTAAGCCTGAACATTCCCAGGCTTAAGCTGCCAAAGGGTTGCGTTATCGGTATTGTCGGCAGAAATGGAACCGGTAAATCCACATTTTTACGCTGTATCTGCGGTCTGGAAAAAACCTGTCCGGGAGTTATAATTTCAGACGGAAAAGCATACAAGGGCAAAAGCCGTACAGATTATTGCTATATGGTAATGCAGGATGTGAATCATCAGCTTTTTACGGACAGTGTTATGTCAGAAGTTCTGCTTTCAATGAAAGAAAAGGATGAACAGGCTTGTGAGGATATTCTTGAAAAGCTCGGGCTTTTCCCTTTTAAAGATAAACATCCTATGGCTCTTTCGGGAGGTCAAAAGCAAAGAGTAGCCATAGCCTCTGCCGTTGCCGCAGGAGCAAAGCTGCTTTTGTTTGACGAGCCTACCTCAGGTCTTGATCTTTCTCATATGGAAAAAGTGGGACAGCTTTTGACGGATTTATCAAAGACGGGGAGTACCGTTCTTGTTTCCACTCACGATCCGGAGCTTATAGAACAATGCTGTGACTATATTTTATGTATTGATAAAGGACAAGTTGGATACTACAGAGTTAAAGAATTCTGTATGTGCCGGTGATTTTACTCTTGCCGTGAATCCGGACAGCACAAGAATACTGTATATGCACGGAGCGAAGGGCAATGAAGTATATCCGATAAAATCGGCAAAGAAAATGAAAAAGTACTACATCATTATAAAACTGCTGTTTCCAACCAATATATTTCAACCAATCCCGCAATACGGCTATTCTTTTCTCAAGCCCGGCATATTTAGGGTCAAGCATTTCCTTCCGCCTGGGTATAGCAGCTTCCCTTTGCAGACATGAATCAAGAAAATCCTTGATCTATTTCAGATTGTGCTTGTCAAAAATGTGTCTGTCGTTCCGGTTCCAACGGCTTGTATAAGGACGGAATGTATTACTATGGTAAGGATTATTATCACCCGATGGAGTTTTTCGGGAAATATCTGTAATAATGGATAATACAAAGCGGTTTATTTCTGAATAAACAAGCTATCAGAGATTGTGGAGGATACAAAGAGAATAAAGCATGAGTGTGCGGACAAAGCATCGGCACACTCATTTTTATCGTAATAAATTGTATAATCATCATCAGGTTTGTTCCTGTCAGTCAAATAACGACAGCTGAATATTTTTCTCCGGCATTTCGTTAATGTGCCGAAAGCACTCGTGAGGGGTATGTAATATTCCATATTTCTCACAGGTAGAATGAAAAAGCCTCATCAGCTTGTCGTTATCAGGACTGTTGACCGCATAGGCATTTCCGTATCTTTTCTGATATTCACGGCGAAGTCCGGGGAAATGCTTGTCAAGGGCATGATAATAGTATTCTCTGTCACCGTTTCGCAGGGTCATTCCGATTCCGAAACAAACAATCCCCTTCACTCCGGCATCAATACAGTAACCGAGAATAGTCCGCAGGTTTTCTTCAGTATCCGTCAGAAATGGCAGCAGCGGCGACAGCCATACAACAGAGGGAATATCTCTTTTCTGAAATTCCCTGAGTACCTCAAACCGCCGTGTGGTGGTGCAGACATTCGGCTCAATGATTTTGCTCAGCCTGTCATCCGCAACCGTCAGCGACATTTGCAGTACGCTTTTTGCTTTTTGGTTGATGCTGTCGAAAAGATCAATGTCACGCAGCACCCGATCAGATTTTGTGATGACTGTTGCACCGAATTCATAGCGGTCAATCAGCGACAGACATTTTCTTGTAAGTCCAAGTTTTTCCTCACAGTGCTGATACGGGTCGCTCATGGAGCCTGTGCCTATTATGATTCTCTTACGCTTTGATCTGAGGATTTTTTCAAGAAGCTCAGGGGCATTTTCCTTGACCTCAACGTCCTCGAAGGGGTGATTCATCTGATAGCATTCGCTTCTGCTGTCGCAGTAAATGCATCCATGAGAACAGCCCCGATAAATATTCATCCCATTCCATTTTGTCAAAAGCGATTTTGCCTGAACAAAGTGCATAGCTATTCTCCTTTGCACTGATCATTATGTTCCATTATAGCATTGCACAGATGAATGGTCAATGATGAGATACATTTGTAATCAGATTGTTTCATTGGCATTCAAATAGAATTATTATAAAATTGCTATTTTTATTTTTTTAGGATATAATAGAATAAACTGATTTGA
>CACZSU010000183.1 GCA_902783855.1 uncultured Ruminococcus sp.
ATTTACACCCGCGGAATACATTCAGATGCACACGGCTTTTACGCAGCTCTTTCAAACTGGCAGTTACTCTTTTTGCCAACTAATTTTACACTAACGCGCCGAGCCGGCGCTCCCTGAACGCGGCGCCGAGCCGGCGCTGGCTGAACGCGTCAGTCGCTGCACTACGTTCCGCTCTGGTTACAGCTTGAACATATTTACACCCGCGGAATACATTTAGCGGCACACGGCTTTTACGCAGCTTATTCAAATTAGCAGTTACGCTATTTGCTAACTATTCTTTTATCCTGAATCCATGAAGTTCAAATCAGACAATACCCCCTCAGTTGTCTGCGGTGGTGGATAGGTCAAATTCACGGATTTGAGAAGCGACAGGATTCGTGAACAAGGCTAAATTTCTGGAAAATGTGTCTGGGAGATAGCATTTTTTAATGCTTCCACCAGCTCAGCTTACCGGACAAAAATTCCCGTATGGTGATACTGTTCTGGTTGAATGTAGAAGAATAATTGTGTATAATAATGTCATGATACATATTATGCGAAGAAACGGAGCGATTCATTTATGAAAACAGTTGAAATCTTTACAGATGGTGCCTGCAGCGGAAACCCGGGTCCCGGCGGCTGGGGAACCATTCTGCGTTATCAGCAGCATGAAAAGGAATTGTCCGGGGGCGAAGCTGAAACAACCAACAACCGCATGGAATTGATGGCTGTGATCGCAGGGCTGCGGGCACTCAGGCAGCCCTGCAATGTGATCCTGACCAGCGATTCTCAATATGTCTGCAACGGTATCAACAAGGGATGGGCTGTAAAATGGAAAAAGAACAATTGGATCAAATCAGATAAAACAAAGGCGAAAAATATTGAACTATGGGACGAACTGCTTTCCCTTCTGGAAAAGCATCAGGTAAAAATTATCTGGGTCAGAGGTCATAACGGTCATCCGGAAAATGAGCGCTGCGACCGTCTGGCAGTCGCAGCTGCTGAAAAATACAAGCAATGAACAAGCAATGAACAGTATCCTTCCGAAAATCCGCCTGTATGACAATGAACGCCTACACACAAATAAGCCGCCTAGTAAAGCATACATACTGAATTGATACAAAAAAAGAGCCGGCAGCAATGGCTGCTGACTCCGTTTTTGTATAACAGTGCAATTCAGATTTTGTGATTCTGAATGGAGTACAATATTCTTGCCGAAACAGAGGACGGCAGCAATTTATACAGCAATCTCGCCGCCTTCATCTCAGCACACGGAACAATATAGAACTTCGGCAGCCGTTTCATTGCGTAGTCTGCAACATATTCGCTGGTTGTACTGAACCCCTCAAAATGAAAGTCTACACTGGCAGTTTTTCCGAAATTAGTACGCACAGGTCCCGGACATAGGATGCTCACTGTGACGGCAGAATGCTCCTGACGCAGTTCTTCCCGTACTGCCTGCGACAGGCTGACAACATATGCTTTCGTTGCGTAATAGGTCGCCATCAATGGTCCCGGATAAAACCCTGCAAGGGATGCCGTATTCAGTATGTGTCCGCTGTTTCTCTTTTTCATTTCCCCCAGGTACAGCTTCATCAGCGTATGCATTGCCAGAATATTCGTGTGGATCATCATTGTATCCTTTTCAAGACTGGTTTTGTCAAACACGCCGGTATCACCGAAGCCTGCATTATTCACCAGCAGATGCACATCCCTATGCGCTTCAAATAACCGGATGCAGTTTTCCTGTATGCTCAGATCAGTTGCTACGGTTTCTACCCGGATCGGATAGCGTTTCAATAATTCTTCCTTCAATGTCAGCAAACGCTTTTCGTCCCTGCCAACCAATACAACCTGGTCATATCTCGCTGCCGCCTTCCTTGCGATATCCCTGCCTATACCCGAGGATGCACCTGTGATCAATACCTTCATCCTTTTCTACCTCTTAATTCTCTGCCGCATTTTTCTGGTTGTTATTCCGGATATAGCTGCACAGGGCGTCAAAGGTTTCGGGACTGATATCATGTTCTATACGGCAGGCATCCTCCCTGGCGATCTCTTCATCAACACCAATACTCATAAAAAAGGCTGTCAGCGTATTATGCCTGTTGAGAATCTTCTCCGCAATTTTCATTCCGCTCTCTGTGATGATAATATAATTATCCTTATCCATGACAATATAGCCTTTTTCCTTCAGACGTTTTGTTGTGTAGGTCACACTCGGCTTAGTAACACCCAGATGCTGGGCTACATCAATTGATCTTACGGTGCCGTTCTTTTTTTTGATCATCAGCATGGCTTCAAGATAATCTTCTGTTGTTTTTTCGGATTTTACGTCAGGTTTCATAGATTTAACCCTCCATTATTAATATACTTTATCTAGATTACCATATTCAGGATAAAAAATCAAGTCTTACAGCAAACTAATCATGGAAACACACCAATAAAAAATATCTTTCAAAACACTTGACAAACCCCGGATATTATGATACAATAATGAAGCTGTCGTAAGCGACACATCAGTAAGCTGGTGTAGCTCAGTTGGTAGAGCAGCTGATTTGTAATCAGCAGGTCGGGAGTTCGAGTCTGTCCACCAGCTTTTAATACGGGGG
>CACZSU010000184.1 GCA_902783855.1 uncultured Ruminococcus sp.
CATGATGTTGATAATATTTCAGAAAGGGAGTATTTCAGTATGAAAATTTCAGAAGAAGAAATCAAACAAGCATATGAAGAAGGCATGAAAAAAGGCATGGAAAAAGGTATGGAAAAGGGCATGGAAAAAGGCATAGCTGAAGGCATTGCAGAGGGTATTGCAAGACAGACCAAGGCCTTGATGGAAGCTATGAAAAAACGTGGTATTCCTGATGAAGAAATTCAGGCAATCGCCTCCATGGCGTGAACGATCCCTGTATTCCACTATGCCGCAATAAAGCATATACACAAAATCATTGTTATTTGTCGTAATTATTCTTCATGTATTTCCCCCTGCCTGATAAAAACGGGCAAGGGGAATTTTTCACCAAAAATTATTATCGTATTATGTCATTTTAGAGCATATAAGGGAATTTTCTAAAGCTGATTGTATCGCTTTTGGAAGTATGTTATAATGATAACAGGAAAAACAGTCAGCTTGTATAGAAAAAGAGGTTTATTTATGGCTAAAAGAGAAAACTTGAGAAATATTGCGATTATTGCCCACGTAGACCACGGTAAAACAACACTGGTGGATCAGCTGCTGCTCCAGAGCGGCATTTTCCGTCAGAACGAAGCTGTTGCGGAAAGAGTCATGGACTCTAACGATCTGGAAAGAGAAAGAGGCATCACCATTCTCTCTAAAAACACCGCTGTTATGTATAAGGATACGAAAATCAATATTGTTGACACCCCCGGTCACGCTGATTTCGGAGGCGAGGTAGAACGTATTCTGATGATGGTAGACGGTGTTCTTCTTCTGGTGGATGCATTCGAGGGTTGTATGCCGCAGACAAGGTTTGTTCTGAAAAAGGCTCTTGGCCTTGGAAAAAAACCGCTGGTTGTTGTCAATAAAATCGACCGTCCCGGAGCACGCCCCGAAGAAGTCGTGGATGAAGTACTGGATCTTTTTATCGAACTGGGGGCAGATGATGACCAGCTGGAATTTCCTGTTGTTTACGCTTCTGGCAGAGACGGCTATGCTACCTTGGATCCGCATGAGCAGGGAACCGATATGCAGCCTCTTTTTGAAAAAATACTGGAAGAAATTCCGGCGCCCGAAGGCGATACGGATGGTCCATTGCAGCTGTTATTTTCTAATATCGACTACGATGATTATGTCGGCAGAATCGGTATCGGCAGAGTGGAACGAGGCAGCTGTAAAACAGGACAAAATGTTATTCTGTGCCATAATGACGGCAGCTGCAAGAACGCCAGAATTACGAAGTTGTACCAGTTCGAGGGTCTGAAGCGAGTAGATGCTGAAAAGGCTGAGCTGGGTGATATTGTAGCCGTTTCCGGTATTACAGATCTCAACATTGGTGAAACCGCCTGTGATGTGGAACATCCGGAGCCTCTCCCCTTTGTCAAAATTGACGAACCGACCGTATCCATGCTGTTCATGGTCAATAACAGCCCCTTTGCCGGAAAGGAAGGCAAATACGTTACCTCCCGCAATATCCGTGACCGTCTGTTCAAGGAAGTAGAAACGAATGTAGCCATGCGTGTAGAGGAAACCGATTCTGCAGATACCTTCAAGGTTTCGGGCAGAGGTGAGCTGCATTTGTCTATTCTGATCGAAACCATGCGCAGACAGAATTATGAATTCCAGGTTTCCCGTCCGAAGGTTATTTTCAAGGAAATAGACGGTGTCCAGATGGAACCCATGGAAATGCTGATTGTGGAAGTACCAGACAATTATGTAGGCGCAGTTATGGAAAAATTAGGCTCACGTAAAGCAGAACTTGTCAATATGATTCCCAAGGAATCCGGCACCACACAGATTGAATTCCGTATTCCTGCCAGAGGTCTGATGGGCTACCGTCCGGAGTTTCTTACAGATACCAACGGCAATGGTATTATGAACAGCATCTTTGATGGCTATGAACCCTACAAGGGTGATATTGCCACCAGAACACAGGGCAGCCTTATTGCTCATGAAACAGGTACTGCAACAGGCTATGGTCTGTTTGCCGCACAGGACAGAGGCCGTTTGTTCATTGGTCCTGGCGTGGAAGTATACGAGGGCATGATCGTCGGCTCCAATCCAAAGAATGAGGATATGACTGTTAACGTATGCAAGAAAAAGCATATCACCAATACCCGTGCATCCGGCTCTGATGAAGCTCTCAAGCTGACGCCGCCGACCATTCTCAGTCTGGAGCAGTCACTTGAATTTATTGCTGATGATGAACTGGTTGAGGTAACGCCGCAGTCAATTCGTATGAGGAAAACCATTCTCAATAAAGAGCAGAGAATGAAGGCTCAGAGCAAAGGCGGTTGAGAATGGATTACGTGATTTTTGACCTTGAATGGAACGGTTGTTTTTCTAAAAAACTGAATACACATCTCAATGAAATTATCGAGTTCGGTGCTGTCAAGCTGAACGAAAAACTGGAAATAACAGGCAAATTCAATTGTCTGGTAAGACCCGCTCTTTCCACCAGATTAAGCTCCTCCGTCAAGGAGCTGACCTCATTGACCTTTGAAGAAGTCAAGAGGGGTGTTCCTTTTGATTATGGCTACAGCAAATTCAAAAAATTTGCTGATGGCTGTATTCTCATGACATGGAGTACTACGGATATAGAAACACTGGTTGCCAATCTGCAGTTTCACAAGAAAATCCACACGATTCCGTTTTTAAAGCGCTATGCTGACCTGCAGATCTATTGCCATGATATGTTAGGACTGAGCGGAACCAATGCGCTGGGATTACAGGCGGCCGCCGATCTGCTGCATATTGATACCGAGGATATCCCCCATCACCGGGCGCTTGGCGACAGCATGATCACAGCGCTTTGCTTTAAAAAGCTCTACCATAAAGCTGCCGTGGAAAGCTATATCCAGAATGCCGGTGACAACGGCTTCTACGAACGGATCTTCTTCCATACCTGCACAATTGAAGATGAAAACAGCGAATGGATTGATCTTTCCAGCGTGTTTTTCAATTGTCCGGACTGCGGTGCGAGATGTATACCCCAGGGACCGCTTCGTGCCAAGCTGAAAGGCTTTTCCACAGAATACACCTGTGAACACTGCGGCAGCTTTTTCACCGGACGTGTACAATACAAACGAAAATACGACAGTACATTAATGACCAAAAAAATCATCCGACATAAAGTTCCTGAAACGGAAATATAACAAAAGCAGGCTGTTCCAAGCGGACAGTCTGCTTTTATTATATCGTGTGAAATGCAGAATATGATCGGATTAACCGTCATTTTC
>CACZSU010000185.1 GCA_902783855.1 uncultured Ruminococcus sp.
CTTTGCGGTTATTGTCGGCTTTTTTCTTTTCCGACTGCCATATCTCAAATTTGTCCACGCAGCCTTCGGCAAATACAGATTCAGCTATCCTGTCTTCCTTGACAGTAATGTTTTCAAACCCATTTTCCTTCAGTTGCTGCTTTGCATCCTCCTCTGTCAGACCGATTATTCTCGGAACAGCCACTCTTTTCAGAGTCGAATATTCAGGTCCTGCCGACAGTACAAGTCCCTGTTCATCTCCAAATGTTGCTTTAACTATTTCAGCCACCTTATCGACTTCTACCTCATTACTTTCTTTGGAGCAGAACACCTTTAAATTGGCATACTTTGGCATTTCCCTCACTTCTGCCAGAGCTTTGCCTTCCACATCCTTGCTCGGAACAAACTTCATGGGATTCAGGGCATTGCCCGGTCTGAGTGCAATCACCAGTCCCAGCACCAATATCAGGGTCAGTACCGCAATCACTGCAATCCATGCCCATTTCGGGATATGCAGCCTGCCGGGCTGACCGGCTGCAGCCACAGACGAGGCAGCTGCAAAATGCGGCATCTGCTTTGCCCTGTCAGCGCCTGTTCTGTCTGCTGGCGGCAGTACGGAAGGCGTATGCTGCCGCTGCGGTTCTGCGGATGAGGGTGTGTTGAGCTGATGTCTGAACTCTGCAATTGTCTGTGTACGCTGACGAACATCCACATTCATCGCCTTTTCAATTGCTGATTCCATGTAAGACGGTATTCTGACGCCCATATTGGCAGGCGATACCATACATTCCTTCGTGCGGCGCTTCATGCCATCCGGCGGAGTGACGCCTGTCATCATTTTATAGGCAACTGCCGCTATGGAATAGACATCTGTCCATGTTCCGATACCAGTGGTATCGGCATATTGCTCCGCCGGTGTATAGCCCGGTTTGATAATCACTGTCTGGCTGCGGCTGCGGCTTCTCGGCGTTGACCGTGCAAACCCGAATTCAATCAGGCGCAGCTTGTCGTCCGCTGTCCAGATCAGATGGTCAGGAGAAATGTCCTTATGCAGAACGCCTTTCCCATGAACCTGATTCAATGCGTCCAATACCGGCAGCAGCAGTCTTACGGTTCTGTCAGGGTCGATTTTACCTTCCTTCTTCAATCTGGCGGAAAGCAGCTGTCCTTCGACATACTCCACAACGATATAGGCTGTGTTATTCTCCATAAACACATCCAGCACCTGCGCCGCACCATCCATATGCTCCAGTAATGCTACCTTACGGCCTTCCTGTACAAAGCTGTCAAGTCCCTTGATATAATGATCCTCCTCGTCAGACTTCTGGGTAACGGTGACCATGGGACGGTTCGCTACTCTGGTTGCATAATCGGACGGCAGATACTCCTTGACTACCACCTTCATCTGGCGGGTCATATCAAATCCCATATAGGTCACTGAAAAGCTGCCGCTCCCCAGCATTTTTCCCACTATGTACCGCTTCTGCAGCATGGTACCCGGCTTTAACTGATACGGCTCCAACTGTACCTCTGCCGGATTGAATCCGCAGTGCGGACAAGCGGTATACTCTTTATTATACTGATTCATGCATCCATAGCACAAACACAGCTCTGACATATGTCATTCCTCCTCATTACGATGATTTCCAATTTTTCAATACGGTATTTACATCAACCTCTGACAACAAGTTTCCTCTGCCAAAATATCTGTTCCACGCAGGGTCACTGTCTATTGATCCATTAATATATTTTGCCTTGATCGCTTCATATTCACTTTGGGTAACTGTTTTATCGTTTACCTTGAAAACATTCGGTTTTTGGTTCAGGATACTTTCCATTTTATACAGTACCTTAATACCATTTTTATCATATGTATAGAAATAACTTCTTTCTCCATAGCCGTTGATAAATCCCTCACCCAGCAGAATCTTTTGGGACGCATTGTGACATAATACTCCGTATTGCCCGTGTACATCCAGCGATGTAACTTTGCCGTCTTTTACTGCATATACATTTACCGAATTAACATGGGACGTACCATCCGAATAAATCAGTTCCGGTATACCGTCCTCGTCAAAATCGTACAGGTCTATACCGCCAGAAGTATTCGTTTCCTTTTCTTTCAGAAAATCCCCATATAGCTTTTGCCAGTCTGCATCTTCACCCGTTTTTTTCAGCGTAATATTATGTGTAATCGTCTGCTTTTCGGTGCCCTTGCAGTCAAATTTTCTGCTTTCATATCCAGACAGCTCTGCATACAGAGTATAATCCTCTGTTGTTCCATTAGTCACATGCATCGTATAATTACCCGATGCATCTGTAGACGCATTATAGGATTCACCCTTCCCTGTCCGCAGGGTAACCGTTACCCCGTGCAGCGGCTGGCTGCTTTCGTCCTTAACCGTACCCACAATTACTGCATTGTGTTCCTGCTGGCTGGATTCCTGGGAGGATTCATCCTCCACCTGGGTTTCTTCCTCAGATGATTCCTGTTCAGAACTCCCGGCGGAGCTTTCGGGAACAGAAGAGGGACTGCTGACCGTCCTCTTGGACGATTCAACCTCCCGCCTTTCTGTAATCGGCGCCGGCTGCTGAGGTGTGATCAGGTAGGGCGATATATTATCATGCGGTGCTGCCGTACCGGGACGGATACCCAGGCTGACAACCAGTCCGACCTTTGTATAACGCCTGACTGCCTGTTGTCCGGCAGGCGTCTGGCTGATCACGTGACCAGAAGCTACCGTATCACTGTACATGGTATCTTCTATTGTCGGGGTCAGTCCTGCACTACGAATTGCCTCCTCTGCGCTTGTCTGTGATTTTCCCTTGACATACGGTACCAGTACCATGCCGTTATCCGCAACTGTCAGCACAATCTCTCCATAGCGATTGATCTTTTCCCCTGCTTTTACGGACTGACTGATGATCGTTCCGTTATCGTACCGCTCATCAGGCTGGTAACGTACAGAAATACTCACATTGCCGCTGTCCGCTATTTCCTCTGCCTGTGCAATCTGTTTCTGGTTGAAATCAGGTACCCGCACCTTGATGGTCGGATCTTCTGTCCTGCCGTCTGAAATGGTGATCGTAATCTTTGTTTTATCATCATACGGAACACCCGGCTGCAAATCCTCTGAACAGACATGACCCTTGGTATAGACGCTTTCGGCGTGTGATGCTTCAACCCGGAATCCGCTGTCCTTTAGCTTCTTTTCAGCCTGGCTGCTTTCCATTCCTCTGATCCATGGCATCAGGATTTTTTTCGGACCTGCTGAAACGGTAACAAATACCTCCGAATTTTTCGGCACCATTTTCCCGGGATCCGGATTCTGTGACAATATCGTGTCTACCGGCGCATCTGCCGAAAAATCTGCGTCATTTGCCTGCAACCGAAGATAGTATTTCTGCGCCTTCTGATCAGCATCCTCCAGCGTATGACTGTGAAAGCTGGGAACACGGGTCTTATCAGCCGGCATGATATAACTTCCGTTTGTATAGCTTACTTCCCCCTGAAAAACGCCGGACGCAGCCAGAATGACCATTGTGATTGTCAACAGCGCCACCATTGCTACTGTAACAGCTGCCCATCTTGTCAGAACGGTCTGGGTTTCTGCCTTGCCGTCTGTCAGACGCCTGACCTCCCTTGTTGAAAACAGCTGCTGTTTGAATTCGCCGATTGTTTTTGTACGGCTGTCAATACGGGTATTCATGGCATTCAGAATGGCATTTTCTGCATTCCTCGTCATTCTTACTCCTACCTTGCCGGGGGTCATCAGGTTATCCTTTGCCCGCCGCTGGAAGCCGTCCGGCGGGGTGATGCCCGTAATCATCTTATACATGGTCGCTGCCAGGGAATATACATCCGTCCATGTTCCCTGTCTGCCGTCACTGCTGTACTGTTCAGCCGGGGTGTAACCGGGCTTGATAAATACGGACAGGCTGCGGCTGCGGTCATGCGTTATATAACGTGCGGAGCCGAAATCTATCAGCTTGACTGTATTTTTGGAGGTAACGATGATATTATCCGGCGAAATATCCCGGTGGAGCAGTCCCGCCTTATGAATCCTTTCCAGCGAATCCATCAGCGGCATCATCATGCTGAATACCTTCTGGGGTTCCAGACGGACTTCCCGTTTGAGTTTTTCTGCAAGGGTTTCTCCTTCCAGGTACTCCATGACAATATATGCTGTATTGTTTTCCACAAAAGCGTCGAACACCTTGACAATGCCCTCCACATCATCCATTGCCGCCAGCCGCTGGGCTTCCTCCACAAATTTATGCATTCCTTCCCGGTACATCTGCGGAGCGCTGCCCTGCATTGAAACCGTCATGCGGGACTGGTTACCTGTGCGTGTCGCATATTCCGAGGGCATATATTCCTTGATTGCCACCCTGACGTCCAGCACGGTATCCAGACCCATATATGTTACGGAAAAACCGCCATGTCCGATTGCTTTGCCTACGATATATTTGTTCTGTAATCTGGTTCCCGGCAGCAAATGTATCGGCTCGGGATGAAAATCTGTATTTTTATATCCGCAGAACGGACATATGCCATACTCTGCTTTATACTGATTCATGCAGCCATAACACAGACTGATCTGTGACATACATATTGCCTCCTTATACAGTCCTGTCAGCGGGCAACCCATTCTATAGTCGCTGCCTCGCTGCCTGTTCTCCAGTCTTTTGCCCAACGGTTGTCGGGTGATGACCTATTATCCGGATCAATTCTCTGATTATTCTTCCAACCGTAAAACGCAGATGATCCGATATACGTAACGGTACGGGGAATGAAGATTTCATCCAGTGCCGTACACCCTGCAAATGCCTGAGCACCGATTTCTGTAACACGATCCGACATAGAAAATTCCGAAAGCGCACTGCATCCCTTGAACAATTCATCCGGAATCACCCGCAGGCCGTCCGGAAGATGAATTGCCTGCAGGCTGCTGCAGGAGCCAAACGCTGCCTTTGCGATGGATTTCAGACCGGAATTGGCAGTTAAAGTGACATTCTGCAGGCTGGCACAGTTTTCAAATGTTCTTTCTCCGATTTGTGTCACACTGTCCGGTATCGTTATGCCAGTCAATCCAGCATTCCAGAACGCCCTGCTGTCAATGACAGATAATGTGGAAGGCAGTTCCACACCTGTCAGCCGGCTGCACTGCGAAAATGCTGATGAACCTATTTTTGTTACCCCCCGGTAGATTGTCACACGTTGCAGATTGCCCGCATTTTCAAACGCATATGCACCAATATTCGATACGCCGCTGTACACCGTCACACTGTAAATTTTATCCTTATCAGGGAAGTCGGGATAATCATACATTTCTCCCTGTCCGCTGATTTCCATTCTGCCATCCTTATACAGGGTATATGTTACTCCCCTGCCGCAGCTGCCGCTGGCTCGTACATTGCTTTCCTGCTGTGCTGGTACGGATACATCAGGCGTCTGCTGCGTTGTTTCGGGATCATAGGTCTGCTGCTGCGGATACGTCTGTATGTATGGCTGCTGCACAGTGGTCTGCACAGAACGCTGTACCTTTTTCTGGGATGATTCCTTTTTTGATTCAGATGCAGAAGCATCAGATGCCGTTCTGGACTGGGCAGCTGCTTTCTTCTTGCCCAGACTGATGACAAGCCTGACTGTCGTTCCCTTTGATACAACCGTTCCGCTTTCCACGCTTTGCGAAATGACACTTCCCAGCGCATAGTCATCGTTATATTCCTGGGATACTATTTCATATGCCAGATCTTTGTCCGCAAGCGTTTTAATGGCTTCTTGTCGGGGTTTTGCCTGTACATAGGGCACTACTACCCCATCTCTGCTGATGCCGGCACTGACAGTCAGTGTAACCGTCACCCAGCGGCTGCAGCTTTCTCCCTGTTGAATGGATTGTGCGATCACCTGGTTTTCCTTCGCCTGGTCGGTCTTATAGACAATCTTCAGGCAAACATTTTCCTTTTCTGCTGTTTGTTCTGCCGCTGAAAGATCTCCCCCTGTAAACGAAGGCATTCTGATCTTGTTTTTGTCATCCTGCTGTCTGGCAGCAGACGGCGTCAAAGTGATCTTCCGGCCTTTCACATAGGCAATCGTTCTGTCCGTCAGACTTTCCCTGCATACTACATTCTCTCCATATACGCTTTCCTGTGCAGAGCCGACCTCTACCGTAAAGCCGCGGGTTTCCAGCAATTTTTTAGCGTCATTCAAAGTCATTCCATGCACTCTCGGCAATTCAATCAGGTTCTTCGGTCCCGCTGATACAACAAGCCTGATGGTTGCGTTTTTATCCACAACGGTTCTGGGCAGAGGGTCCTGTTCATACACCTTATCCACAGGAATATCATCCGTTAACCGGCTGTCGTTCACTTCCACAGTCAGTCCATATTTTTTTGCTTCCGCCTTTGCTTCTTCAATTGTTTTACTGTAAAACCGGGGCACATATACTTTTCCATCAGGCAGTGACGGCAATGCCGCCGGCGGTTCCGGTTCCGGCAGCATAATGCCGCTGGCTGCCACAATCGTGACACCCAGTGCCAGCACCGCAGCTGCTGCCAGCGTAATTCTTGCCCACACAGGTATACCGCCCAGATATTCCCGTTCTCCTTTATCGAACGTTCTTTTCACTTCTTTGGTCGAATACAGCTGCTGACGGAATTCATCCACTGTTTTTGTCCGCTTTTTCACCCGTACATTCATTGCATTCAGCAACGCATTTTCTGCATTTCTGGAAATTTTCACACCCAGCTTTGACGGCGGTTTGATACTATCCTTGCTTTTACGCTGCAATCCGTCAGGCGGCGTTACACCGGTAATCATCTTATATATGGTTGCAGCCAGCGAATATACATCCGTCCATG
This sequence comes from uncultured Ruminococcus sp., assembly GCA_902783855.1. GTDB lineage: Bacteria > Bacillota > Clostridia > Oscillospirales > Acutalibacteraceae > UBA1213. Next base: position 6,844 of record CACZSU010000185.1, read on the forward strand.
TACCTTGGTTTCCGTC
>CACZSU010000186.1 GCA_902783855.1 uncultured Ruminococcus sp.
CGGTGTCAATGCTCTCGTTCGTGTTCCTTGCCCCTTCCACTATTGCATCACCTACGTGTGGGCTTGACTTGTATTAGTTTAAGCGGGCGGTAAGCCAGCAGGGGAGTTAAGGAAAAGGGATTTCCAAAGGGGAAGACCTTAAGAGGGGCAACCAATACACGGCAAGCCCACAAAGTGAAGCCGGACAGTATGAAGGGTCAAAAGATTCGACCGAGAGCATCGGGAGCGCCGGCTCGGCGCCCTCTTGTGGTCGTCCCCTTTGGTCTACCAACTACCCTTTGTCATAATAGCATGACCCGGCGAATGCCGACACAAAAGCTGCGGCGCTATCGCGTAAACTCCCCACGGTCACTGAAACGCTTTTGCTGAAATCAATTCCACTTTCTGATTATAGTAAACGTCACTGAGATTTTCCTTTTGTCATTCTGAGGAACGAAATGACGAAGAATCTTATACAAAGCTCCTTTGCTTACGCTCGGAATGACATAGGGCGATTGATTTTGCCGCTTACTGTAATTTTATCTTAGCAGCGCCGAGCCGGCGCAGCACAAGCTGATAATGCTGATTTGCCCGCAGACTCTTATGATTGTTTTGCTATTTTCTTTCTGATATGCTCCAGCCTGTTGAGAGCTTCATAAAGCGTTTCGTTTTTCTTTGCAAAATGCAGTCTGATAAGGTGGTTTACATCCTCTCTGAAAAAGCTGGAACCGGGAACTGCACCTACTCCCACATCTCTTGCAAGGGTTTCGCAGAATGTGAGATCGCTTGCATAGCCGAATTCCGATATATCCAGAAGAATATAATATGCGCCCTGTGGTATGGTATGAGAAATACCGATATCATCAAGACCTTTCAGAAACAAATCACGCTTTTCGGTATATTTTGCCTGAAGCTCTGTATAGTAATCCTCTCCGAAACGAAGACCCGTAACAGCCGCCTCCTGCAAAGGTGCTGCCGCACCGACTGTAAGGAAATCATGCACCTTTTTTGCTGCTTCAATAACCGGCTCCGGAGCAATGATATATCCCAGACGCCATCCGGTTATGGAATAGGTTTTTGACAGCGAAGAACAGGAGATCGTTCTGTCCCACATTCCCGGGAGAGATGCAAAATAAATATGCTGATATGGCTTATAGACAATATGTTCATATACCTCGTCTGTAATAACAAAGGTGTCGTATTTCTCCGCAAGACCGGCAATTACTTTCAGCTCGTCATAAGTGAATACCTTACCGCACGGATTGGAAGGATTGCAGAGAATCAATGCTTTTGGATGCTGCTTGAAAGCTGCCTCTAACTCATCAATATTGAAATTGAACTCCGGCGGATAAAGCGGAACATATATCGGTTCTGCACCGGAAAGAATGGTATCTGCTCCGTAGTTTTCATAGAAAGGTGAGAATACGATTACCTTGTCGCCGGGATTTGTTACCGTCATCATGGCAGCCATCATCGCTTCTGTACTGCCGCAGGTGACAACGATTTCACTGTCAGGGTTGATGCTCCTGCCCATAAGCCTTGACTGCTTTGCGGCAAGAGCCTCACGGAAATTCCGGGCGCCCCATGTGATGGAATACTGGTGAAAGTCCTCTCTGGTTACCTGTGCAAGCCTGTCAAGCAGCTCACGGGGCGGTTCAAAATCCGGGAATCCCTGAGAAAGATTGACGGCACCGTATTGATTGGAAATTCTGGTCATGCGGCGAATGACTGAATCTGTAAAGTTTTGTGTTCTTTTTGAAAGTGTTGGCATAAACTCTGCCTCCGATCAGTTAGTTTTATACTTAAAAGGCTGTCTGAAAACGTAAGGGTTTTCAGACAGCCCCATTTCATTTATTATAACAGCATCAGATGTTATATTCAAGATTTCTTTCGTCAATAACTCTCCTGGACTTATGTTCGGAGCGTGTATCCAGTCCTCCGTCAGGATGAACGATCACTTTTGCCGGCTTGACACCGATGCGCGCCTTGAGTGCTGCTGAAACCTCAGCTGCAACCTCATCGTCAGACTTTGTATTGTCAGCAGATTTTTCAATCTCAACTGCATACTTGTTGGTGAAGTCCTTTTCAAAGATGCGGATGAGGTATTCGCCTGTAATGCCCTTATGTTCACGTACCACTGCTTCAATATCACTCGGGAATACATTGACAGCCGAAACGATAAACATATCGTCCTTTCTGCCAAGAATATGAATTCTTCCGTGCGTTCTTCCGCAGGAGCATTTTGTTGTGTCAATCCGTCCTATATCGCCTGTGCGGAAACGAATGAGCGGACGGGCGTGCTTTCTGAGTGTTGTAAATACAAGCTCGCCTACCTGACCGGGTTCAAGTACCTCGCCTGTATGGATATCAACCGTTTCAACAAGAATATGATTTTCAGCGATATGAAGTCCGTCCTTTGCTTCGCACATTGCGGCGCAGGCTCCGAAAATATCGGACAATCCGTAGAAGTCATACACCTCTGCGCCCCAGATATCTTCGATTGCCTTTCTTGTGGCCTCGATGGATCCGCCAAGCTCTCCGGCAACAATGATTTTCTTTATGTTCAGATCTTTTTTGGGGTCAATACCGCTTTTGAGTGCTTTTTCACCCAGCTGCCATGCATAGGAAGGTGAAGTCCATATCACTGTGGGCTGATAGGTTTTCAGAACAAACAGCAGTCTTTCACTCGGGAGCGTACCTCCCCAGATGCACAGCGCACCGAGATTCTGTGCGCCGATAACATCGGGGCCGCCGACATACAGCGAGAAATTCAGGGCGTGAACATATCTGTCATTCGGACGCATACCGATCTGCCAGAACCAGCGGCTTTC
>CACZSU010000187.1 GCA_902783855.1 uncultured Ruminococcus sp.
AGCTGCGTAAAAGCCGTGTGCATTTGAATACAATTTGCGGGTGTAAATATGTTTAAGCCATAACCAGAGCGGAGCGTAAGCGCAGCGACTATCTATCGCGAATCGGGAGCGGCGGCTCGCCGCAGGAGGATCTGTCTGTTTTGCACCTTGCAAAGCGGGCAGATTTTTCACATCTGATTATCAGAAAATGCATTAAAACAATTGAAATCTTGCAAAAAAGAATGTAAACGATGCGGCAGGATAAAAGGGTAAAAAAGTAAAAAAGAAATTCCGAAAAAAAGGCAGATATACTTGATTTTTATTATAAAATATGGTTTAATGAAATAAATGTGTATTAAAGGGGGGCTGAAATTTGGCAAAGGATTTCGTCAGACAGATTCTGGAAACAGAGGAAGAATGCAAAAGTAACGAGGCACAGGCAAAAAAGCAGGCGGAAGAAAAAAAGCAGGATGCAAAAAAGCAATCCGAAAAATTCATTTCCGATGCATATAAGGATGTGGAAAAGATGCTTGAGGACGATAAAAATGCTGTCAGTAAAAGCATAGATCTGCGTCTGGAAAAGGAACGTGTCAAGGTTCAGACGGAATGTAAGAAGCTTTCTGAAAAAGCCGAAAAGAATCGCAGCAGGGTTGCAGCAATGGCTGTAGACGCACTGATATAGTGGGATGCTGTGATGCAGGAATAAGAGTACAATAGAAGTGTGGTGATATGATTTGGCTAAACTCAAAATGAAGCGTGTGAGGATTATCGCACTGAATACAGACAGAAAGCGGATTCTGGAGCACCTTCAGAACAGCTCATTGGTGGAAATACAGCACATTGAGCAACCCGAGGAGGGCTATTCCCGTATAGATACGGCGTCGCAGCTGCAGCAATTTGAAAGAAACAGCCAGCTGATGACGCAGGCATCCAAGATACTGGATAAGGTTTCACCCGAGAAAAAAAGTCTGCTGGATGCCTTCCGCGGAAAGCGGGAGGTGGAGCCGGAGGATATCGGTAAGATTGCCGCTGGTTCACCGAAGGTGATCGGTATCTGCGGGAAAATCTGTGATCTGGAAAAGCAGAGAGCAGACTATGCAGCAGAACGGGTCAGAATCCGTACACTGATGGCGCAGCTGGAACCATGGAGCGGACTGGATATTCCGATGAATACAGCAGATACCGCCAGTACAGCAGTGTTTATCGGTACCTTCCCGAAGATGTTTGATGATATTACATTGTCAGAGGCTTTGGCGCAGGAGGATGAAACGCTGATATTTGACCATGAGATTTTCTTTTCCTCTGTGAACCTGACCTGTGCAGTGATCTATGCGCCGAAGACCCAGAAGGAGCAGGCAGAAAATGTACTGCGCACATTGGGCTTTACCCGACCGCTGAATCCGACATCCAGGACACCGTCCGAAAAAATCAGCCGATTGAAAAAGAAGGACGATGAGCTGGTCAAGAAGATTTCGCAGGCAACGGAGGGGTTGAAAAAGTATGTCAAGTACCGTGCGATGATATCTGATACAAAGGATTATTATATGCTGCGGTCAGATAAGTACAGGGTTATTTCCGAGCTGGACGAAAGCGAGCATACATTTATCCTGTATGGCTATATTCCCGAGGAGGATTGTGATCAGCTGGAGGAATTGTGTCTGCGGATTGCGGATTGTATTGTAGAGTTTTCCGAACCGGGGGATGATGCTCCTGTCAAGCTGAAAAATAACAAATTTGCCGAGCCGGCTGAAAGCATTGTAACGATGTATTCACCGCCGTCAAAGGATGATGTTGATCCGACCCCTATTCTGGCATTTTTCTTTTATTTCTTCTTTGGAATGATGTTTTCAGATGCCGGATATGGTCTGGTGATGGTGATAGCCACCACGATAGCACTCAAGGTATTCAAACCGGATAAATCTATGCGGAATAATCTGAAGCTGTTCCAGTATTGCGGAATTGCCACAATATTCTGGGGACTGGTGTTCGGCAGTATTTTTGGAGATGCGCCGGCAGTATTCTATAAGCTGTTTACCGGCAAGGAAATCACGATGGCACAAATGCTGCCCTGGCCGGTTCTGGACACACAGAAGGATGCATTGACGATCATGATTCTGTCGATCGGACTGGGTCTTGTACACGTGCTGGTGGGTATGGGATGCAAGTTCTATGTCTGTATGAAGCAGAAGAAATATGCAGAGGCATTTTTCGATACAGGATTATGGATGACGATGCTGATCGGGTTTGCAGTGCTTGCGGCTGGTATGGCAACGCTGCCGGTACTGGTTACGGTGGGCGCAGGAATCGCGATTGCCAGTGCGGTAGGATTGGTACTGACACAGGGCAGAGCGAAAAAGGGTTTTTTCGGCAAGCTGATCGGCGGCGTGGCATCTTTGTATGATATTACCAGCTATATCAGTGATCTGCTGAGCTATTCCCGTCTGCTGGCATTGGGATTGACAACGGGCGTTATGGCGCAGGTGTTCAATATGCTGTCAACGCTGATGGGAACCAACGTAATCGGCATTCTTTTTATGATCGTGATATTTATTGCAGGACATCTAATTACGATCGGACTGAATGCACTTGGTTCGTATGTGCATACCATGCGTTTGCAGTATGTGGAAATGTTCAGTAAATTCTATGAAGGCGGCGGCAGGAAATTCGAGCCGTTTGCTGTCAGATGTGATAATTTTAAAATGAAAAATTCTAATGAAATGTAATCGGAGGTTTATAGTTATGGAAGGTATAGTATTTGCAATTCTGGCTGCATCTCTTGCAACAGTTCTTTCGGGTATCGGTTCAGCTAAGGGCGTAGGCGGCGCTGCGCAGACAGCGATGGGTGTTCTTTCGGAGGATTCCTCTATGTTTGGTAAAATGCTGGTTCTGACGCTGCTTCCCGGTACACAGGGTCTGTATGGCTTCATTGTCGGCTTTCTGATCATGATCAATTGCGGTGTGCTTGGCGGAGAGGTGCCGACCCTGATGCAGGGACTGGCATACGTGGCAGCATCACTGGCAATTGGTATTGGCGGTATGATTTCAGGTTTTGCGCAGGGAAAGGCATCTGTTGCCGGTATTTCTATGTGTGCAAAGGATGAGAGCAATTTCTCCAAGGCGATGGTATCTATTACACTGGTAGAAATCTATGCACTGCTTGCCTTTATCGTATCCCTTCTGATGGTGATTTCTATCCCCGGCATCAAGATGTAAGACAGACAGGGATTGATCTCATGGAAGGCGGGTGGAACGATTGAGCAATGCGGAAAAAATATTATCGGTCATTCGACAGGAGAGCGAGGAGCGTATCCGGATCATGAATGAAGAAGCCGATAAGATTTATCTGGAAATTACAGGCGATGCCCGGAGTAAGGCGGACGAAATCCGTAAAACAGGAGAGCATAAGGTTCAGCTGCAGGCAGAAAATCTGCTGAAGAACTTTCACAGTAAGGCGGAGCTTGAAAAACGGAATGCGATTTTGCAGACCAAACGAGATGAAATTGAAAAGACCATGGAATATCTGCATCAGTATCTGCTTGGTCTGGGTGATAAGGAGTATTTCCGGTTCATCCTCAGACTGGCATCCGGTCTGGAGCATACAGACGGAACGATGTATTTCAATTCCAGAGATCTGAAAAGGATACCGTCCAGCTTTCATAATGTGCTGACGGATCATTCGATTCAGGCGAAGATAGCAAAGACGCCGGATGACAGTATAGACGGCGGGTTTATATTAAAAAACGGAGATGTAGAGGAGAATATGAGCTTTTCTGCAGTGATAGCAGCCAATCGTGAAAAACTTGAGGATTTGATCGGCACCGAATTGTTCAAGGATTAAGGAGGGGAATTGATATGTCATTATCGTATGAATTCTCCATCGGTTCCGTCAGAGCGAGAGAGAAGCATTTGTTGTCCATGCCGGATTATGAACAGATGCTGTCGATGAAAAGCGAAAGGGATGTGATCACCTATCTGAAGGATAAGGGTTATCCGGAGGGTGACAACACGGAGGAGGTTCTGTCGCTGCGGCAGCAGCAGATGTGGACATATATCCGCAGTGTTGCACCGGACATGGTGATTTTTGAGCCGTTTTATTATCAGAATGATATTCATAACTTCAAGACGATATTGAAGGGTACCATGTTCAAAAAGCCATATGATACCTTGCTGCTTTCCCCGGCAACCATTGATACGAAGATACTGCTTAGTTGTATCGAGAACAGAAAATTCGAGGCATTGCCCGAATGGCTGCGGGAGCCTGCTGCAAAAGCATATGAGCTGCTGGCACATACAAAGGATGCCCGGCTGAGTGATGGCGCGCTGGATCGTGCTCTGATGGAAAGACTGCTGTCGGAAGGCAGATATTCAGGCTCTTTATTTCTGAACCGGTATTTCAGTACGATGGTTTTTTACGCGGATATCAAAATAGCTCTGCGTGCGTCAAACAGTAAGACGACAATGGAATACCTGAATACAGCACTGTGTGAGTGTGAGGGCTTTGATAAGCAGAAGACGATTAAAATGATTATGGCAGGTTCAGAAAGACTGGTCAAGTATCTGGAGGGTATTCGTGCCTATGACTGTAAAAAAGCGATGCAGCTTTATTCAGAAAGGGCAGGTCTGTTTGAAAAATTTGTGGATAATCGTCTTTTGCGCATAGCAAGGGAAATGTGTCGTCTGTCCAATGAAGGACCCGAACCGCTGTTTGGTTATTATATCGGCTGTGAATACGAAAGAAGGGCAGTCAGTATCATTGCCAGCGGCGTGAAGACGGCTGCGCCTGTCGAACAGATCAGAGAAAGGCTGCGTGAAACATATGGTTAAGAGTATAGCGTTTATTGGTGACAGCGAAAGTGTAAAAGGTTTTTCTGCTGTAGGAATTGATGCGATCGTATGTGAACAGCCTGAAGAATCGTCGGTTGTATTGAAGGGAACGGTCGAAAAGGACAGATACGCTGTTATCTACATGACAGAGGAACTGTTTGAGGCAGCCAGAAAGGAAGTTGCCAAGCTGTCAGAGCAAACCATTCCGGCAGTGATTCCGATACCGGGCGCAAGGGCGAATAACGGCATCGGCGGCAGACGGTTATCTGCGTTCGTGGAACAGGCAGTCGGATCGGATATTCTCTTTAAGAAGATAAGATAGATACGATAATAGTTTCGCTGCCCTGAAAAGGGTTGTGGGAGTAAATCCAGACAGCGAAACTCCTGAAGGGGTGTAAAATTTGGCAAACGGAATAATTACGAAGGTCGCAGGCCCGCTGGTAATTGCAGAGGGAATGCGTGATGCAAATATGTTTGACGTGGTAAGAGTCAGTAAGCAGCGTCTGATCGGCGAGATCATCGAAATGCACGGAGATAAAGCGTCGATTCAGGTATACGAAGAGACCTCCGGACTTGGACCCGGCGAGGCAGTAGAATCCACAGGCGCACCGTTGTCAGTAGAGCTTGGTCCCGGATTGATCGGTGCGATTTACGATGGTATCCAGCGTCCGCTGAATGAGATCATGAAGCAGGTGGGCAATAATCTGACCAGAGGTGTAGAAGTACCGTCGCTGGATCATAAGAAGAAGTGGCATTTCTGCCCGACCGTAAAAGCCGGAGATAGGGTAGAAGCGGGAGATGTCATCGGTACCGTACAGGAAACCCATGCCGTTCTGCATAAGATTATGGTGCCTGATAAGGTAAGCGGAACCGTGAAATCCATCAAGGAGGGCGACTATACCATTGATGATGCAGTTGCAGTGGTAGAACAGAACGGCAAAAAACAGAATATCTGTATGGCAACAAAATGGCCGGTACGTATCGGCAGACCATATAAGAAAAAGCTTTCTCCTGATATTCTGCTGACAACCGGACAGAGAACGATTGATACACTGTTCCCGATTGCAAAGGGCGGTGTAGCAGCAGTGCCGGGTCCGTTTGGTTCAGGCAAAACAGTCGTACAGCATCAGCTGGCAAAATGGGC
>CACZSU010000188.1 GCA_902783855.1 uncultured Ruminococcus sp.
TACCTTCTGGGGCGGGAAGGGTACGAATTGGAGGATGACAATGAGCATACAGGAACTAACCAAAGAACAGCGTCAGGCGATCAGAACCGCCAGCAAGCGGGCATACCTGCAAGGTGAGGGCAGTATGCGGGACGAGTGGTCTGTACCGACCGTAATCATGAACAAGCGCAACTGTCCCTGCCCGAAATGGCGCAGCAGTACGAGGCACAGAAAAAAGAAAACTACTGCGAGCGGCAGGAAAAACGGTATGAACGCATCAGCAAGTACAGCCTTGATGAAGATAACCAGCGCATCTACGGAGCACGGGCGCAAGCCTACGGGGAGAAGGCGGAGCAGTTCGGAAAGATAGCGAAATCCTTTGAAAAACCTGTTGAAAAATCCGGGGAAAGTGGTATAATAAAAGCAAATAAAAATGATTTGACGAAATATATAGGGAAAGATATTGTTGAAACAGATAACCAACATATTTGTGAGTGGTATTATGCTAATGTGTCTGATATTCCAAATCAAATTGATAAATCTCTTCCGTTTAACGATCAAGTTAAACAAGCTTTTAATTTGAGGAATAAGTATAAACATAAGGCTCGTGTTGCAATGTCTGATGTTGAAACAGCGGCTGAGTTAGAGAGACTTAGACCTGCTCCTACATTTGAGGAGCTTGTAGAAAACAAAATGAAGCGAAAAAATCTGACACAACAAGAAGCACTTGAGGATATACTTAAAACTGCTTCAAAAACAAACCCTGATGTAAACAAAGAATTTGGACTGTGAGGTGACATTATGAGCGGCTATGTTTTTGATTATACGATTTCACCCCAAAATGATGCGAAAGTATTTAAAGACACTTGTAACAAACTTCAAGATGCATTTGAAGGTTTTACACGAAAAAAAATGCTTGTTGATGTTGATGGAACTACTATACAAGAATATCTGTTAAAACAAAAATCTATAGTTGTTTATGATGATTATGATGTAGGTGCTGTTTATGTCAAATCACAGATTGAATTAGATAAATTATTTAAATAAACCGCCTTCCGGGGCGGTTTTGTTTTTGAAGGGAGCAGAAAAATGACTGATAAACAGTGGCGCAACTTTCAATTATATGAGGTAGGATATTAAAGTAAGTGTAGGATTCAGTCGGCAAATAGAGTGTCTGCCAACCAGAACGAAGCAAGGCTTTTTCTACAAAAGCGGCATTCTGATGTGATTTTTTTCACTGTCAGAGTTCACCGGAACGATAACAGAAATTTACCAGTTTTAATAATAATACCTACAATTCGCCAGCATATATACAGTATTGACATTACTTATAAAATATCATATAATTGAGTACAAATACCGGAATTTATTATAGGAGATGTAAAATAATGAAAAGTAAAAAATATTCAGAACAATAGTGACTGCCATGCTTACGGTGACAATGCTTCCTGTTGCTGCAATGACCGGCTGCAGCGGAGGAAGCAGCAGCGGCAACAATATATCAGGCAGTACACCTGCTGTTTCCGGTTTTGCTGAAAGCGCCGCCTCAGACAGCAATACGGATGATACCACTGCAAATGACAGTGCTGCTGAAGTCAGTAAGGAAACATATAAAGATCCTGAATACACGCTTGGAACGACCGTCGATAGCGGAGAATGTGGAGAAGACGCTGAATGGGAACTTGATGAAAATGGGTTGCTTGTTATCAGCGGCAGCGGAGAAATGAGTGATTATGGTAATGTCACCAATCAATCTCCGTGGTACAAGTATTTTAATGATATTAAAACTATTATTGTGTTGAATGGTATAACCCGTCTCGGAGACTGTGCATTCTACGGTCTCACATACCTTACCAGTGTCACGATACCAAACAGCGTGACTGACATTGGAGAATGGACGTTCAGAAGTTGCCCTGATCTTACCAGCATCACGATACCGGATGGTGTCACAAGCATCGGAGATTTTGTGTTCTATGGGTGTCAGAGCCTTACCAACGTCATAATACCCAGCAGCGTGACAAGCATCGAAAAATCTGCGTTTGAGCACTGTATCGGTCTTACCAGCATCACGATACCGGACAGTGTCACAAGCATCGGAGAAAAAGCGTTCATCCAATGTGAAGGTCTTACCAGTATCACGATTCCGGACGGCGTCACCAGCATTGGCGAATATGCATTCAGCAGCTGCACAGGTCTTGTCAATGTCACGCTCCCGGACAGTTTGACTGGCATCGGGCAACGTGCGTTTATCGGATGCACAGCTCTTACCAGCATCACGGTTCCGGACAGTGTCACAAGCATCGGAGAGTCTGTATTCTATGGATGTACAAACCTTACCAACGCCACATTACCGAATGGTATTACAAGCATCAGAAAAGGAATGTTCAAAGAATGCACAAACCTTACCAGCATCAGGATTCCGGATGGCGTTACAAGCATCGAAGATTATGCGTTCTGGGGCTGCACCAACCTTACTAAAGTTGCGATGCCGGACAGCGTAACAATCATCAGGGACTGGACGTTCTATCAATGCGAAAATTTAACTATCCAAGGCAAAAGCGGTTCTTATGCAGAAAGCTATGCGAAGAAAAGAGGTGTACCGTTTACCGCACAGTGAACACAATAAACACCTGATATTTTATAAGAATATTCTTTCAGTCCCTTCATAAAAACACCCGTCCATGTCGTGCCGGGACTGAAATAAGGAAGGATGCATCATCTGATGCGGATATGTTCCGGATATGCGTTCTGCTTGCGGGGGAGTTTATTATGAGGTGACTGAAATGAAAAAACATCGTTTATCCGATTTTATTGAATCACTGAAACAGGGCAAGGGACAGGAAAAAAAGCTGTATGATCCGGAAACCCAATACCCTGTGATCCGCAGCTCCATTTGTACAGGAGAAAAGGTGGCAGGGTTCAAAAATAAAAAGACTGGTCATTTTACCGAGGTTATGCTGATTCGCTCGCCCAAGGATGAACAGGAATTCAAAAGAAAATATAAGGTCGATACGCTGAAAACAGAGTATTGACACACAAAACCCGACAGGCACTGTGTAACGCAATGCTTGTCGGGTTTATGAATTGAAAAGGGACTGAAAAAGATATGCTTTCAGATGTGTGACGGGATCTGCGCCCAATCAATCACCTGACCGACATACTCCGCTGTTTTCAGTTTCAGAATTCCGGATTATTTCAGTAGGAATAAGAGCCGGAATAGTTGGAAATCTGGTCAAACAGAGCAACAAACGCAGCGCCGAAGATAACGGTAATGACAATTGTGAGTATAAACACGATCAGCATAGTCAGCAGAAAGGAACGGGCATAGTTTTTCAGGTTGACATTTGTATTGCTGCCAAAGGAATAGACAAACAGCATAACAAGACCAACAAGCGGAATAGAAAACAGGATATTGTAGCCGATATAGCCCCATGCTGAAATGGGTGTTGTATCTCCGGTCGGATGGTTCATCATGTTGTTACCCGGATAGGGCTGACCGCCCATATTGTTGCCTGCGTTACTCCATGCAGGATTCTGATACATCTGATTGGGGTCATAGCTTTGCTGAACAGGCGGAATGGGCTGAACAGGCTGTACAGGTGTCTGCGGAATCTGCTTCGCACCGCACGAAGTACAAAAAGCGGTACCGTCCGGCAGCTCCGCGCCGCAAGTCATGCATCTCATATAAAAAACCTCCTTACCGCACAAGGCGGCGTATTCAATTTAGTGGTCAGTGATCAGTGGGCAGCGGCAGCAGCCTGAACTGTCCACCATTCACGCAGTATCATTTTACCACATTTTTCGCTATTTGTCTATAACAGATTCCATACCATTTACACAGTCCTGTATTAGTCATATTGACGAAAACAGGTTTTGACAAAGTATCTGTCCTCCAGCCGCTATAATAGAGCTATGTTCATGGCAGAAGCAATGATGTCAAAGGTTTATTATGCAGGGGTGGTTTGGTTGAAAATCCGTGAAATGTTCAGCAAAGCAGATGGCAGCCGGAAGTTTGCGGGCAGCTATGCGGAAAAGCTGGTGGCACGGCTCGGCATACTCATTTGTGCGTTTTTATTTTCCAATGCATCGGTATTCGGGGAGTATGCTCCCTTCGGCGTATCGCTGGCGGCAGCCGTGCCGTTTCCGTATGTCTTTTTTTCCTTTGTTGGTTCGGCAATCGGATACATCGTTTTTCCCACGCCGTCAGGCGGGTTCCGTTACATAGCGGCAGCAGCGGTTGTGATTGCCATCCGCTGGACGCTCAGCGATATCAAAAAGCTGAATGAACACCCGCTTTATGCGGCTGCGGTGGCATTTGTCCCGGTATTTGCAACAGGTTTTGCGGTTATGAGTGTCAGCGGTTTCACGACTGCCCACATCGTGATGCATGGCGCAGAGGCTTTGCTGGCAGCGGCGGCTGCCAGTTTTATTTCCCGCACAGCTGTCATCTTAGCCGGCACCCGTTCGCTGGGAATGCTGGTGCCGCAGGAGATCGCCAGTCTGATACTGACGGGCTGTATCGGTCTGCTGGCATTGTCCGGGTTCCGCCTGTATGACATTTCCATCGGCAGGACAGCGGCAATTATGGTGATTCTGTACGCTGCCCGCTACGGCGGTATACAGGGAGGGGCTGTAGCCGGCATTGCCTGTGGTGCGGTACTGGGGCTGGCGGGCAGTGAATTCTCATTCGTCGGCGCTTGCTTTGCCTTTGGCGGTCTGATGGCGGGGTTGTTTTCCTCGCTGGGCAGAATCGCGTCCTGTCTGGTGTTTTTGCTGGCGGCTGTCATTACCTCTCTCCAGGCGGGCAGGGCACAGCAGATTGTGGTCATGTTTTATGAAACGGTGATTGCCTCTGTTATTTTTATGATGATTCCCGAACAGGTATCGGGGTTTCTGCGCACGGTCTTTATCCATTCGCAGGATGACGAGCATATGGAGGGATTGAGAAGATCCATCATTATGCGCCTGGATTTTGCGGCAAAAGCATTGTCCCATGTTTCCGATGATGTGGAGGAGGTATCAGCGAAGCTGGGAAAGATCATTACCCCTACGATGGACGGTGTATTTGAAAACGCCGTGGAGCAGACCTGTCCCCGCTGCGGCATGAAGGTATTCTGCTGGGAGCATCGTGACGGTGTCAGCATGGAACAGCTGCGGCAGTGCAGCGATACCCTGCGGACAGAGGGTTCCATCAAGCCGTCAGACCTGTGTGAGGAATTCCGCCGCCGCTGCTGCCGTACATCGGAAATGTCGGAGGCAATCAACCGCTGCTATGACAGCTATATTGCTTCACAGGCAGCCCGGAAGCGGGTGGATGAGGTGCGTCAGGTGGTAGCAGGTCAGTTCTGCGGATTGGGGAGTATTCTGGAGGAAATGGCGGAGGAATACTCGGATTATGAGATATTTGACAACGACCTGTCACAGCGGATTACAGTACGGCTGAAGGAAATCGGATTGCAGCCGGTTTCTGTCAGTGCCAGAATAGATTATCTCGGGCGCATGACAATTGAAGCCGCCTTGTCTGATACTGACAGCGGTCGTGTACGGCGGGCACAGATTATGCACGAAATGAATAAAATCAGCGGCAGAAGGTTTGATACGCCCACTGTTACCACTGCCTGCGGAACTGTGCGCTTTACCATGTGCGAGCGCCCGTGCTTTGATGTAGAGATTGCTTCCAGTCAGCATATCTGCGGTGACGGCAAATTATGCGGCGACCATTTCAGCTATTTCACGGACGGAACCGGGAAAATGACAGCCATTCTCAGTGACGGTATGGGAACAGGCGGACGTGCAGCAGTAGACGGCGGCATGGCGACAGGGATTATGGAAAAGCTGATTAAGGCGGGACTGGGGTTTGACTGTTCCCTCAAGGTGGTCAATTCTGCTTTGCTGGTCAAATCGGAGGATGAATCGCTGGCAACGCTGGACATTGTGTCCATTGACCTGTACAGCGGCAGAACCGAATTCATGAAGGCGGGGGCTGCCCTGTCCTTTATCTGTAAAAACCGCACCATGTTCCGGGTGGAAACCCCGTCCCTTCCGGCAGGTATTCTGCCTGAAATTGAGTTTACCTGCACAGAAGACGAACTGGGCGGCGGCGATCTGATCGTGATGGTATCGGACGGCGCCATAGCAACCGGAGAAGACTGGATTGAGAACCTGATCCTGTCCCGTGACTTTCCTTCCATGCAGCAGCTTGCTGATTCAATTACAGATGAAGCTATTACACGCCGCAAGGATGGGCATGATGATGATATTACGGTGATTGCGATGAGAATCATGGTCAATAGTCAGTAAAAAACCGAATCCGTGAAAATGGAAAATGGAAAGTGGAAAATGGAAAATTAAACTGATTTCAGCAAAGAGGGATTTAGTGACTAAGGCGACTTTGCAAAACAGCCCCGCAGCTTTTGTATCGGCGTTCGCCGGTCATGCTATTATGACAGCCGCTGGTTGATAGACTAAAGGTGGGAACCACAAGAGGACTTGCGCCGAGCTGGCGCGCCCTATAGAAAAATGCTGAATAACGATTGACAATTTTATGAGAAATGGTGTATTATGTATAGTAGAAGGAAAAGGTTTTCTTCTGAAATAAGTTGACCGGATGTTGTGGAAAATGGAGGGATGTCAGATGAAGGTTGAATGGAGTTGGTTGAAACGTTGGCTGGCAATGCTGATTTGTGCGGCAATGACAGTATCAGCCGCAGCGGTGATACCTGCTGCGGAAAGTCCGGGCAGTATGACTGTACAGGCTGCGGATGCGCTGTCCGCAGGGGATTATAAGTATGAACTGACCGACAGCGGCACGGTGAGGATTATGGAGTATACCGGTACGGCTGCGTTTGTCAGTATTCCTGAAAGGCTGGCGGGAAAAACAGTCACAGAGATTGCTGATGATGCTTTCAGAGGCAGTAATTGCAGAAATATCAAAGAAGTGTTTATTCCCGCAACTATTCAATCGGTTTATGATACTGCGGCTCACGGAATACAGCTGTTTGTGAAATGTGATAATCTGACTAAAATCAGTGTCGCATCAGATAATCCTGTTTTTTCCGAAGTGGACGGTGTATTGTATAATAAGGACGGGTCTTCTTTGCTGGCTTGCCCCATAGCAAAAACAAATATCGTGCAATATCATGAGAAGCTGAAAACGATTATGGGTTCTGCGTTTGAAAACAGCAAAATGACAAGCATTTCCCTGCCCAGCGGTGTTAAGACTATCTGCCTGTACGCATTCAGAAACGCTCAGCTCAGTCATATTGATCTTCCAGTGGGGTTGGATTATATCACAATGGATGCCTTTATAAATTGTAGGAATCTTAAAGAGATTACAGTACCCAAAACCATCCGGAACGGAGCTGACATTCTGGATGAAGGAATGATCGGCTGCGGTTTGGGTTTCATGAAAGATGACAATGATAAGGTTACTAAAATTTCTGGCTTTAAAATGTATGGCTATGCGGGGTCTGCTGCGGAAAAGTATGCCAGTTCCAATAACCTTACTTTCATCAGGATTTCGTCCCTGGTGAACAAAAGCACTGTCAGTCAATCTGTTATTGCACAGGATACGGCAGTAAGCTGTAACGGCATTGTATCCGGAGGTGTGGCACCGTATCGTTACGCTTTCACTTATCGTCTGAGTACCAGCAGTGTATGGAAACGGATTGGTTCTTATTTTGCTGATAATATCACGCAGGAGAGTATTAAATTCCCCAAAGCCGGACAATATGTGATCCGGATTGTGGCAAAGGATGCAATGGATGAAACGGCAAAAATCGATTTGCCCCTGACAGTCTATGCTCCACTGGAAAATAATTCCAATATCAGCACAGGCAGAGTAGACCCCGGCAAAGCTGTTACAGTAAGTGCCAGGGCAAAAAATGGTGCACCGCCCTATTACTATACCTTCCGCTACAGAAAGCATCTGAGCGGTTCCTGGACAGTATCCGGTCAGGAAAACCAGACGTCTGCCGCCAATCAGGTTGTTCTGCCGGAGGAAGGTGTGTATGATATCCGGGTAACCATCAAGGACAAACAGAAAAATACCGTCAGCAGAGATTATGTGGTGTATGCATCAGACAGCTCCCGGAAGGTGGACAATGCGGCGTCATCTGTCAGTGCTGCACGTATCGACCCTGGCGCAGCTTTGACTGCCACAGCTTCTGCAAAATACGGCTATGCTCCGTATAAACACGCTTTCTATTATAAAAAAGCGGGTGCTTCCGGCTGGACGCTCTTCCGGGGCTATTCAGAAGAAAAGAAAGTAACTATGCCCGTTTTTTCTCAAGAGGGACAGTACATTGTTCTGATCAAGACCAAGGACACGAATGGGGATACCAGTTCAAAGGAAGTCAGGGTATACGTTTCCGACAGCAGCCGCTCCCTGGAAAATCAGTCGACATTTCCTGTTACCCGTGTCGATCCTTCCCAGAGCTTTACGGTTACGGCAAAGGGCGCACACGGCTATGCACCCTACCAGTATGCCTTTTATTACAAAAAAGCAAGCGCCAACAGCTGGATCACCTGCGGAAATGGATTTCAGGACTCCGAAAAGCGGAAAGTGACGCTGAAGACGGAGGGTACATATGATTTCATGATTGAGGTCAGGGACGCAAAAGGAACTATCAAACAGAAGCAGTTCCGGTTTTATATTTCTGACAGCAATAGTCCCGTAACCAATGTATCTAAAATCAGTGCCGCAAGGGCAGACCCCAAGCAGTCAGTTGTGGTGTCCGCACTGGCAAAGGGCGGTCTGGCACCCTATAGCTATTCCTACTATTTCAGGAAGGACGGAGATGCGACATGGACGTCCTCGGGTTCAGCCTTACAGAAAAGTGACTCCAGGGTAATGACCTTTACGTCCGAGGGAAAGTATAAAATCCGTGTGGACGTTATAGATGCTGCCAAAAAAACGGTATCCAAGGAATTTACATTGTATATTTCCGACAGCAAGACAAGTCTTGCCAACAATTCTGTTCTGAGTGAGAATCGTGTGGATCCGGATCAGGCACTGACGGCAACAGCAAAGGCTTCACATGGTTATGCGCCGTATACATACGCCTTTTATTACCGCAAGAATAATACAGGTACATGGACACTCAGCGGCAAGGAATTCCAGACATCCGACACACGTCAGATCAAGCTGACTTCTGAAGGAATGTATGAAATACTGATCAAGGTCAAGGATGCAAAGGGCAGCGTAGTAAACAAGAAACAGACGGTGTATGTTTCGGACAGTGCAAAGGCGCTTACCAATTTTTCTAAAATCAGTGTTACCCGGGCAGACCCTGGTCAGCCGATCGTCCTGACAGCTGCGGCTAAAGCAGGCTATGCGCCCTATACCTATTCTTATTACTATCGTGAGAATAACGCAGGCGACTGGAAACTCAAGGGCAATGCATTCCAGAGTGCCGTTACCTTCCAGTTTAATCTGACCAACGAAGGAAAGTATGGATTCAAGGTGGTTGCCAAGGACAGCAAGGGTCAGATGTCCGAGAAATACTTTACAGCCTATGTATCTGACAGCAAGACTGCTCTGGCAAATGATTCTGTCCTGAGTGCTGATCGTGTGGATCCGGGTCAGGTGCTGACAGCAACAGCAAAGGCAAAGCACGGCTATGCGCCGTATACCTATGCATTCTATTACCGTAAGGATAACACAGGCGACTGGAAGCTCAGCGGCAAGGAATACAGAAATTCCGATACCAATGACTTTAAATTCACCGCCGAGGGCAAATATGGTATTCTTGTCAAGGTCAAGGATGCCAAAGGCAAAACAGCCAGTGCGAAATTTGTTATCTATGTATCGGACAGCAAAACCTCGCTGACAAATCAGTCTGTTTTGAGCGCCACCCGTGTAGACCCTGCCCAGGCGCTGACAGCAACAGCAAAGGCAAAACACGGTTATGCACCGTATACCTATGCATTCTATTACCGTAAGGATAATACAGGCGACTGGAAGCTCAGCGGCACAGAGTACAAAAATTCCAATACCAATGATTTCAAATTCACCGCCGAGGGCAAGTATGGTATTCTTGTCAAGGTCAAGGATGCCAAAGGA
>CACZSU010000189.1 GCA_902783855.1 uncultured Ruminococcus sp.
AAAAAAGGTTTCACACTCGTTGAACTCGTAGTTGTAATTGCAATCCTTGCAATTCTCGCAGCTATCGCAATCCCCGCAGTTGTTGGTATCATCAACTCTGCATCTACCAGCCAGGGCGAATCAGACGCTTCTACTCTGAACTCCGCTTGTAAGACACTGTATGCTGGTATCCAGTCCGGTACAGTTAACAACGACACATCTAAGGATGCTCAGGGTACAGCTGTTACTTATGCAGCAGCTAAGGGTGCTTCTCAGTCCGTAAGACAGGCAGCAGCTGATGCAGCTACAATCAGAAATGCAGCTGACTACAGCGGTCTGTATCAGGGCAAGGCTGACGACGCTCTCGCAGATTTCTATGTAGCACAGGACGGCACAATCAAGTTCGCAGCTAGCGCAGCTGAAATTCCTTCAACTGACGGCACTCCGAAGATCGCTCTTGGTAGCGTTCATTTCACAACAACACTGAAGGATGTTATGCACTAATATCTGAACTTTGGCCGCAAGGCTGAGTATAGACGGAAGCCCGAGCGATTGCCCGGGCTTTTGCCGTATATAATCGGTTGCAAGAATCCGCACGGAGGCATACTATGGCAGAGGAAACCACCAGACGAAAATCCAAAGACAGTGTATTTGTCGATATCTTTAAAAATGTGGAATATGTTTTGCAGCTGTATCGGGAACTGCATCCGGAGGATACCAGCGTTACCGCAGAAGATATCAGTGTCAAAACGATACGCTCTGTATTGGTTAATACATTGTATAACGACCTTGGCTTTGTGGTACGGGATACGTATATTATGCTGGTAGAAGCCCAGAGTATATGGAACCCGAATATTTCTCTCCGGCTGATGTTTTATTTGTTTGAGAGCTATCGCCGTTACCTGGAGGAAACTACCCAGAGTGAGCATAGCAGCAGCCGGGTGAAGATTCCAAGACCGGAACTATATGTTATCTATAGCGGCACAAAACCCATTGGAAATGAGATTAGCTTTTCGGAAGATTTTTTCGGAGGATGTGCGGATGTGGATGCACGTATCAGAGTGATTAAAGAGGTCGATACTACATTATGCGGACAGTATATCGGTTTTTGCAGAGTGTATGATGAACAGAAGAAGCTCTATAACAATAAACTACAGTGTGCAAAAGAAACCGTGCGGATATCTATGGAACAGGGTTATCTGAAAAACTACCTGGCAGAGCACGAAAAGGAGACGGTGACCATGATGGAAGAACTGTTTGATGAAGAATATCTCCGTGAGCGTTATAATAAAGCGGAAAATCAGAAGAGCCTGCAAAAAGGCATGGAGATAGGGGTGGAGATTGGTCTGGAAAAGGGCATAGAAAAGGGCATGAAACAGGGAGAACAAAAAGGTATGATTTCGGTACTGTTTTCACTGGTCAAGGATGGTGTGCTTACGCTGAAGGACGCAGCTGCCCGTGCCGGAATGAGTATTGCTGAATTTGAATCCAGAACAGCTGCTTTACAGTAAATGGCAACCTTGTTAAATAAATATCAAAATTATAGTTGCATAGGTAATTTTTTGGGGAAAAGGGAAAATGTGTAAAAAGCGAATAATTGTTTCTTTTACCCCATTGACAATTGGAATAACATCCTGTAACATAATAACAGGAATTAACATAATACAAAGGAGGTACGGATGAAGATGCGCAGTAAAAAAGGTTTTACGTTGGTAGAATTGGTTGTCGTGATAGCAATATTGGCGATTCTTGCTGCGATAGCTATTCCTGCCATTGTCGGTATCATTAACTCAGCTGGTGAAAGTGCTGGAGAAAGCGAAGCACAGACGATCAGTCAGGCTTGCAGGACTTACTATGCAGGTGTAAAGGGCGGATCTATTAACACCAATACTTTCACACCAACTAAGTGTAGTGACAATATTCCGAACAGAGCGGATTCTCCTACGATCAAAAGACAGGCAGCCAAGCAGTGTACGGTAGCCGGTGCACTGGAATACAGCGGAATCTACGATAAGCTGATAGGCGAGATTACAGATTTTGGCTATGATAGTGCCGGAGATGTGTATTTCATACCGCCTATTCAGAATAATGCCAATTATACGGTCACTGCTTTCAAGGCGGATGCAAGCGATAAAATGATCGAAATGAATATCCAGAGTTAAAAAACGGGCTGGTTCAAAGAGATGAACCAGCTCGTTTTGCAGATAATATAGATGATTTTACAACATTGAAGTTATGAATCCAGGTGAGGTGAACAGAGTCTCACAGGTCTGTTTCAGGCAGTTGGTATATGTTCAAACTCCCGCTTTTACATTGCTTGATCTGCGCAAAAATACCATTACGCATTTTATGAATCATAGAATTGCTGCCCGCCATCCGTAATCAACCGCTCTGTCTTCGGATACTCAAAAATGACAGGATTTCCGACATTTTCAGCAAGATAGTCGGCGAATTTCGCCGCATACCATTTTGCCATTCCAAGGTTGTGCATGAGGTAATGACCGCAGTTTTTCGGTGTGGTTCCCGGAACAATCTGTACATCATTTACCGCTCGGAAGGCTCGTATAATCAGATCATAGATTTCTTGGGGAGTACGGCTGCCTTTGAGGATCAGATAAAACCCGGTCAGACATCCCATCGGTCCCCAGTAAATGATTTCATCCTTCCAATCAGGATCGTTCCTGAGAAAAGTAGCAATAATATGTTCAAGTGAGTGCATGGCTGCCACATCGACTGCCGGTTCTCTGTTTGGTCTTGTAAGCCGAATATCATAGGTTGTGACCACACTGCTATCTCCGACTTTATCTATCCGGCTGGTAAAAATGCCGGGAACAATGGTTGTATGGTCTACAGAAAAGCTTGGTATCAAATCCATACTCGTATCTCCTCCAGGTAATCGATTGTACTAAATTATAACGTATTGATAATGCACGCAAAAACTAAGTGATAAGTTGCATAATGCGTAACTTATATAGCCGTTATGGTATTTTGAATTATATCATATTTTCGGACATTAAGTCAATAGAAACCGAAAATGTAATTATACCTGATCCGTTTGTTTAAAAGCTCTGAAAATATACAAAAAAAGGTTGACAAACCGGTACTAGTGTGGTATGATAATAAAGTAGTCAAAAATGATTGTGCTTTATGGTCCGGTAGTTCAGCTGGTTAGAACGCTAGCCTGTCACGCTAGAGGTCGACGGTTCGATCCCGTTCCGGATCGCCATTCCGGTTCTCACGGTTGGGAATCGGGTATATGCTGGTATAGCTCAGTAGACAGAGCGCATCCTTGGTAAGGATGAGGTCACCAGTTCGAATCTGGTCATTAGCTCTCTCTTT
>CACZSU010000190.1 GCA_902783855.1 uncultured Ruminococcus sp.
ATGTGCCGACACCATTAATGATAGATGCACTGTTGATGCTTGAGTACTGGAGATAGAACTCACCTGCGCCATTGAACGTCAGATTGTTGGACGATACTGTTCTCGTACGAGCGCTTGATCCTGTTCCGGAGTAATATACTCTGTTAACCTTCATGGTTACGCTGCCGTTGAAAGGTGCTTCATATACGTATGCAGAACCATCGTATACAAGTCCGTAGTTGGTTGTACCGATAGTTACATAAATATCGGACAGTGAATCACCCGGGAGATTCGGAACATCATAAGGAATAATGAGTCTGAGTACAGATGCGGGTCTTTGCTGAGAGCCGTCAAGCTCAACAACTGTCTGACCAGATGTTGTATCGAATACATCAGAGTAAATATACGCACCAGTAGAAGGATCAATTGTCTTGATGACAGCTGTCTGGTCTGCATCATAAACAAATCTTACTACATGATAGCTGCCTTCCTGAACTGCGTTACAGATAACGGTACCTTTTCCCTGAGTATATACTTCTATGCTGGTACTGCTCATACCCTTAACGAAATATTCAGAGAGCTTGCCCTGTCTGCAAATCAAAGTATTGATTTCCTGATCCTTTCCGTTGCCAGAAGTAGAAGCTACCTTCTTCAGTGAATCAAATTCGATAACAAAATTGCCATCTCTTACATCACTGCAGCTGATAACGTTTTCTGTGGAATAGGTTTCAGTGACTTCATCAATGATCGGATAAGTACCGGTTGCTGCGTTATACACTGTATCACGCACATAGTGAGTAACTACCAGGGTCGGTCTGAATCCATTTGCAGAACTTGCGCTGATATCAAAGTAGGTCAGATCCTGACCTTCAATCACATTTGCACCATCGCTGTTCAGGTTCATGCCGATTTGCTGTGTACCAATGTACTCATCCAGAGTAAAGGACTGTACAACATAGTCATTATACTGGAAATTATTGCTTCCATCATAATAACCTCTGATAATGTCACCCTTGTTCATACCCTTTACCCAGATACGGATATATCCGCGGCTGGACAGGTAGTCTGTCGTGGTGGACGGGCCTACTGTGGTTTCATTATAGCCGGGTTTGACTATCTCAAACTTGCCAAGCGCTGCTCTCAGAGCGTCGCATGCGGCATTAATGTCTGCCTGGGTTGCTGTAGAATTATCAAATGTTGCCTGTGCTGACTGTGCAGCAGTTTTCAGATCGTTGTAGCTGTCATCCGTACAGTTTACCTTCTCCCTTGTCGGATCAGTCAGGGTGTTAGCCTGTGAAAGAAGTTCGGTAAGCTCTGCCGTATTAAGCTGCACTGCCATATGTGATTTTACTGCATTCAGTGAATCTGTCAGATCATCAAATGTTTCCTCGATTTCGGTCTGACTGGTAGAATCTCTCAAAACGACCTCTGCATCTGCAATGGATGAGGAAAGCTGTCTGCGATATCTTTCTTCATATCTTGCATTGTTCTCATAGGTCTTTGCTGACTTCACAAGATCGCTGAGCGGCTTCTTGTCAAGCTTTACTACAGAGTTGATTGCTGATCTGAGCTGATCGATCAGATCATATACCATGGATGTGGTATATGCATCCTCGCCAGTCTTATCAAGAATCTCTCCTGTTTCCTTCAGCTTCTTACATTTCTGATAGATTCCATTTTCACTAATGAATTCTGCATAGGTGAGACCATCATATGACTTGGTCTTGTTCTGTTCATTCTCAATCTTCTGACCGGCTTCTACAGCCTTTTCGAATTCAGCATAAACCTCAGCCGAACATGTCTTTGTTCTGAGCGCCTTGATTGCATCTGTGATCTTTTTGGTCGCTTTCGTGTAATCCTCATTTGCCTGTGTAAGACCCTTTTCATGGATATAATTAACCTGATTGTAAAGGGCAATACCTTCGTCAATTGCGGTGGAAAGCTTTGAGAATGATTCATCTTCGTAGTCGTCAGCGACATACGTCTGTCCATTTTCAACTGCCTCCAGAAGAAGTCTTCTTTCTGCAGATGATACGTCGTTCTCCCTGTAGTCGATATAAGGAGCTATGGCACTTCCGATTTCGCTGGATTTAACATGGATAGTAGTATAAGAGTTGTCATCAACGCCAATAAGCTCATTTGCTCTACTCTCGGTAAGACGGGAAAGGATCGCCGGTCTATCGAGATCAACAACAACAAAAGCTTCATTTTCTGAGTTCGGCACTATATTAACCGAACCTGTGTGGGAACCGTTATTTTTATCATAGTAGGTGACTGTCATAGAGAAATTATCTGCAGTCTCTACGTTTGTGACCCACCAGCCACAACCTTCGTAGAGCATCTTTGACTGTCCATGGTTATCAATGCCATAGAAGTAGTTCTTCATATCGCCTCGACCGCCGGAACCAAGATTTGCATTTCTCCATGCAGCTTCAAGTGTACCTGATCCATAGTAGACCTGGGACATCGCATTCGAGAAGTTATCGTAGGTGTGATCCGTCTGGAAGATCGGTACACCGCCGATTCTGATATCCTGTACTACCGGATTTGATGTTACAGGATCCAGTGCTTCTTCAACTGTATCACCAATGCCTTTAACCTTGAAATGGATCGCGGTTTTCTGGTTTCTTACATATACCAACATTCTGTCATCCAGATCCTGAATGCCGTTCCAGCTGGAACCGGGGGTATAAACCATGCCCGGCTTCAGGAACTCAAAGTAGATGTTTCTGTCACTATTGTTCAGATACCACAGGTGGAACATCTCATTGGTCTGTACGTTTTCAGTATCCATCTGACCAGTAGAGGTATTGTTAAGTACCTTACCTTTGGCTGTAATGATGAGATTGAAGTAGTTAACCTGTTTCATGATCGAACCGTCGGAATAGGTTCCGCAGTTGTTCACAATGTAATAGGTCGCATCATACCAGCCGTTACTTGTGGGTGTAAAATAGGATGTCGTACCGTTTCTTGGGTCGGCAGAGTTATCCTTAATTACATTCCATACACTTGCAGGTGCCAGAAGGTTAGGATTATCGTGCTCGTTTGTATTAAATCCTGTGAGGATATCAGCAGCTGTACCGTCACGCTTATAATAAATGGCTTTATTATTGTTCTGATCGTTTTTGTAAACGGTCTCAAGTCCGTAACAGTTACCTGTCTGAGCATACATTTCGGCCTCATCCTTGTAGGTCCAGAGATAGTAGAACGGTGTCCAGTTCTGACCCGGATACTGTTTAACATGAAGCGTGATCGCATCACGTACCGTATTGTAGTTCAATACTTCCGTGTTCATGTCGATATCGGTAAGCGTTATTCTGTTCTTATTCGCCATCTTTCTGATCGTTAATATCTTTGTCAGCGAAACAGACTGAGTTCTTCTTCCGAATGCGTCAACAGATTTCGAGTACGCAACCAGCTTAAGCGAAGGCTCGTCCCTGGTGGTGGTGGGAGCGAGATAATTGGCTACTACAAATGTAGCGTAATTCTTCGTTTCAGCTTCGTTGGTAAGCTGAGCACCCTGACTCGTGGTACCTCCTTCCTTGTCTTTCATAACCATGTACTCATCGACAACCTTTGAAAGATCCGGTACGCTGGTGCTGTCGCCGTAGTATGCAGTAGCATATTCCAGTGCAGACCTTACGTTCAGGTAAGCCTGCCTCTGGTTTACACTGCTGCTCGTATTCATGATACTACTTGCAGCGATAGCAATCAACGATGCGGAAAGGATGATAAGTACAGCAGTTATCGCCATAGCAACGGGCAGCGAAATACCCTGCTTGCTTTTCAGCTTTTTCAATAACATAGCAGCAACTTCCTTTCCAAAAAATGTTGATGAATAACTCTTAGCATACCTTGCTCGTGCTCCGACACAACACAAACAGGCACACTAATCTACTATCAACCTTATTATATTACAACATTTTCCTTTAATCAAGACAATTTATACTTTTCGTATGATTTATCAATTCTCTATTATTACGTTTATGCAATTTGAACAATACCGATACAGAAAAATTTCCATTCACGATAAAAAGTCCCATCTTAATCTTTCAAAACCCTTTATTTATCAGGGTTTTGAAAATATTAACAAAGCATGAACAAGGTCAAAAAATGTTCATATTTCATGCAGTCTACCGGTATCCGGGAATTTGTAAAAGGAATAAAATCGTCGGAATTATACTCTCCGTAAACCTTTTTCTTGTTTTTTTCGTCAAATTGACGATTTTATCCATTTTGTCAAAAAATCTTCCACAACTGAATGTATTCTGCAAAATACAGCAGTTTTCCTCTTTTGTGCTGCTCCTGCTTTTGTGATTTATTTGGCTTATTTTAATTCTAATTCGGAAATATATTGCGTAGTCCAGATATCCGGAAGTGCACAACAATATTTGTAAAGTGAAATAACTTTATAGAAATAATTGTGCTATTATTCAGCTGAATAATAGCACAATTGTATCTGATTCATGTAATAGTATTTTCACATTTTATTCAAATATGATCATTTGCCACAAAACTGCATTTCTAAAATGCGCATTTCGTCAGGTTTCTGATTTCGTAAAGTTATTTACTTTATATATATATTTTGTAAAGCAAATAGCTTTACAATGGTGTTATTATTCGATATTAGAACAATACCACTATATCCTGATATATGACAGAAGGCTCCATATTATTTTCCTGTATACACACTGTTTTTTAGTCTTTCCAATCCATTCAGCAATATTTCCTTCGGGCAGGCAACATTCATTCTAAGAAAGCTATCTCCGCCTTTGCCGTAGTAGCTTCCTGCCATTATATAAAGACCAGTGTTTTTTCTTATCTGTGCGGCAAGGTCTTTGCTGTTCATTTTTAACGCAGAACAATCAAGCCATAACAGATAGGTCGCATCTCCCCATACAAGTTTAATCTGAGGAATTTCTTCCTGCAGATAGCTTTTCACGATCAACTTGTTTTTGTAAATATATTCATTCAGTTCTTCAAGCCATTTTCTTCCACTTGTAAATGCAGCTATAGCTGCCACAGCCGCAAAGGAATTCGGCATTGATATTTCGTCCTTTTCAATGGACGAACGAACTTTGTTTCTGATAGTTTCATTGGGAATGTAAAGAGCAGCTGTTTGCAGTCCTGCAAGATTAAAGGCTTTTGTCGGAGCAATGCAGGTAATGCTGTTATTTTTATTAATTTCAGAAACTGAGGCGAAGGGTGTATACTGCTTACCCGGAGTAATAATATCGCAGTGTATCTCGTCTGAAATAACTGTAACATGATGCTTTCTGCATAACTCCCCTATTCTCTGCAAGTCAGAACTACTCCATATTGTTCCAGTGGGATTCTGGGGATTGCAAACGATCATCATAGTGACTGCTGGTTCTGAAACAGCAGTTTCAAGATGTTCAATATTGACAGAATAGCTGTTCCTGTCATATAATAATTCCACTTCAAGTACCTGCCTGCCATTATCCTTAATGCAGTTGTAGAAATGATTGTAATTCGGTGTAAGCAGAATAATCTTATCTCCGGGTGCTGTGAGATGACGGATAACGGATGAGATTGCAGGCACAACACCGGAACAGAACATCAGATGTTCCCTGTTCATATCCATTCCGTGGAATCTTTTCCACCAGTTAATATAGGCGTCAAACCATTCATCGCGCAGCTTGCTGTATCCGAAAATCGGGAGCTTAAGTCTGTCACAAAAAGCCTCTACTATCTCCGGTGCTGCCGGAAAATCCATATCTGCCACCCACATAGGCAGTTCATTATCCCTAATGTCCCATTTGATCGAGTCTGTATTTCTCCGGTCAATTATTTGATCAAAATCGTACATTGTTTAATTCCCCCATTTTCATCTTCAGAATGTTTTCATCACTCATAACATTGATTTATCAGCATCAACTTCATTATTGATCTTCCCTGAATAGAATTTCTATGCCGCTTTCTCTTATTTCTCCCCATGTGGTTTTGAATTCTCTTGTTTTGTACGGTTTAAAACCGCATTTTTCCTGTACCCTTTTTGATCTTGTATTATCCGGTGAATGAACGCACACAATAAAATCAAGCCTGATTTCATTCATCAGCCAGGCAACCACTCCGGCTACCGCTTCGGGCATCAGTCCCTTTCCCCAGTAGTCTTTTGACAAAACAAAACCGATCTCTCTTCCGGCTTTATCAGCAAGCTCAGGCATTTGATCCTCATTGTATAGTTCAATTCCAAGAGAACCTATTACTTTTCCTTCCAACTCAATTGCAAATGTTCTCTTATCTCTGATAAACATATCGAGAATCATTTCTGATTCATCTTTCGTTTTATGATGCATCCAGCCTGCCGCTTCACCAACTCCGGGAACACTTGCATACTCAAAAAAATCATCAAGATCACTATGTTTCCATGGACGCAGGGTTAGTCTGTTTGTATGAATGACTGTGTTTGAAATGTCGATAGGCACATTCATTTTATTACCCCCTTCGCGTTTACACAATCCAACTCTGTATAAACTAATTTCCCCTCTATTCTTTGTGACTGCATCAAAGAGAACCTCTCTACTATCATAGTTCCCCTTTCAAGCATTATTTCATTAATGTATTTTTCATGTTTTGAATACACCCGTGCTTTCCTGATTATCGTTATGTGCGGTCTGAATGTCTTGCGATCATAATGAATCCCATAATCATCCAATGCTTTTCTGATTTTTTGGTCTAATGACATAAGAACAGCATTTTTCTGTATCCCCACCCATAGAATATCACCGAAATTGCCTGTTTTTTCCTCAAGGGTCAATCTGAAAGGTTTAAAAATGACCTTTCTAAGTGTTTCCATTACTATGCCGGGGTCGTTATATTCTCCGATAAATGCCAATGTCAGATGAAGATTCTGACGGCTTGTGTAATTCCCTATGATGCCAGATTCTTTCATGTTGCTCTGTAAATCTGTCAGTATCCTTTCGATTTCCGGGCTGAATTTTATTGCTATGAAAAGCCTCATTTTATTCATCGCTTCTGGTAGGATTCTCACCTTACGTCGTAATAAAATTTATCGGCCGCCTCTCTGTCTTTACCAGTAAAAATACGCTTTGTTATGCTCATGTTCTTAATAAGATACAAATCACCGAATTCGTCAAATTTGCGGCTTGAGGTAATAATATATGAATGTCTAAGGCTGCCGAATTTCTTCCCCTGCGTCTTTCCCCACCGGTTGAGTCTGGCTGCAAAATCCATATCTTCAAGACTGACAAGCGTTTCATCAAAGCCTTCGACAGCTTCAAAATCCTTCTTATAAAACCAGAACATTCCTCCTGAAAGAGCTGCCTTGTTCCTTATCATTATCGGAACAAGATTAACAGCCACTGCAGCCGCAGAGCATAGTATTCCGATGGACATTCTATCGAATCGAATCGGAGAACCTCCACCTATGTATTTCCCGCTTTGAAGATATTTGCTGATCTCGCACAAAGAATATTTCGACATAATGCTGTCAGCATCTATCGTTACAATGATTTTTCCCGATGCTGCCTTAATACCGGCATTTCTTATTGCACTGATACATTTTTCATTATTTACAATGACCTTTGCTCCATAACACTTTGATATTTCTTCGGTTCGATCGGTGCATCTGTTGGCAACAACTATTATCTCCACTTTGGCAGGAGATGCATAATGTGCTGCTCTTCTGATTCCGGCAATGCATCTGCTTATATATTTTTCTTCGTTATGGGCAGGAATAACCACTGAAAAACCATATTCATTCATGTTTATCATCCTTTGTAATTAACAGGTATTTCAATTATAATAAACGCTTCTTAGTATTCTTTCTTTTGTGCTCATATTACCCTCCTGATCCGTTGCTAACGATCATTAGCTTTATTATAGCTATAACTTGTTAGCTTGTCAAGAACAAAAACATCACAGTATCAGTATTTGTTATTATAATCATCAATGGTAATTGTATATTTTTCAGATTTATGGTATAATTACCTCGCGGCTTTACAGCACCGGTGAAGCAAAGTGCCCTCTCTGCTGACACCGGAGAAAATGTATCCTGTTTTTATCATTTAAAGGAAGGGATGTCTATTGAGAAAAAAGAAGTTTTATTTTTCAACCACACATTTAATTATGATGAGTTTTCTGCTCGGAATCATTTTGGGGAGTTTTTTACTGTCATTGCCGATCAGCTCTGCAAGCGGCAAACCTGTTCCGTATGTTGATGCTTTGTTCACTGCTACAACATCTGTATGTGTAACTGGTCTTGTTACTCTGCCTACAGTCACAACATGGAGCATATTCGGACAGATCGTTATGCTGATCCTGATACAAATCGGGGGACTGGGAATCATTACGATAATGTCTGCCATAATGATCGGTATGAACCGCAGATTAGGACTGAAAAACAGAGTTCTGATACAGGATGCATTTAATCTGAATTCTATGTCGGGAATTGTCATTTTCCTGAAAAGGGTTATTTTTGGTACATTTTTGGTTGAGATTGTGGGAGCACTGCTGTATATGACGGTCTTTATTCCTCAGTACGGCGTGCGTGGAATATGGATATCCGTATTCAATTCGATTTCTGCGTTTTGTAATGCCGGTATTGATATTATGTCAGAGAACAGTCTTTGCGACTATGCTACAAATCCGATGGTAAATCTGACAACCAGCCTGTTGATTATACTCGGCGGTATCGGATACATTGTATGGTGGGATGTAATCCGTGTAACGAAAGGTTTCCGCAGCCAGAAGCTGAAATGCTTTAACAGACTTACGCTCCAAAGTAAAATTGCCTTAGCTGCTACGGGAATACTTTTGCTTGCAGGAGCAGTTTTATTTTTTATTTTTGAATACAATAACCCGCTTACGATCAAAAACCTTTCCCTGTTTGATAAGATGCAGGTAGCACTGTTTCAATCTGTCACCACAAGAACAGCAGGCTTTGCGTCAGTTCCCCAGCAGGATCTGACGAATGCTTCTTCTGTCGTTTCGCTTATGCTGATGTTCATAGGCGGTTCACCGGTCGGAACAGCCGGAGGGGTTAAGACGGTTACTTTTGTTGTTGTGATGCTTGCGGCTCTGACTGCCATAAAAAACGAAGAGGAAGTATCATTATTCAGCAGACGGATATCAAAACAGGCAATCAGCAAGGCTGTGGCTGTCATAACTGTATCCTTTATGATTATGTTTATTTCAACGGTTCTTTTGTCCGCAGTAACAGATGCCGGAATACTGGATATTGCCTATGAAACCGTGAGTGCAACCGCTACGGTAGGGCTTACGAGAAACCTTACGCCCAATCTGAATATCTGGGGAAAGATAATCATCATAATAACTATGTACCTGGGCAGAGTAGGTCCCATATCACTGCTGATCGCTTTCAATATCAAAAAAGAAAAGCGGAATATTATTACCGATCCGATTGAAGAAATCAGTATCGGATGAATGAAATCGGGAGGAATTAATCATGAGCAATAAAAAAAATTATGCTGTTTTTGGTCTTGGAAGATATGGCGGCGCCGTTGCAAAGGAGCTTTGTGCTAACGGTGCAGAGGTACTGGCAGTAGATATTGATGAAGAAATAGTCAACGATGCCGTCACAGAGATACCCTACTGCAAATGTGCGGATGTGACTGATCCTGAAACAATCCGGCAGCTTGGTATTTCAAATTTTGATGTTGTGATCATAACAATGGCAACCAATCTGGAAGCCAGCGTTATGTCAACCATGCTCTGCAAGGAAGCAGGCGTAAAAACCGTCATTGCTAAATGTGCAAGTGAGATGAATTGTCGGATCCTTGAAAAGGTCGGTGCGGATCGTGTGATCTTTCCCGAAAACGAATCCGGCGTTCGTCTTGCAAAAAATCTGGTAAGCTCGGGCTTCGTAGATATTCTGGATCTGTCTGATGACGCTTCTATGGTTGAATTGGAGGTAAGACCGGAATGGGTCAATAAAAGTCTTCTGGAATTAAATCTGAGAAAAAAATACTCGATCAATATTGTGGCTATTATCGAAAACGATAAGGTTGTCGTCAATATAGATCCGGAAACGCCCCTGCGGAAGGAAATGAGTCTGATCGTAATTGCAGATACTGCCAAGCTTGCGAAATTCAGATAAATACTACGGTTTCACTGCTAACCGTATATTGTTTTCCGATTATAAAAAAACAGGTCAGGATATCTTCGCTGTGATGTCCTGACCGTTTTGTTTTTATTTATAGCACTTTTATGCGCCATAGGTTTCATAATATTCGCTCTCTGCCTGACTTGCCTTTCTTGCACCATTCATGCATCCCGGAGAAAGCAAAGAGCAATTATGTCTGCACCCGCTGCATCTCGGACCTCGCAGAAAAATCCTCAAGAGAGGGTTTATCCTGTGTGTATTCATCCCCTTCTTCGATCTGCTCCTGAATGTCGTCTGCGTAAATCATTTAGTTCGGTATTTCCGTTTCAATGTCTGATTCGTTTTCCGATTCTTCATTATCATAGCCTGAAACGACCTCTTCTTCATTGTATGTTTCTGTATCTGAAACCGAGGAGCCACTTTCATCCGAAGCCATATTATCATGTATAATTATTCCCGACTTTTTTAGTCACAACAGCAGTGTAACCGTTTTTGTCAATGACAAATCGGACAGCTATCTTGCAATTATCCTACTGTATCATATAAAATAGAACAGGATGGTTATCGTTATTTCCGAAAATTCATAGAATTCAGAAAAAATTTCGGTAATGATTTATAATTTAAGAAAAGGAGCGTGCAAAACATGAAACAGAAAAAACTGTTCAGACGAGCGGCGGCTCTGCTGCTCAGCACAACCATGCTCGTTTCGCTGCCGGTCACAGCGAACGCAGCTACCGTTACGGACAATGGTGAATACGAGATTGTCTTCACTAACAACTATTACCATGGGACGATCGATGGTGTAAATGAACCAAAACACGTCAAATTCAATTTTGACAGCGATGATGAAGTAGTCAATCTGACCGATCTGGTAGGAACTGATGTCAAATACAGGTATTCTGTACTGAGCGGATGGGAACTGAATGGGCAAACCATTACAACCATTACAAAGGATGATTTCAATGGTGAGCATTATCTTGACCTTGAGGCGGATTTTGTCGATCCAGAGTACACAGATACCTACTATATCGTAATGAATTATGGCAATGGTACCAGTAATGATTACGAACTGGACACTTTCTATAATGAAGTCATTTTATCGTGGAAAAAGTCGGATTTTACCTCGTTTACACTGCCGGATGCCATAGCACCGGAGGGTACCGAGTTTGTAGGCTGGGTCGAAGATGTTTTGTATTATCAGGGCAGAGGTGCTGCTTCCACACATTATACCACCATTACTCCGTCCGAATTTTTTTATTACCAGGACAACCTGAACGTAAAGGCTGTCTATAAGAAAAAGGCTGGTCCCAACGATACGGATCATGTGCTGACACTGGATGCAAACGGCGGTACCATTGACGGCAAGGCAAAGGAAAGCTATGTGCCTGCAGAAAGAGGTTACTACAAAGTTCAGGATATTTCTCTTTTTATTCCGGAAAACGAGGATCCAACCATGCGTTTCCAGGGATGGAATACCAAACCGGACGGCAGCGGAATGATATTGACGCACACCGGTTGTGAAGGCAAAGTTCCTGATGACGATGATGATATTGATGTAAGCGATATCTTCAAATACTTCGGGGATGAAAACGAAAATCTGACCCTGTATGCAAAATGGGTCAAGGATCCTGTACGTGCAGAAACCGATTCAGAAATGGATCAGCAGATTGCGCTGAAGGCAATTAAAGAGCTGAATCGATACAGGGACGATGACAACAGTACTTTTGAAGATGATACCGAAACTGCCGATCTGATCCTGGAAGCAGCAGATGCCGGCAAGGATGTAACCCTCGGCTTCGTTATGAAAAAGGATACATCGGACACGGCAAAGGAAAATATTCAGTATCTGAAAAATGACAAATACGACATCCGAAGCAATGATGTTATATCCCCAGATGCTTATCAGATCTATATTTCCATCAAAGCCGACGGCGAGGAAATCGGCAGAATTAAAAAAATGGGCACTGTACTGAATTCCATTGACATTCCGATTCCGGAAGGTATCTTTGATCCGAATAGCCGTGACGCCAAGACAGGCAGGGTCTACATGATCAGAAAAAACAAATACGGATATGATACAAAGGATTCCAATACGATCAATGGCACCATTAAAGGCGATGTTTTTAATGCCACTATTTCAGAGTGGCAAGATACGGAATATGAAACCTTTGTGTTTGTCGGCAAAGCCGAGATGGACATCCAACCGTATTCCAGCGCAAAGAGTGACATTGCTGCCGCAAATAATGCTGCCAGATATGCTACCTCCTACAGAGCGGACAATACAATGGAGAAAGATTATGTATCTGACAAGGTCAAGCAGGAATGCAAAAAAATAGTAGACGCTTATAATGCCGGAAAGAACATCACTGCCCGCTTTGTGATGGAAAAAGTGACTCCTACTGAGCAGCAGAAAAAGGAAATTCTGGATAATATGAACTCAGAACAGTTCCCCGGATTCGTTCCTGCCAGCTATTATCGTATCGTTCAGGAAGTATTGGTTGACGGTGTGTTCCTGACTACCATGTCCGAAAGCTATAATGGCGCACAAGTCAATATGGATCTCCCTGAATTGGCTGATCTTCCGGAACAGGATCCCCGCTATACCAGAAAATATGCTTTTGTTGGTACATCCTTCGATGAAACCCATAACGAATGGGATACCAATTATGTAGGTCTGTGGAGTATAAATGGAACGAAAATGGATCAGGGTGTTTATTGCCAGGATAATGAGATTTATGCACTGGGCTGCTATAATAGCGGTGATTACATGGTTTCGTTCGGACGGTGGTATCAGGACATTATTATCAATGGTATTCATTATGACGGAGGCATATCACGCAGGTTCAATTTCCTGTCGGATGATGAACAGCTCAGTATTGCGGATTTCTTTGGATGCAAGGACTCTGCCGACCACTTAAAACCGTACGCAAAATTCCTTGGATGGCAGAAAGAAATTTACCATTCAGACACGAATGACTATACCTATGAAGATAAAACCAGCATCAGTAAGGCGGATTTTGGCGATAATTCTACCAATTTGGGCATCTATCCGAAATTTGATGATAGTATCCCCAAAAACAGCGGTACTTATTATATCAGAGTGAATGCCCGGACAGCTGAATATGAGAATATCAACAGTCTGCCGAATCTGAACGGAAAAATCCAGTGGAAATTTGTAACTGACAGATTGAATGGATATAAATGGTATATCGGTACTGTCAAGAGCAGTGATTTTAAAGCCATTTCCATTCCCACTCCGGAATCGGAAACAATGCAGCTGATCGGCTGGAACTGCAAGTTTGATGCAGAAAGCGGAACCCTCAGTATGCATGACGCCACGATCACACCGGCAGATTTTACGGACGGCGATGTAGTCACACTGACAGCGTCCTACAGAATCCCCGCAGATGTAGAAAACAATCCCCACTAC
>CACZSU010000191.1 GCA_902783855.1 uncultured Ruminococcus sp.
AAAAAAGAAAAAAAGAGGATACAAAATGAAAATTAAACGAATTATTTTTGCCGTGCTGGGAGTGATATTCCTCGGACTTGGCACAGTTGGCGTTTTTCTGCCGATTCTTCCGACAACGCCGTTTTATCTTCTGACGCTGTTTTTCTTTGCGAACAGTTCAGAGCGGCTTCATCAGTGGTTTCTCGGCACAAAACTCTACAAAAAACATCTGGATTCCTTTGTGAAGAAGAAAGGAATGCTGCTTTCGACTAAGATTTCTATTATCACAACCGTAACACTTTTAATGGGCTTCGGCTTCTTTATGATGGCAAGGAAAGCAATATGGATTCCATGTATCATTATAGCAGTAGTGTGGCTTTTGCATATCCTTTATTTTGTTTTCAGAGTTAAAACTATCACGAAGGAAGAAGCGGAAAAGATTTTGGAGGAAGAAGAGTAAGCAAGAAAATCATATTGATAGTATACCACATATCTGGATTTACTTTACAAAGCGATGGTGATTATGTTATACTGCTCGTAGGAGTGGTGTAACAATGCATAACAGAAAAAGATAGTACTTTCTGCTATTCAAACATTTCCCGAAGATTCAGAATATAGAACATGGGATGGGAATACACTTCCTGACTGCATCAAGAAGACGTTTAATAAGGGAACAAGTCATACAAAACAACCGCATCTGCGTCAGATGCATAGATGCCGTCATAGGTGAGAGTACGCTTGCCTGTGACGGCTTCAGATATATGATACCAGGAGGAGATAGTATGAGTACATTGACAACTGACAGACTGGTTCTGCGTCCGTTTAAAGAAGGGGATGCCGGAATGATGTACCGCAACTGGACAAGTGACGAACAGGTTGCAAGATACTGTCATTGGAGCAGGCATGAGAATCTGGATGCCACAGCGTGGCTGTTGAAGATGTATCTGGAAGAAGCAGCCTCCGGTTTTGATTTTCGCTGGGCGATCACTGAAAAAGACAGCGATGAACCTATCGGAGCCATTGATGTTGTGGAAATCAGCGATAACGGTAAAACAGCGGAAATTGGTTATGTGCTGTCCCGCCGCTATTGGGGAAGGGGATATATGACAGAAGCATTCCGGGCGGTGATCCGGGAACTGCATGACAACGGCATTACCAAAATAAAAGCGGTTCATCATATTGACAATCCTGGTTCCGGAAGGGTAATGGAAAAATGCGGACTTCGGTTTGTCGGCACCGGAAAGGCTATTGAAAAATGGGGGAGTGATACACTTTGTGACGTCTGTCTTTATGAGCTTGTCTGGTCCTGACGTCCCCGCATGACCGGCTGCAGCCATCGTCAGCCGCGGTTTCGTTCTGCTAAAATGACTTCCTTTTGCTCGTCTGTATACGTATGCCCGCAATGTTGAAGTATCAGCTCCTGCAGTCTGAGAAAATCCTCAAAAGCACCTGGCTTATCCGCCGGATTTCTCAGCAGAGCAGCTGGGTGCAGTACCGGCATCATCAGTACACCGCCCTTGCGGAATACGATTCCATGCTCTTTTTTGATGCGTATGTCAGGCTTGATAATCCTGGCGGCTGCAATCCTGCCCAGGCAGACAATGATTTTCGGACGTATGACAGCAAACTGGCGGCGAAGCCATGCAATACAAAGCTCCTGTTCTTCCGGCTGCGGGTCCCGGTTCTGGGGCGGACGGCATTTCACTATATTGGCAATGTAGATATTCTGCTTTCTGTCCAGATCAATCGCCCGCAGCATTTTGTCCAGCAGAATGCCCGCTTTTCCGACAAAGGGTTCTCCTTTCAGGTCCTCCTGCTCGCCGGGACCTTCTCCGATGAAAAGCACCTCCGCAAGCGGATTGCCTACACCAAAGACCACGTGATGCCTGCCCCTTGCAAGACCGCACCTCTGACACATCCGGCACTGGTTTTCCAGATCATCCAATAATAATTTTTTATCTTCTGTCATAATCCATCCTCCAAACGCATATACTAATATCAAAGCGTTACATCCGCCTGTTATCTGCTTACTATTGTAACATCAATTT
>CACZSU010000192.1 GCA_902783855.1 uncultured Ruminococcus sp.
CAGCTCGGTCAGAGTAAAATACTCCGGAACGAGGTTGAGCGCTATGTCGGTATATTCCACCTTTCCTCTCAGACGGATAATGGCGGCGGTTATAATTTTAGCGTGATCAAAGGCGAGATTGCCTCTGTCGAGGATGTCAAAAACTGTTTCACTGCCGTTTTCTGAACGCCGATAAGTTCTGCTTACTCTGGAATGAAGTGTGGTTGAGCCGTTCGTCAGCTGCAGCTGATAAATGGTTGTGCGTTCAAATACACCGTTCACACTGCTGGCGGACTGAGATTCCTCCGAGAAGGATATAGTAAACCAGTCCGTTCTGTCAGCGTCATCACCTGCCTGAATTTTCAGTTTGCTGCGGTCAGCAAGAGCAAGATAACTGCAGCTCATAACCCAGGTCCTGGGATCACGCATCGGTTCGCTGAAAGTATAAAGCTGCTCCAGATAAATGTCACTGATTCCGGTTTCCTCCTTCAGTTCTCTTGCAGCAGCCTGTTCTGTTGTTTCATCAGGCTCCACGAAGCCGCCGGGCAGCGCCCAGGAACCAAGGTAGGGATGGCCGCCCCTCTGAATCAGCAACAGCTGCAATTCTTTTTCAGGCAATTTGCGGTAATTATCACTTTTCTTTTCAGCAGCAGTAAAAATCACCATATCTACAGCCATACTTGGTCTTGGATAATCGCCTGCATGATAACTTGCCAGAAATTCCTGTTCCGTCAGTCCGTTTTTATCCCTTAATTGTTCCATACTATCACCCGTTAGTCTAATATTGATACTATCATTATACACAATTCTCCATTCATTGTCAACCTATTGCCGCACAGAAACACGGAAATCAATTTTTGCCAGCACTTCCATGGGGGAAACCCTTTCCTAAAAAACTATAGTTTTTTAATAAAAGGGATCTATCTTAATTGTACAATTTGCCTGTTCAGAATAAATATTTTTAAATTTTGATTTCCGTACTCATTTATCCGGCACTTCGTTCTGGTTACAATCTGAACACGTATTCATAAGCCCTCGGCACTTTATTGAATTACTGACTTCACACTGTTCCATGCTAATCCGAAAAAAGGAACCGGGAACAATATGGTTCCCGATTCCTGAAGGAGAATATATGAAAAAGATTTCTTATGATCGTTATATCAGCCCATTCCAAAATAGCCGCCGTTGTTTCCGAAATAACTGCCGCCATTATAGCCGTAGTTATTCTGAGAATTTCGATCGGATTGGTTGTTGGTGCTGTCAACCTCTTTTTCGTCCAGTGTTGCTTCCAGGGTCTGTTCCGAGCCGTTGCGTTCGATCTTGATGGATACCTTTGTGCCGGCTTTGAGCTTGGAAACAGCTGCGGTCAATTCAGAACCAGAGGAGATTTCCTTTCCATTGAATTCCGTAATCAGATCGCCGA
Source organism: uncultured Ruminococcus sp. (assembly GCA_902783855.1). GTDB lineage: Bacteria > Bacillota > Clostridia > Oscillospirales > Acutalibacteraceae > UBA1213. Next base: position 1,403 of record CACZSU010000192.1, read on the forward strand.
CCTGAAGACCAGCTTTTTCTGCGGCAGAACCCTGTGTTACTGCGGATACATAGACGCCCATTTTTTCGACACGATACATGAACATTGCATCCTCACTGTTTACAGTAACGATATTAATGCCAAGATTGCCTCTGCCCGTTACGTGACCCTTTGTCTTGAGGTCTTCCAGAATATCCATGACATCGTTGACAGGAATGGCAAATCCAAGACCTTCAGCAGAAGTACCGGAGCTGGTAGAGCTTGATTTTGCTACAACAATACCAACCAGATTACCGTTGGCATCGAACAAACCGCCGCCGGAATTGCCGGGGTTGATTTCGGCATTTGTCTGGAGCAGGTTCATCGTTTTACCATCAATCTTGATTTCTCTGTCCAGCGCACTGATGATACCATTGGTGACGGTGCCGCCAAGACGACCCAGGGGATTGCCGATGACAATTGCGTCCTGACCCACATTCAGTTTGGAGGAATCGCCGAAGGTCGCAGCTGTCAGATCCTTTTCTTCAATTTTCAGCAGGGCGATATCCAGAGTAGCATCCTTGCCGATGAGCTTTGCCTCGTAGGTTTTGCTGTTTGTCAGACGAACCGTAATGGTGGATGCGCCGTCAATTACATGGTTGTTGGTCAGAATATAGCCGTCTGTTGAGATAATAACGCCGCTGCCGGCTGCCTGTGAAACGTACTGACCGTAGAAGCTGTCATATTCCGTTGTTTCGGTTGTAATCTCAACAACAGCATCTTTTACTGCTGCAACTACTTCCTGCACGCTGGTCTTTTCAGCCTGTGCTTCGGACTTGGTGATATTCAGGGTGGAACTGTTGTCAGTTTTAGCCGTTGTATCTTCTTTCTTTGCGCTGCTGCTCTGGCTGCTTTGCGTGCTGTTTTCTGTCTTATTGGTGACATTCACACCGGCTGTCTGCTGAGTGCCGGCATTCTGATTGACCAGATATGCTCCCAGAACACCGCCGCCAACGCCAACGCAAAGTGCCAGTGCCAATGTACCGGCAATCAGTCCGATTGTTTTGTTGGAACCTTTTTTAGCCTTTTTAGGGGCAGGCTGTGATGCTGTATTCATCACATTGTATGGAACCGAATTATACGGTGTCTGATATCCCTGTCCAGAACGTGATGTGTAGGGCTGATACGGATAGGAACTGCTGCTGGCTGACGTTGTATATTCCTGTCCGGACTGCGGCTGTGATGCTTCGTAGCGGGAATATCCTTCCGGAGTTGCCGAACCTGCTGTCTGATTCATAATCGAAAGTGCTTCTGTATTCTGCGGTGCAGAGCTGCTATAGATTTCGTTGCTTTCATACGCATTATTCATTTCCTTGTTTTCCATAAATAAACCCTCCATTATTAATCATATGTTTCATCATGGAACCCTGCTGTCCGGAACCGGAGCGGTTCTGTTTTCAGGGATTTCATTGATTACTTTTTGTTGATGATGTTATTATACAACAAACCTGTTCATAATTTGCTAACAAAATTCGATTGTTTTTAAAATAATCTATGAAGTTACCCTTAAATCTCATCAAGATTATTTAAAGGTATTTTTAAGATTATTTTAAGGTTATTTTAAGGTTTTTATACATTACTTTGTGAGCTGTGTATCTTTTATGGTCAGCCGTCATGAGCGGCAAACCATAAAAAATCACAGTCCGACGAAATGAATACATTTCCCGATCTACATCATGCAGATCGGGAATGCAGTGTTATCATCCAAAAAATCAAGCCTTGGCAGGTTCTTCTTTCAGAGCTTCATCAGCTATTTCCGTCAGCACAGAAGTACAGTGCGGGCAGCGGGTTGCCTTGATATCAATTTCGCTGATGCAGAAGGGGCATTCCTTGGTAGTAGGTTCTTCCTCTTCTTCCTCGCCTTTTTTCAGTACCTTCGGGAGTTCTGTCAGCTTATTGACTGCCTTTACCATAGCGAAAATAATAATTGCCATGATGAGGAAGTTAATAATAGCAGCTGCGAATTTACCGAATTCGATGGGACCGACATTCAGCGCCTGGGTTACCTTGGTAAAATCAAGCTGACCTGTTTCAGGATTTTTGAAATCCATTCCCGAAACGGTTGCAATCAGCCAGCTGATTCCGGGCATAATCACATCGTCGCACAGCGAAGTAACAATGGATCCGAATGCGCCGCCGATGATTACACCGACTGCCAGATCCATTACGTTTCCACGCATGACAAACTCTTTGAATTCTGAAATTAACTTACCCATAATTTCAACCTCCGTTTTTTTATTGATGACAGGAACCAGCAAACCTTTGCTTCCGCACACCTGCCAATCTTACGTTACTATTATAGCATATTCTTATGGTATAAGTAAACAAAAATATTATAAAATGCCATTATTTTTTCAAACTATAGAACAGAACCGCAGAGTGATTCTGCGGCTCGTTCATCATTCATTATTCTACTACTTTGATCCAGCCTTCGGGAGCTTCCAGTCTGCCCATCTGGATGCCGGTCAATGTATCATACAGCTTCTGCGTAGTTGCTCCCATAGCTTCCATACCGCTGGGGAAACAGATTTCCTCGCCATGGTCGTAAATCTTTCCTACTGGAGAAATTACGGCAGCTGTTCCGCAAAGACCGCACTCTGCAAAATCCTTCAGCTCATCCTTGTAGACTTCTCTTTCTTCAACCTCAAGACCAAGGTATTCCTTTGCAACATATACCAGAGAACGCCTGGTGATAGAGGGGAGAATGCTGTCAGACTTAGGGGTAACGATCTTATTATCCTTTGTAACAAACAGGAAGTTAGCGCCGCCTGTTTCTTCAACCTTTGTTCTGCTCTGTGCATCGAGATACATATTTTCGGCAAAACCCTCGTTATGTGCAGTTACGATAGCATGGAGGCTCATTGCATAGTTCAGACCTGCTTTGATGTTACCGGTGCCGTGAGGAGCAGCTCTGTCGAAATCGCTGATCTTGATTGTAATAGGCTTAGCGCCGCCCTTGAAGTAGGGACCGACAGGAGTTGTAAATACTCTGAACTGGAAATCATCAGCAGGCTTTACACCGATAACCGGATTGATACCAAACATATACGGGCGTACGTACAGAGTTGCGCCTGTACCATACGGCGGAACAAAGTCAGCGTTTGCCTTAACTGTCTGAACAACCGCGTCTACGAAGCGATCCTCGGGAAATACAGGCATTTCCATTCTTCTGGCAGAGTTTGCCAGTCTTTCTGCGTTCAGGTCAGGGCGGAACAGAACAATTCTGCCATCCTCTGTTGTATATGCTTTCAGACCCTCGAAGATTGTCTGTGCATACTGCAGAACACAGGCACATTCGCTCATGGTGATCATATCATCTTCGATGACAGCACCATCATCCCATTTTCCGTCAGAATAATTGGAAACATACCGCTTATCGGTTTTGATATAACCGAAGGACAGATTTTCCCAATCTATATTTTTCTTTGCCATATCAAGGACTTCCTTTCCAAATCAAATACAAGTATATTATAGTACCAAACAAAAATCTTGTCAACAATTTTGCAGGTTTTATCTCACAATCTTTCATATTTTTTGCTATAAAGCGATTTACCCGCACCATACAGCTGCCTGTAGGGTGCGGGGGTTCATCAAAATGCCATTTTTGCGGCAATATAATCTTTCAGCTTATCAATTGCGATTCTTTCCTGAGCCATGGTATCTCTGTCACGCACGGTTACGCAGCCGTCCTCCACGCTGTCGAAATCGTAGGTGATACAGAACGGTGTACCGATCTCATCCTGACGGCGGTAACGCTTGCCGATAGAACCGGTATCATCATATTCTACCATAAAGTCTTTGCTCAGCATCTCGAATACCTTTTCAGCCTGCTCGTTCAGCTTTTTGGACAGGGGCAGGACGGCAGCCTTGACAGGCGCCAGTACAGGATGGAAGCGCAGTACGGTTCTGGTATCCTTTTCGTCAATTTTTTCCTCGTCATAGGCTTCTGTCATAACGGCGAGGAACAGTCTTTCAACGCCGAGAGAAGGCTCGATAACATACGGAATATATTTTTTATTGGTTGTGGGGTCAAAGTATTCCAGGCTCTTTCCGCTGGTATTGATATGCTGTGTCAGGTCATAGTCTGTTCTGTCAGCAATGCCCCACAGTTCGCCCCAGCCGAAGGGGAACATATATTCAAAGTCAGTAGTTGCCTTGGAATAGAAGGAAAGCTCCTCCGGATCATGATCACGCAGTCTGAGGTTTTCCTCCTTCAGACCCAGTGAATACAGCCAGTCACGGCAGAAGCCTCTCCAGTAAGCGAACCAATCCAGATCGGTTCCCGGCTCGCAGAAGAATTCCAGCTCCATCTGTTCAAATTCTCTTACACGGAAAATGAACTTGCCGGGTGTGATTTCGTTACGGAAGGACTTACCGATCTGAGCCACGCCAAACGGAACCTTTTTTCTGGTAGTTCTCTGGATATTCGCAAAGTTGACGAAAATACCCTGAGCGGTTTCCGGACGCAGATAGAGGGTATCCTTGCTGTCCTCTGTAATACCCTGGAAGGTTTTGAACATAAGGTTGAACTGGCGGATATCGGTGAAATTATGCTTGCCGCACTTGGGGCAGGGGATGTTCTTTTCATTGATATAATCCGTCAGCTGTTCATTTGTCCAGCCAGCCACATTGGTGCCATCGAATTCCTCGATCAGATTGTCAGCTCTGTGACGGGATTTACATTCCTTGCAATCCATCAGCGGGTCAGAAAAGCTGCCCAGATGACCGGATGCGATCCAGGTCTGGGGATTCATCAGAATGGCAGAATCCAGCCCCACATTATATTTGTTTTCCTGCACGAACTTTTTCAGCCATGCATTTTTGATATTATTTTTCAATGCCACACCCAGCGGACCGTAATCCCACGTATTGGCAAGACCGCCATAGATTTCCGAACCCGGATAGACAAAGCCTCTGTTGGTACAAAGTGCTTTGATAGTGTCCAGGTTTTTTTCCGTATTTTTCATTTGAATTCCTCCTGTGAAATCAGATAGATTTATTTTACCACGTTTCCTTTGATACTGCAAGGGTTTACTTGCATTTTTTCACAGAGCGGCGCCGAGCCTCCGCTCCCTGAACGCGTCAGTCGCTGCGCTCTGGTTATAGTCTGAACAAATTCACACCCGCGGAATGCATTTATCTGCACACGGTTTTTACGCAGCTGATTCTGGTTGGCAGTCATTCAATTTGCCAACAGTAATTTTACACACAGAACCCCCTTTTTCATCAAAACGGATGTTCCATCACAAATTATGCAGACATTATATCAGTCAAAGCAAAGAATGTGGATATCGGATATATGTCTGAAATCAATTTCCAGCAGAGGAATGTGTCTGTTTTCTGTCTGGTGGGTTAAGGCGGATAATACGATTTTCTGTGCGGTGCGGTCAATCGTCCTGACCTTTGCGGCAGTGGTCAGATAACGTCCTCCGGATTTCAGGCTGTCGGGTACAAAATAAGTAATAGAAATGATGGGTGTGCTGCCCTGTTCTTTTACCCGGGCAATGTGCGTGAGCTGACGGTTAAGGTATTCGATCTGATCTTCAGACAATTCTGTTTCATGATCGGTCAGCCGGGCTTCTTCCTGTACCATTTCGCCATAGCCGGACAGTGCTGAAAAGGGCGCAAATTGTGCAGCGCGGTTGTACAGTGACATATGCTTGCGGCTGGTACTTTGGTAATGGGGGAGATCAATGATATCTGCATAGACCTTTCGGGCATCTTTTTTTTCAGAATTCATGCTTTATGCCCTCCGATCTGTTGGTTGCGCTCGATGGTCGTACCGCCCTCTATGAAATTCATCCCGCGAAGAACCGCATTCTTTCCGTAACGATCCTGTAAGCGGAGCATCGCACGCAGCATATTTTTTTCTTTTTCGTCCTGTTCCTTTTCCTGTCTGCGCTGCTGTTCAAGGGAGGTATAATCCGTAAAGAAATCCAGCTGTTCAGGTTCTTCCTCCGGAACCGCCTTTTCGCTGATCAGCCCGCAGGCGGCTATGGTTACCCGGCGTATCAGCAGCTCACTGTCTGTAATACGGTCATATAGCTGTAGGACCGCCGCAGTGATTTTGCGGGCAGAATTTGTATATTGCGGAATGTTGACTGTTCCGTGGGCATGAGCAGGATGGGGTCTGCCATAGGCATCCGGCACGACCTTGCCGTTGTAGCGTTTTCCGGTCTTAGCAACCGTAAAGACAGCATCCTTCATGGTTCTCACCGGCGCTTCTGTGTGCAGGCTTTCCCTGTCATAGCCGATTGTCAGTACCAGCTGCCTGGTTACCAGCTTTTTTCTGACCAGGTCATGCACCAGCAATTCTGTCATTTCCTGTACGATGAGGCGTCCTTTTTCGCAGCTGTAGGGTTCCTTGAGTACCTGTCCGGAGGAGAGGGAGGAGGCGGTGGGATGATAGGCTCTGATATCTTCGATGGTAGTGGGTTCC
>CACZSU010000193.1 GCA_902783855.1 uncultured Ruminococcus sp.
ATAGCCTGAACAAATTCACACCCGCGGAATACATTCAACAGCACACTGCTTTTACGCAGCTGATTCAAATTGGCAGTTACTCTTTTTGCTAACTGTATTTTACACTAACAGCATACTGCCGGTTCTTATGCAAAAAACAAAAATAGATTTCCGAGGGGCTTGCGTGTCTTTAACAGAAAGTGTAAAATGATAGTCAGCAGACAAAGCAACAGGGGTGGGATTTGCTTTAGCTATACTATACCACTTTCTGCTGATAAATCAATGCACAGTTTTAGTCAGCAGTCAATTAACAGACACTATTCTAAAATTGACAAGGAGGACGATTATGGATCTGAGAGAAAAGAAAACCAGACGCAGTCTGCACAATGCATTTCTGGAGCTGCGTTCAAGAAAAGCACTGGAACGCATTACGGTCAAGGAACTGTGTGAACGTGCCGAAATCAGCAAGGCAACCTTCTATCTGCACTATCGGGACATATACGACCTGTCCGACAGCCTGCAGATGGAGGTCATACGCAATATCGTACAGAATATCAAGCATCCCGAAGAAATTGTTCGTGACGCCCGTCAGGTCAGACATGAAATGATTGAAGCCTTCTATGCCAATATCGGACTGGTCATGATCCTGTTCAGCGGCTCCCAGTTTTCCAGAATGCCTGAACGGATTGAAAGCGAAATCAAAGCACTTGTTTTTGAAAAGCTCCCGGAGCTGCAAAACGATATCATTACCAACGTCCGCATTACCTACCAGGTCATGGGCGGCTTCTATGCTTTTAACAAATACGGCAAGGAATTCGGTTTTGATGCCGTCCATCAGGCTATTGACTCACTGGAACCCCCTGAAAAATAAAACGAGGTCGGTACGGTTACCGACCTCTTTGTTATATTATGCGAGTTCACCATGCTTTTCGTAGCTGGCTGTACGGACAATATGATTCTGTTCATCCACAAAAACCACCGTAGGATGATAGCATTTTGCCTGTTCAGGTGTCATGCCGGCATATGCCATGATAATCACCGGGTCACCCTTCTGACCTGCTCTGGCGGCTGCACCGTTCAGACAGATCATGCCGCTGCCCCGCTGTCCTGCTATCACATAGGTTTCGATACGGCTGCCGCTGTTGACATTGACAATATGCACGTGCTCATATTCGTATAAACCGGCTGCATCCATCAGATCCTCGTCAATCGTCACACTGCCCACATAATGCAGCTCCGCCTGTGTGATCACGGCACGATGTATCTTGCATTTCAGCATTGATAGTTCCATATTCTACTCCTTATACATCCTCGGTAAAGAAATTATCTATCAGTCTTGTTTTGCCGATATACACAGCAATTGCACACAATGCCGGACGATCCAGAACCGGTATCTGCTGCATGGTTTTTGCATCAGTGATTTTGACATAATCAATTCTTGCCAGCGGCTCCTGACCGATCAGCTGCTTCATGGCATCGGTAATGACTTTGCAGTCTGTTTCGCCGTTTCTGACCATCTCCATGCCAAGAAAGATGGACTTTGACAGAACGAGTGCTGCTTTTCTTTCTTCCTCGCTGAGATAGGTGTTCCGGGAGCTTTTGGCAAGACCGTCTGCCTCACGGACAATAGGACAGCCGATAATTTCAATATCCATATTCAGGTCATCCACCATATGACGGATCACCGCTAACTGCTGGGCATCCTTTTTGCCGAAATAGGCACGGTCTGGCATGACAATGTGGAACAGCTTGGATACCACCGTACAAACCCCGCGAAAATGCACCGGACGGCTCAGACCGCACAGTTCTTCTGTCAGGACGGTCATATCCACAAAGCTGGAAAATCCGTCATGATACATTTCTTCCGGCTCGGGATGAAATATCAGATCGCCGCCGTGTGCCTCCACAAGGGCAGCGTCATGCTCTATATCACGGGGGTAGCTTTCCAGATCCTCTGCCGGACCGAACTGCATGGGATTCACAAAATCCGATACCACTGTCCGGTCGTTGTCACGGCAGGACGCATCTATCAGACTGGCATGACCCTCGTGCAGATAGCCCATTGTGGGAACCAGCCCCACTGTCAGCCCTTCCGCTCTCCATTGTTTTACCTGTTTGCGTACTTCATCTATCGTTGTGACAATTTTCATTCTGATCATACTCCTCTGTCAGTCTGCTGACGATTGATTCATCGGTTGTATAGGTATGCTCGGCTGCGGGAAAGGCGCCGCTTTTTGTTTCGCTGATATAGTCACGGATGCCCTGGCGCATTATCTCGCCCAGTGCCGCATACTGCTTGACAAATTTCGGTGTATGTCCTGTCGTCAGCCCCAGCATATCCTGATAGACAAGCACCTGTCCGTCACAGCCGCTGCCCGCACCGATGCCGATGGTGGGAATAAACAGCTTGCTGGTGATCAGTTCAGCTACCTTTGCGGGAATACCCTCCAGCACAACCGCACAAGCGCCTGCTTCCTGAATTTTCAAAGCATCCTCCACCAGCTTTTTTGCCTTTTCGTAGCTTTTTCCCTGTACTTTAAAGCCGCCGAAAGCATTCACCGACTGAGGCGTAAGCCCCAGATGGGCAACCACTGGTACAGATGCATTGACAATCGCCGCAATCTGTTCGCAGACCTCTGCGCCGCCCTCCAGCTTTACGGCATTGGCGCCGCCTTCCTTCATCAGTCTGCCCGCATTGCGCACAGCATCCTCCACACTCACCTGGTATGACATAAACGGCATATCTGCCACCACAAAGGCATTTTCCACACCCCTCGTAACTGCCGCCGTATGGTGAATCATATCCTCCATGGTTACAGGCAGGGTGTTTTCATAACCAAGCATCACCATTCCCAGCGAATCACCCACGAGGATGGTATTCACACCGCATTCATCCATGATTCTGGCAGTCGTGTAGTCATAAGCAGTAAGCATCGTGATTTTATCACCGGATTGCTTCTGCTGCAGCAGAGTTGAAACGGTATTTTTCATTTTGACAATTCTCCTTTACTCAATGTTACCTTTCCGCTTTGCGGATAAGATACAATCAGGACAGCAGCACCGACCTGTTCCGGTACCACCAAACCAGTTATACCACACCCCTCCCCGAAAGTCAACCCCGGCAGCGTGACGCTGCACCCTATACGCGTCAGTCGCTGCGCTTACGCTCCGCTCTGGTTATAGCCTGAATAAATTCACACCCGCGGAAT
>CACZSU010000194.1 GCA_902783855.1 uncultured Ruminococcus sp.
ACTACGAGTTCAACGAGTGTGAAACCTTTTTTGCTCTGCTTAGCGAGCAATTTCTGCTGGAGTGTCATGATAGATTACCTCTTTCTTAAAAATATTTTTTGAACTGCTCACCAGAAGGGGATTTCGGTGTGCTGTTCTTTTGTTGAATATATATTAACTCTTTATGAACAAAATGTCAATAGCTTTTTTACAATTTTTTTAAATTTATTTGTAAAAGAAAGGCAGTTAAATTTGTGCATTCTGACGAATCGGCTTTGAAATCCGCTTTTTTTGTGCGGTTTTTAGTTATATTTCCTACGAATTATGCGTATCTTATGTGCATTTTGCCATTAAAAAACAATGACCAAATCATGAACAAAACTGTTTTTTATTCATAATCTGTTCACGATTTTAAAGATTTGTTTAAAAAGTTTTGAATTTTTTCGAAATAATTCTTTTTCAGAATTATTTATTGCTTCACACAGCAGGAAGTATTAAAACATTTGAACTTCATTATCGTCCTTTTTACGCTGCGCTCACTCTCTGTACCTGGTGCTTTCATAAACCTTTCACCTGATGCCCTCTGATCGCACCCATCCGCACCCGGCTCCGTTTGCGAAACAAATCAGATAATTTACACTCTGTGCAAAGCAATAATATCGTGCAGGCAAGACACAGAACGCAGAAACCTGAAGGATCCGTTTTTTAGGAAAGCCTCCACCCAGGGCACCTTCCTTTACCCGCTGAAATCAACTTGCCGGTTCGCCTGAGAGCCTCTGCAAACACAAAACGCAGTCATCTCTGACTGCGTTTTGTGCAAAAGGAAGGGATAATGAAAAAACAACAAAGGGTTGAATCAATCGTATTTTTATCATGTTCATATCATACCACATCTATTTTGTTTTTTCAATAGTTTTTTTACAAATTTTTACATATTTTTATTTATTTTCTGACCCTGTATCAGCTTTCAGTTTCACTTCAATATCAAAGGAATAGCCTTTCTGCCCCTTCTCTTTGGCGGGACGGAATATTTTCAGCTTTATTTTGTCATCCGGGCGGTACTTCTTCAGCTCATCAATCAGCTCATAGGAAGATTTTACCTCTGTACCGTTAATCTGTGTAATGATATCATTGACCTTAAACTGTGTGGAAGCCGCAGACCCCTTCGGATCAATCTTTGTTACCAGCATGCCCTGCGGAACATTATTTACCTTGGACATATAGAGATCACAGGTTTTTCCTTCAATTCCGATGGTACCTCTGTCGTTGACATAGCCGTATTTGATCAGCTTATTGACAATTTCAATCACCGTATTGCTGGGGATAGCAAAACCCATACCTTCATAATCGGTCGCCACCAGCTTGGCTGTATTCATGCCGATCACCTGACCGAATTCATTCAGCAGGGCACCGCCTGAATTACCCGGATTAATTGCTGCATCCGTCTGGATATATTTTGTGTGGGCACTGCCTGTCAGCGTGCGGTCAAGTGCGGACACAGCGCCCTTGGTCAGTGAATGAGAAAACTCTGAGCCGCCTGGATTGCCCAGTGCAAAGCACAGCTCACCGATGGCTAATCCGTCCGAATCTGCAAATTCAACCGGTTCCAGCCCTTCAGCGTCTATCTTCAATACCGCCAGATCGGTTTTCTGATCCAAGCCGATAATCGTCGCAAGATATTGCTTTTTGTCATAGGTAGACACCATAACGCCGGTTTTTTTGCTGTCGTTAATCACATGGCTGTTGGTTGCAATGTATCCGTCAGCGGTCAGGATGATTCCGGAGCCTTCCCCATCCGCTGATGTAATATAATCCTTCTTCTTGTCATAGGACGTAATACAGACGATAGAGCGATAGGCTTTTTCATATACTTTGGTTGCAACGGTTGTTTCAGCCGATGCAGATTCTTCAGTTTCCACTGGTGTAAGCTGAGGACCGTTAGGGTCCGCCTTGACAGATGGTGCCTGTGCCACATCCGCATCTTCACCAAAGCTGGATTCTACCATGCTTCCCTCCGCCGGCTTTTTTTCATCGCCAAGTCTTCCGGCACCTGCGCCAATCACAAATAATAGCACACCGATAAAAATAATCCCGAGTGCTGATAAAATACTGACCAGTACAATTCTGCCGGTGTGACTTTGTTTTTTCTGAACCGGCACCGCACCATATTGGAATGCAGGATACGGCGGCGGAAAGGGCTGGTAATGATAACCCTGTCCTCCGTTATGCTGTTCCGACAATGTATTTCCCTCCCATTATACGATCTTTTTTTCCTGTTTTTTGGGAATATAGAAATGAAATTCCGTATATTCTCCATAAACACTGTTGGCAGTGATTTCTCCGCCATGAAGACGGATAATGCTGCGCACCAGATACAAACCCAGTCCAAGTCCTTTTTTATCCTTGCTGCGGGATTTATCTGTTTTATAGAATTTGTCAAACACCAGCGGGATTTCCGACTTTTTAATACCTGTACCGCTGTTTTTCACAATAAAATCGGTTTGCACACTGTTTTCGGTAATACTGAACTCAATGTAACCACCTTCATCCGTAAATTTCACCGCATTTTCAATCAGGTTATATACAATCTGATGAATCAGATCCTTGTCGCCGTTGATTTTCTTGGGACTGATCTGATCAAGTCCCCGTATCTCAATGTTTTTCTTATCAATTTCCTGTTCAAACGTTATCAGAATCGTCACCAGTGTGGACAGCAGATCGAAGCTCTTATAATTCAGCTTCAATTCACCGTTATCCAGTCGGGAAAGATCCAGCATCGAACGCACCAGCCGGGACAGACGCTTGATCTCATCGCTGACGATATGCAGATAGTATTCATTCTTTTCAGGCGGAATCGTTCCGTCCAGAATGCCGTCAATAAAGCCTGCTATGGTGGTCATAGGCGTTTTCAGCTCATGAGATACATTGGCAATAAAGCTTCTTCGGGTAACCTCCGCCGAAGAAAGGGATTCCGCCATATTATTGAACGAAACTGCCAGTTCGCCGATTTCGTCATTACTGGTTTCACTGACACGGACGGTAAAATCACCCTTTGCAAACTGCTTGGCAGCCTGTGCCATCTGTTTGAGCGGCTTTACCAGATTATAGGAGAAAATACTGATAGCGAGGAACGAAACGCCCAGTGCCGCAATTGCCGACAGGATAAACAGCTTGAGCACCATATCGGTAAAGGTGGATACATCGCTGGTATCGGTTGATACAATCACGATGCCAAAAATCCGGTCATTATTATATTTGATCGGATACGCAGCCACATATTTTTCCGTAGAATAGATGCCATCCAGCGTTGTACGGGCAAAATATTTTCCTTCGTTGATGGTTGTACTGACCACATCAGAGGGAATAATAGCACTTTTGGGAATCCGTTCCACTTCCTTGTCAGTTTCCTGCGACAAGCCCGGCAGGAGTGGATAATCCTCCGGTTCAGATGGTTCCCCTCTGTTATCAGAACGTCTGTCCTTGCCGGGTGAATCCCCATCGTTTTCCTGTTTCTGGACGGAGGAATCCTCATCATCAAAACGCTGTCCGATCAGGGGCAGTTTATTGTCACTGTCAGCAGCATTTACAGCAATCTGGGTAAGGCCGTTGGTATTCGTGATAGCAATATCGCCATTTACCTCACCCGCAAAAAAGCTGAGAAAGCGTTCTACCTCCTCGGGCTTTGTCAGTGTAAAGGTTGTCTGGAAATGGTCATCCAGCGGGTCATTGACTGCAAGGTAGCCTTTCATATAGTTCGCCACATTCTTGGCACGCACATCCAGCAGATTGAGCTTTTCAGACGACCAGTAATTCGTAATGGTAAAAGTCAGAATCGTTCCGAGGACAAAAAAGCTGAAAAACACAATCAGCACACTGACATTCATATATTTCCGGAACAAAGACCTTCTGGCATAAAATCTATTCTTTAACCTCAAATTTATAACCTACTCCCCATACGGTCTTGAGTGCCCACTGATCCGACACGCCCTCAAGCTTTTCTCTCAGACGCTTGACGTGTACATCCACGGTACGGGAATCACCGTAGTAGTCAAATCCCCATACCTCATCCAACAGCTGGTCACGTGTAAACACGCGATTTGGATTACTTGCCAGATGGTAGATCAGTTCCATTTCCTTTGGAGGAGTATCAATCTGCTCGTTATTCACACGCAGTTCGTAGTTAGTCAGGTTGATTACAAGTTTATCATAGCTGACTTCCTTTTTAGCTGTCTGAACATCAATCGAAGGGGATTGGTCGTTGACCCTGCGGAGCACCGCTTTGATTCTGGCAACAATTTCTTTGGTTTCAAACGGCTTTGTCACATAGTCATCAGCCCCCAGCTCCAGACCCAGTACCTTATCGAATACCTCGCCCTTTGCTGTCAGCATAATAATGGGGCATTTGGATGTTTTTCTGATTTCACGGCACACCTGCCAGCCGTCAAACACCGGCAGCATAATATCCAGCATTACCAGATCCGGCTTTTCCGTGCGGAACTTTGTAATAGCCTGACCGCCATCATTGGCGATCACTACCTCAAAACCCTCTTTTTCAATGTACAGCCGCAGCAGCTCACAAATATTAATATCATCATCCACAACAAGTATTTTTCCCATACTCATAGAAAAAACGTCCTTTCTAATTTTATCGGCAGATACACCACCGCACTTTAATTATAGCACAAATTCCTCTTCCCTGCAAGCGCCGAGCCGGCGGCGACCACGGAAATCAATTTTGCTAGCATTTTCCTGGGGGAAACCCTTTGTTTAAAAACAAAGGGTTATCCCCCAGACCCCTTTCCTAAAAA
>CACZSU010000195.1 GCA_902783855.1 uncultured Ruminococcus sp.
CCACAAGAGGTGCGCCGGGCCGGCGCACCCGCTGCTCTCGGTCGAATCTTTTGACCCCACATACTGTCCAGCTCCACTGTGTGGGCTTGCCGTGTATGTAGGTACCCTCTTAAGGTTCCCCCCTTTGGAAAACTCCCTTCCTTAACTCCCTGCTGGATATCCGCCCGCCTGAACTAATACAAGCCAAGCCCACACGTGGGAGATGCAATAGCAGAAGGGTCAAGGAATACGAACGAGAGCAGCGACGCCGGTCCTGACGGGCGATAGACGGGCTGGGTAATAACCCAGTCACGCTGCGGTGCCCCTGCGGGGCGTCCTCGCTTATCTCATTTCAGAGGGTAATTTACAGTAGCTGGAGTTAGTTTATTCGCTAAGTCTGGTTTTGGTTAATAGCAGTTTTACTATTGATCGGCGGGCTGGTGAATGCATCCCGCTACCATGGTATGAAGCAAAAACCGTTTTTTCAGGAAGGGGTTCCCACGGCATAACTACCCTTAGCTGCAAAGGCAAAGATAACAAAACAGAGAAAGGATGCGCATGATTATGTCAGAATCAAAGGAAAAAAGCAAAGCGGCATTGATGAAGGAAAAGCTGTTTATGAACCGTAAAAACGGCTGTGTCAGAGTCGATGCCGAAGAAATGAAAAAAGCAGACGAATTCTGTGAGGAATACAAGAATTTCCTCAATCAGGCAAAAACAGAGCGGGAAGCGGTTATCTATGCGGTGGAGGCTGCAAAAATTGCGGGCTTCACGGAGTATGACTATCGCAAGTCCTACAGTGCCGGCGACAAGGTATATGTCAACAACCGCAACAAGGCTATTATGCTGGCTGTTATTGGCAAAAACGGCACACACAACGGTGTACGGCTGGGTATTGCCCACATAGATTCACCCAGGCTCGACCTCAAGCCTGTGCCTGTCTATGAAAAGAATGCACTCGCTATGTTCAAAACGCATTATTACGGCGGTATCAAAAAATACCAGTGGCCCACTGTTCCGCTGGCACTGCACGGCGTGGTTGTCCGCAAGGACGGCACCAGCGTTCCCATTGAAATTGGCGAGTCAGAAAACGACCCCTGCTTCTGTGTGACAGACCTCCTCCCCCATCTTGCCAATGAACAGATGTCCCAGGTAATGACCAAGGCTTTCAACGGCGAGCATCTCAATGTCCTTGTGGGCAGCAGACCCTTCAATGAGGACGAGGAAAGCGAAAGCGTAAAGCTCCATATCCTGCATATTCTCTTTGAAAAATACGGTATTCTGGAAGAGGATTTCCTCTCCGCTGATCTGCACATGGTGCCGGCACTGCGGGCAAGGGATCTGGGGCTGGACCGCAGCATGATCGGCGCTTACGGACATGACGACAAGGTATGCGCTTATCCGGCTCTCATGGCAGCCATTGATGCTGATGTACCCGAAAGCACCATTATCACCGTACTTACGGACAGAGAAGAAATCGGCTCTGACGGCAATACCGGTATGAAGTCTACCTTCCTGGCAGATTTTGTCGCAGACCTGGCACAGGCTGACGGTGAACAAACCCGCCATGTATTGGCTAAAAGCACCTGCCTGTCAGCAGACGTCAATGCTGCCTTTGATCCCACCTATGCCTCTGCCTTTGAAGCCAACAATGCGTCCTACCTCAACCAGGGTGCTGTCATTACAAAATACACGGGCAGCGGCGGCAAATATTCTACCTCCGATGCCAGCGCGGAATATATGGCAAAGGTCAGAGCTATTCTGGACGATGCCGGCGTACTCTGGCAGACAGGCGAACTGGGCAAGGTTGACGGCGGCGGCGGCGGTACGATCGCTAAATTCGTGGCAAATCTCAATGCAGATGTGGTGGATCTGGGTGTGCCTGTCCTGTCTATGCACGCACCCATGGAAGTGGTTTCCAAGCTGGATGTGTATATGACCTACAGGGCTTTGTATGCATTTTATATGGCTTGACTGCCGGTTCAGAATGATGTGTAAAGGCTTTTACTTTACACATATGCCCGAAAGGTTGCCTGTGAACCAAAAAACTTTACAGTAACAGAGCGGAAATTGACAAAATATGGGGAAAAATCTTCGAAAACGGCTTTTTATCAAAAAAATCTATTGACAATCCGGGCTGTTTGTATTATGATAACTCAAGAGTGGATTTTTATCCATATGGTCAGAAATGATAATTTTGCTGTCGGAACAGTACCAGGCTGACTGTTCCCGATAGCTTCGGCTTGCTATCATATCATTCCGCTGTATCTGCTGCTGTGGCGGCATATATGCGTGTCTGTTTTTCATTATATTTGTATACACGATTATGTGTTTGGATCAGGAGTGTTGAGGGTTGGAAAAAATTGTTATCAACGGCGGTAACAGGCTTCATGGAAATGTGAAGATCAGCGGTGCGAAAAATGCAGCAGTTGCGATTATCCCCGCTGTCATCTTATCAGACGGCGTTTGCCGTATAGAAAACGTCCCGAATATCCAGGATGTTAACCTTATTGCAGAAATTCTTTGTGAAATGGGCGCATCTGTCAGCAGAATAGATAAATCGACTCTGGAAATTGATCCCAAGGGTATCCGGGAGCCGGTTGCTACCTATGATCTGGTCAGACATATGAGAGCCTCCAGCTATCTGATGGGGGCATTATTAGGAAAATTCAACCGTGCAGAGGTTGCCCTGCCCGGCGGGTGTGATTTCGGCGTCCGTCCGGTAGATCAGCACCTCAAAGGCTTTACGGTGCTGGGCGCAAGCCATATTGTGGAAAGCGGCATGATCAAAATCAAAGCTGATAAGCTCGTTGGCGGTCATGTGTATCTTGATGTGGTTTCTGTTGGTGCCACTGTGAACATTATGCTGGCTGCCGCAAAGGCGGAGGGCAGGACGATTATTGAAAATGCTGCCAAGGAGCCGCATATTGTCGATCTGGCTAATTTCCTGAATTCCATGGGTGCCGATGTCCGCGGTGCCGGTACCGATGTCATCAAGGTCAATGGCGTGACCCGCCTGAACGGTACCACCTATTCCATCATTCCCGATCAGATAGAAGCAGGCACCTATATGGCGGCAGTTGCCAGCGCAGGCGGCGATGTGGTGATCAATAATGTTATTCCCAAGCACCTGGAATCCATTACGGCTAAAATGCGGGAAATGGGCGTGGTGATCGAGGAATATGACGATGCTGTCAGAATCATCAAGAATGAACGGCTCAGACGCTGCAATGTCAAAACAATGCCCCATCCGGGCTTTCCTACCGATATGCAGCCCCAGATTGCTGCCATTCTGACAATGGCGGACGGTACCAGTATTGTCAATGAGGCTGTATGGGATAACCGTTTCCGCTATGTAGAAGAGCTGAGAAGGATGGGAGCGCTGATTTCTGTTGACGGAAAGCTCGCTATTATCGAAGGTGTTGACCAGCTGCGCGGCGCGCCCGTCAAAGCAACAGACCTGAGAGCCGGTGCCGCTATGATCGTTGCCGGTCTTGGCGCCAGCGGTACCACACAGGTCGAGGATATCCGCCATATTGAAAGAGGCTATGAGGATGTAGTAGAGAAATTCGCTGCACTCGGCGCCGATATCAGACGGGTACAGATAGACGAACCATCCGTTCAGAAAGCATGATCTAAGGGAAGCCTTATGGCTTCCCTCTTTTTGGTAAAGGGGAAGGAACCATGACAAGATTATATCCGCTTTTCAGCGGAAGCAGCGGAAATTGCTATTACCTGGGAACAGCAGAAAACGGTGTGCTGATTGATGCCGGCAGAAGCGCCAGGCAGATCGAAAATGCACTGCGGGAGCATGAGCTGTCCCCCGACCGCATCCGGGCGGTTTTTATTACGCACGAGCACAGTGATCATATACAAGGGCTGCGTGTCTTTGCCTCCCGCTGGGGAATGCCGGTGTATGCCTCCGGCGGAACTATACGGGCAATGGAACAAAAAAATTATCTCAATGAAAAGGTACATATAGCGCCGGTGACCGTGCAGGGAATGGAAACGGATGATGTGAGGATAAAGCCTTTCCCGGTTTCCCATGACTGTGCAGAGGGTTTCGGCTATGTGATCGAAACACCGGACGGCAGAAAAACAGCCTTTGCAACCGATACAGGCAAAGTGACGGAGGAAATGGCAGCTGCCCTGAAGGGCTGCGATACGGTTGTGATTGAATCCAATCATGATGTACGGATGCTGGAAAGCGGCGGCTATTCGTATATCCTCAAAAAACGCATTTTGTCGGATATAGGGCATCTGTCAAACGATACCTGTGCCTCCCAGCTGACAGAGCTGGTGAGAACCGGTACGACCAGATTATTGCTGGCGCATCTCAGCCGGGAGAATAATATTCCGGCTCTTGCAGAGCAAACGGCACTTTGCGAGCTGCAGGTCAATGGAATGAAGCGTAATCAGGATTATATACTGAATGTAGTTCCTGAACAGGGCGGAAAGCCTTTATTATACTGATTGTATAATGCAGCTGGCATAAACAGGAGGATAACGGGAAGAATATGATAAAGGTAAATCTGATATGTGTAGGAAAGCTGAAGGAGGCATACTGGCGGGATGCCTGTGCGGAATACAGTAAACGCATGGGACGGTATGCGGAGTTCTGCATTACAGAGGTGGACGAGGAAAAGCTGCCCGACCGGCCGTCACAGGCACAGATCAGTCAGGCGCTGCAAAAAGAGGGGGAACGGATCCTCTCAAGGATTCCGAAGGGTGCCCAGACAGCAGCACTCTGCATTGAAGGAAGGCAGTATTCGTCCGAAATGGTGGCAGAACTGCTGGAACAGAATGCAGCCTACGGGGGCGGCAATATGGTGTTTGTGATCGGCGGTTCCTGGGGACTGTCTGACGAGGTGAAAAAGGCTGCGTCCGTAAAGCTGTCCATGTCAAAAATGACATTTCCGCACCAGCTTGCCCGTGTCATGCTTTGTGAACAGGTATACCGCGGTTTTCAGATTCTCGGTCACAGCCAGTATCATAAATAGAACCATTCAGCTGCATCCCGCAGTCTGAAATTCAGAAATATCATTGGTAAACTGCTTGATATTATGAATGAGATGTGATAAAATAAATGATGTATATGGACACAGCAATTCGGAGTGTCTGAATGATATCGAAAGGATGTTCGCTATGGTATATCTTTTTCTCGCAGAAGGCTTTGAAATCATAGAAGCACTTACCCCTGTTGATATACTCAGACGGGGAAAGGTGGATATAAAAACAGTCGGCGTGGGCGGTAAGATGATCAGAAGCTCCCACGGCATTGCCGTAGAGGCTGATATGACACTGGATCAGCTGGTACTGGATGATGACGTACAGGCAGTGATTCTGCCCGGCGGAATGCCCGGTACGCTGAATCTGGAAAAATCGTCCGGCGTGATCGAAGCAGTAACCTACTGCTTTGAAAGGAATCTGCTGATCGGAGCGATTTGTGCAGCACCGTCCATTCTGGGACATCTGGGGATGCTGAACGGCAAGAAAGCAACCGCTTTCCCCGGCTTTGAAAACGATTTGCAGGGCGCTGTCTGCCGCAATGGCTATGTAGAGCATGACGGACAGATAATTACTGCAAGAGGCATGGGCGTTGCAACCGAATTCGGTCTGGAGCTGCTGAGTGCCTTGCAGGGAGAGGCTGCTGCCGCTCAGGTGAAGGCGGCGATCCAATGCCGTCCGTAATCCAGGCAAAGGCACAGCTTCGCACAGAATGCAGGCAGCGCAGGAAGGCTATGACCGCACAGGAAAAAGACCAGGCTGACAGTCTGATCTTTCAGCGGGCAAGGGATATTCTGCAAAGCAGATGGGGAAACTATTTATACTGCTATGTTTCCATGCCCGGTACAGAGGTAGACACACTGCAGCTGATTGATCTGGCGCTGGAAAAGCAGGTGCCTGTGGTTGTGCCGAAATGCGTGACAGGTTCGTGTACGCTGGAGCATTATCTGATTGAAGACCGCAGACAGCTGCAAAAAGGGTTTTACGGCATCATGGAGCCGGATCCGTCCGTCTGCCGGAAAATAGAAGCACCCCATGAAGGTGTCTGTATTGTTCCCGGACTGGCATTTGATATTACAGGCGTAAGGATGGGCTACGGCAAAGGCTATTATGACCGTTTTCTGGCAGAGTTCCAAGGTCTGAAAATCGGACTTTGCTATGAGCATTGCTTTTTTACACAACGTATCCCCCACGAGCCGTTTGATGCGGTGATGGACATTGTGGTTACTGACAGAAGGGTCAGCATTATACATCAAAAAGGATAAGCCAAAGGTTGTTATAGAGCAGGCGGCTGTCTGCCGCAGGGTAAGGCAGCGCTGATTGCTGCGAGCTTGAAGAAGGAGGGTTTGAGCCGATGGATAATGAGCTTGAACAGAAAAGACAGGAGAAAATTGAGGGATTTAAAATCAGCTTTGACGATCTGGATGATATTCCCGATGAGGGCAGTACTGTTGCCCCGGAGCCGGAAAATCTGGACAGCAGCAGTCATGCATCTGACGAAAGCAGATACACAGAGGCTGCGGAGCCGGGAGAAATCACCAGCTACAGTGAAACATCAGCTGAAAGCAGCGATGAAGTGCTGGACAAGGATGAGCTG
The DNA here is from genome assembly GCA_902783855.1 of uncultured Ruminococcus sp. Taxonomy (GTDB): domain Bacteria; phylum Bacillota; class Clostridia; order Oscillospirales; family Acutalibacteraceae; genus UBA1213. The sequence goes on from CACZSU010000195.1 coordinate 6,584, forward strand.
AAGGCTGCCATCCGTCTGGACAAAAAGCGCAGCAAGCGCAAGGCAAGAAAGAACCGGGTTATTTTCCGCACGGTATGGCTGACGATGATTGTATTTGTATCCATCATTACGGGAGAGTTCCTGATGGTGGGTGTGAATGATATGCTGGCGGTGGGCAGAGAGGATGAAAAGACGGTTTCCGTAACGATTCCGAAAAATGCCACACTGGATCAGGTAACAGACATACTGCTGGAGAAAAAGGTCATCGGCAACGAAGGATTTTTCAAGGCATATGCCACCATCACCCATGCGACGTCCGGATTTTCTAACGGTACCTTTGAAATTCAGACCAACAAGGACTATCAGGCGATCATCAACTATATGCAGTCGGATATGAACCGTACAGACGTTGTAACCATACAGTTCCCGGAAGGCTTTACCATTGATGATTATGCAAAGCTGCTGGAGAAAAACAAGGTATGCAGCGCAGAGGCATTTATCAAGTACTGTAATTCCACAGAGCTGGACGAGGACTATACCTTCCTGAAGGGCATTACCAATCCGAAGGAAAGATACTACCGTCTGGAGGGGTATCTGTTCCCGGATACATATGATTTCTATGTAGGCGAGTCGCCCGAATCGATAGCAAGAAAGTTCCTGTCCAACTACCGCCGGAAGCTATATCTGAGCCGGCAGCGTTTTGAGAAAAACGAAAAGAAGGTTACGGTAGAAGCGAGAGCAAAGGCTGCCAATATGTCGATGGAAGAGGTACTGACGATGGCATCCCTGATACAGGCAGAGGCTGCTGACAAGGAAGATATGTATGTCATTTCATCCATCATACACAATCGTCTGGCTACAAAGGATACAGGCGGTATCAATCCGAAGGGTGAAACGGGTTTCCTGTTCTTACAGCTTGACTCAACAGAGTTTTATCCTTATCGCAGCAGAAGTCAGGTACCTGAGGCATTGAAATCGAGCTTTACGAGCACCTACAGTACCTATCTCATAGAAGGGCTGCCGCCCGGACCGATCTGCAATCCAAGTCTGGAAGCGATCAAAGCGGCATTGAATCCCGACACGACAGATTATTATTACTTCTGTCACAAGCCTGCAACAGATGATTCACCTGCGGTTGCATATTATGCAAAGACGAATGCGCAGCACATTCTGAATCAGAGAAAAGCAGGACTTATCTGATCAAAAAACCACTCTTAGCCTAGACGTAAAAGCTGCGGGACTGTTCAGAAGTCCCGCAGCTTTTGTATCAGGATTTGCTGGAAAAGGCGCCCCTGAAATGGGAGCTAGCACGGAAATCTGAAATTGAAAATGGAAAGTGGAAAATGGAAAATTAAACTGCTTTCGGAAAAGAGTGCTTTAGTGACTAAGGGAGGGTCACACAACAGCCCCGCCGCTTTTGTATCGGCGTTCGCCGAACCTGCTATTATAACAGCCGTTGGTTGGTAGACCAAAGAGGAAGACCACAAGAGGGCGCCGAGCCGGCGCTCCCGATGCTCTCGGTCGAATCTTTTGACC
>CACZSU010000196.1 GCA_902783855.1 uncultured Ruminococcus sp.
CGTTTCGCTCTGGTTATAGCCTGAACATATTTACACCCGCGGAATGCATACACCAGCCCGCCAATTAAAAGTAAAACCGCTATAAACCAAAATTAAACTTAGCGAACAAACTTCCCCATACTACAGTAAAGTACCCTCTGAAATGAGGTAAGCGAGGACGCCCCGGCATTGCCGGGGCACCGCAGCGTGACTGGGCGCAGAATTTAACTGAGAGTGCGCGACACCGGCGGCACGCCGGCAGCGGCGCTGTTGCGTAAACTTCTCTTTGCCCCTGATGCATATAACTAGAAATTCCCCGGAAAGCCGATAAGACCTTCCGGGGATTCGTTTTTGTGATAGCTTCAAATAGCACGATAAAGCTCTATGTGGATTTCGTGCAGCAACTGTAAGGGTTCCGTATAGGCTTCCAGAAGCTGACGGTATTCCTTCTCAAATGCAGCTGCTGTTTCCGGCGAAAGACTGGCGCCTATTCCCCGACAACTCCTGACTCTGCCAATCCAGTTTTCTTTGCTGAACTGCAAATACGTTCGGTAGGAATGTATGGTATCTATATCAAATCTGCCCTCCGCCCATTCAGGATAACAATAACGGTAGTGATCAAAGCCATATCCACTCCATGCCGGATTGTACCGAAGAACCAGCCGCTCCATTTCACCAATCAGCGGATCCTCCTGCGGTAGCCAGTCCATAAATATCTTACAAAATAAGCCATGGGGCTTCAACACCCTTCTGATCTCCTGCGCTGCTTTCTCCGGCTGAAAATACTGAAAACACTGTGCCGCCGTGACAATATCAAAACTGTCGTCTTCAAAGCCCGTGGCTTCGGCAGAACAAACCCGGAAACGAATACCGGGAATCTGCCTTTCCTGAACAATCTGTTTTCCGCAGCGAATCTGGTTTTCGGAAATGTCGGTCGCTGTAAACTGCGCACCAGTATGCGCCAGATTGACAGGAAGCACTGCCGTGCCGCTGCCAAGGTCAAGAATCTGCTGTCCCTTTCTGCCAATGCCCAGGGATACCAGCTTTTCATACATACTCACGGGATATATGTCCCGGTACCTGCCATAATCATCGGATATTCGCCCGAAATCAAATGTCTGTCCTCCGTCAATGTCTGTCAGCTGCATATCTTTCCCCCCTGATACATGACCGCCGTTTATTCTTCAAACAACGGTGTAGAAAAGTACCGCTCGGCTGTATCCGGCAGAATCGTCACAACGGTTTTGCCTTCACCTAGTTTTTCTGCCAGCTTCAGTGCCGCCGCTACATTCGTCCCGCTGGAAATACCGCACATGATGCCCTCCAGCGAAGCAAGCTGTCTGGCTGTATTGATCGCATCCTCATCCGTAACGATATGAATATGGTCATAGATTTCCCGGTTCAGAATAGACGGAATGATGCCGTCACCTATTCCCATCTGCAAATGCGTACCGATCGTACCACCTGCCAGGATAGCGGCGTGTTCCGGCTCCACTGCCCAGATTTCCATATCCGGATACTGCTTTTTCAGCGTTTCTCCGATTCCTGTAATCGTCCCGCCTGTGCCAATCCCCGAACAAAAGCCGTCTATCTTTCCTGCTGTCTGTTCCAGTATTTCCAGCGCAGTATAATACTTATGTGCATTGGTATTGTTCTCGTTTTCAAACTGCTGCGGAACAAATACATCCGGATTATCCTTCGCCATCTGCAAGGCTGTATCCAGACATTTCTGTATGCACTTTCCGATATCCCCATCGTCATGAATCAGAATAACCTCTGCTCCATAATGGCGTACCAGCTTGCGCCTTTCCTCGCTCACGGAATCCGGCATGATAATAATCGTCCGATACCCTCTGACAGCACCCACCAATGCCAGACCTATTCCCTGATTACCGCTGGTCGGCTCGACAATGATGGTGTCCGGATGTATCCTGCCTTCCTTCTCGGCATGACAGATCATATTATATGCCGTTCTCGTTTTTATGGATCCGCCTACATTCAATCCTTCAAATTTCACCAGTATCTCCGCATTCCCCGGCTTATTCATCCGATTCAGCCTGATCATCGGTGTATGCCCCATTGCTTCCAGTATGTTATTATATATCATGTTTTCTGACCTCATATTCCTTTCAGTTTTCTGCTTATTCCAGCCCTGCCTGCTGCATAAACTCTTTTTCTGTCATACCAACCCGCCTTGCAGCGTCCGCCAATGATAATACGCCGAGCCGGCGCTCCCTAGACGCGTCAGTCGCTGCACTACGTTCCGCTCTGGTTATAGCTTAAACAAATTCACACCCGCGGAATGCATTTAACAGCACACGGCTTTTACGCAGCTTAATCAAATTGTCAGTTGCTCTGTTTGCCACTATTATTTTATCTTAGGACAAGATCTGCATAGGTTCTCAGAATTCCAGTCCTTTCACCTTCTGCAAAGCCTTCCCGTCTTGCAGTGCCTAAGGCGGTTGCTTCATCATGCAACCGTATTTCACGATAAAACGCCTGTCTGCGGAGCTGCTCATCCTCGCTCAGTTCTCTCAGCTTTACGATTGTCTTCTTCACTTCGGGTATTTCCGTTGCATTCTGTATA
>CACZSU010000197.1 GCA_902783855.1 uncultured Ruminococcus sp.
CCGCGTCCTTGAATACGGCTGTGTACCCTCTGGAAAGCACCTTCAGAGGACTGAGCGCATCCAGCCGTGCTGTCAATGCCGTAAATGTCTGGCGGTATGCTGCCGTTCTGGTACGATAGGCGGAACGCAGGGCGTTAGTCAGCATATCCAGATGCATCTGTTTGATATGAATTTGTTCTGTCGGCTCCCGCAGCACCTTTGCCCGGGAGAGCTGATCCAGTCTGCTGCGCTCGGTTGTCAGCCTTGTCTGCATCAGCGAAAGCATTCTCTGCCGCAAATACACAATATTCCCCACCAGTTCGCCCTCCTCTGGCGACACCAGCTCGGCAGCCGCAGAAGGCGTGGACGCCCGCACATCCGCTGCAAAATCACAGATTGTATAATCCGTTTCATGTCCCACACCTGAAACAACCGGTATTTTACAGTCATAAATAGCTCTTGCCAGCTTTTCATCATTAAAAGCCCAAAGATCCTCTATGGATCCTCCGCCCCGACCAATAATAATGACATCGGCACATTGCAGCCGGTCAAATGTGCGTACAGCCTCTGTCAGCTGCCTGGCGGCACCTTCTCCCTGCACCAGTACCGGATATAATATCACCTCTCCGATTGGGTAACGTCTGCCCAGAATACGGCAGATATCCTGTACCGCAGCGCCTGTTGGTGAGGTAATTACGCCGATCCGCTCCGGAAAGCGGGGCAGCGGCTGTTTATGTCCTTCGTCAAACAATCCTTCTTCTGCGAGTTTTTTCCGCAGCTGTTCATATGCCAGGCTCAGACTTCCGATACCATCAGGCTGCATATCTTCAATATAGAACTGGTATTGCCCCGATACGGTATAGACGGATACATAGCCCCGTACAATCACCCGCATACCATCCTCGGGATGAAATTTCAGACGAGCAGCATTTCCGGCAAACATCACTGCTTTGACCGCCGCCTTTTCATCCTTCAGCGACATATACAGATGCCCTGTCCGGTAATGATCGGTAAAATTCGATATTTCTCCCTTCATATACACCATTTTTAAATGGCTGTCACTGTCCATCAGGGATTTGATATAAAAATTCAATTGTGAAACAGTCAGTACTGCCATTCCGTCACCTCTTTTTGTCACTCATTCCGCCCTGGAAGTATGCAACTCAGGGTACCTGCTGCACAATGATTGATGTGCTTTGTCTGCTACATTTTCAAGCTCAGCTGTGCATCCTGCATATCCGGCAGCTCTACTCCGATATGCAAACAGCCCGCACGTGTAATACATCTTCCTCTGGGTGTCCGGTTCAGAAAGCCTATCTGCATCAGATACGGCTCGATTACATCTTCGATTGTCACTGCTTCTTCACCAATCGCAGCCGCCAGTGTTTCCAGTCCCACCGGTCCCCCCCGATAAAACTTCACAATTGCATTCAGCATCCGTCTGTCATTGGAATCCAGTCCCAATTCATCTATTTCCAGCCGCTCCAGCGCAATCTGGGCGGTCCGCAGCGTAATAACCCCATCCGACATCACCTGTGCAAAATCCCGTACACGCTTGAGCATACGGTTAGCAATCCGGGGTGTTCCTCTTGAGCGGGACGCAATTTCCAGTGCACCATCCGGCTCAATCGCAATTCCCAGAATACCGGCACTCCGGTTGACAATTCTGGCAAGCTCCTCGGGACTATACAGCTCCAGCCGCAATGTAACGCCAAAACGATCCCGCAGAGGTGCTGTCAGCTGACCGGCTCTTGTAGTTGCTCCCACAAGCGTAAACCTTGGCAGCGGCAGATGATAGGAGGCAGCCATCTGACCCTTGCCTGTCACAATATCAATTGCAAAGTCTTCCATTGCCGGGTACAGCACTTCCTCCACTGCCCGTGAGATACGGTGAATTTCATCTACAAACAGAACGTCACCTTCGTTCAGATTGGTCAGAATGGCAGCCAGATCACCTGGTTTTTCAATCGCGGGTCCTGACGTAATCCGCAGGTTAACACCCAACTCATTGGCTATAATGCCCGACAGCGTGGTTTTTCCCAGGCCAGGAGGTCCATACAGCAATACATGATCCAACGGTTCATTCCGCTGCTTTGCTGCTTCAATAAAAACAGCCAGATTCTGCTTTGCCTTTTCCTGTCCGATATAATCATCCAGTCTTCTCGGCCGCAGCGGGTTATCGTTATCATTTTCGCCCATAATTTCTGTGGGCGACACAATTCTGTTTTCAAAATCTAACTCTTCCATACGTATGTCCTTTTCTTCCGTGGAAATTATCTCTTGCCTATTGCCTTCAATGTTTCACCGATAATAGCTTCAACCGGCAGTGTCGGGTCTATATCGCCCATAAACGGCGTGACCTCATCCGGTGAGTATCCAAGCACTGCCAGAGCGCCGATTGCCTTTTCCATATTGCCGCCAGCCATCGGCACAGCAGCCGTATTCATTGACGGCTCCGGAACAGTTCCTGACGGCATCATTTTCTTGACCTTATCCTTCATTTCCAGCACAATACGCTGTGCCAGCTTATTGCCTACACCGCTTGCCTTTGTAAGCGTTTTGCTGTCGCCGGAAGAAACTGCCAGAGCAATCTGCTCAGGTGTCAGCACGGACAAAATCGCAATTGCCACCTTTGCGCCCACACCGCTGATCGTTGTCAGCAGCTTGAAGCAGTTTAATTCTCCTTTATCTGCAAAACCGCAAAGCTCTACTGCATCTTCTCTGACGATCATATGCGTATATATCATTGCCTTCTCACCCACAGCCGGCAGTCTTGACAGTGTATTCATTGTCGTCAGACATTTATAGCCGACACCGCCGCATTCTATCACAACTGCATTCGGTTCTGTATGTATCACTGTTCCGTTTAAGCTATAGATCATTGCTTTCCTCCTGTAACTGGTTCGTTATTTAACCCCGTGGAATAGTTTCGGCACCCAGGCAATCTCCGTTCTGCCCACATAGCGCATACCGTCAAATTCCATTCTGACCACCCATGGCATATAATCAATCACCCGCATAAACTCCTCATAGCCAAAGGACGGGTCATAATAATGACATATCGTACATAATGCAGTACCATGTGTGCCTACCAGTATATGCTGGTTCTCATATTTCTGCAAAATATCCTGTACGGCGGCAATGTTGCGTTCCTGTGTTTCCTGCAGGCATTCTCCGCCCTGCTCGTGAAACGTCATATCCGCCCAGCGCTTTCTGAACATCTCATGGGTATTGCAGCTGCCCTCGCCCTTATCCCGTTCCCGCAGCCGTTCATCTGTGGCAATAACAAGTCCACGTTCCTGTGCAATCGGTTCGATTGTCATCCTGCTTCTGCGGTAAGGACTGGATACGGCTGCATCCAGACGAATGTCTGCAAGCGCCTTCTTTGCTGCCAGTCTGTCCTCAAGCCCCTCCTCCGACAGTCCGAAGGTACGGTCATTTCCTGTACGGTAGTCAGGCTGTGCATGACGAACAAAATATAGTATTGTCATACCTTCACCTTACCTGTTAAAACGAATATTTGTGCTTTTGCTGTTCAGCATATTCCTTAGACGAGTACCTGAGCATTGTGCATGACAGATTGCCATTGCCAGTGCGTCCGCCGTATCATCCGGCTTCGGCACCTTTTCCAGCTTCAGCAATCTGCGTGTCATTTCCATTACCTGCGGCTTTTTTGCCTGTCCAAAGCCTGTCACGGCAGATTTCACCTGCAAGGGCGTATATTCGCTGATTGACAGATTGTTCATCTGTGCAGCCAGCAGAATCACCCCTCTTGCCTGTGCAACATCAATCGCTGTTTTCTGGTTATTCTGAAAATACAGCCTTTCAATTGCCATTTCATCCGGATCATGCTCAATAATGACCGACACAATCTCATTATAAATATATTGCAGCCGCTGCGGAAAGGGCATATCCGCATCCGTTGTTACCGCGCCATAATCCACTGCACGATATCTGCCGCCCTGATAATCTATTACACCATAGCCCACGATCGCATAACCCGGGTCAATCCCTAATACTCTCATAATACCGTATACTCCATCTGTCTGACATCCGCATTATTTTTTTGCATATATTCATATTATACTATATTTCTGTCCTTTATTCAACACCTGAATCCCTGAAATCAGGGAATTCAACTTTCTTTAAAAGAAAATTAGAAATCCAAAATTCTAAGAATATTGCGAGGATCGAGCAGACAATCGAACATAATC
>CACZSU010000198.1 GCA_902783855.1 uncultured Ruminococcus sp.
AGGAGGTTAATAGCATGACAACGTTAAGCAAAACACTTCTGACATTCTTAGGAGGAGTATTATTCGGCACGGCAGGCATCAGGCTGCTTTCAAGCAGAGATGCCAAAAAGGTTTATACACACTGCACGGCAGCCACCCTCCGAGCAAAGGACAGCATCGTAAAAACTGCAACTACCATTCAGGAAAATGCTGAGGATATTCTGGCAGAAGCAAAGCAGATCAATGCAGAACGAGAAAAGGAAGAAGCAGCAGTCTGCGGGACAGGATCGGAAAATAATTATAGTAACGATGAGCAGATCAGCGAAGAATAACGATTCGTTTTCTGTGGTGACTCAAAATGAAATATCAGATAAAACATGAAATACAGGGTCGTTTACGGCTGCATATTTTACAAAAGCTCAGTCTGACAGACCTTGATAAACTTTATTGCAGTCTGTCTGAAAAACAGTTTATCAAACGCTGCAAGGTGTATGCCCCTACTAATGATCTGATGCTGGAATACACCTGCGACAGAAAAAAAATTCTGAGGCTTTTAACAGACTTACATACAAATGATATTATTGTTTCAGAAAGCTCTCTCGCAGCAGTGACAGCTTCGAGAGAACTGAACGATGAATATAAAAGTAAGCTGATTCGGAAGACTGCGGCTCATGCTGTAAACAAAATAGTGCTGCCGCCTCAGCTGCGTATTTTTATTTTAGCAGTAAAAACGGCTCACTTTGTGTGGAAGGCTCTCCGCTGTCTTGCCAAAGGAAAGTTGGAGGTTCCCGTTTTAGATGCAACGGCTATTACTGTTTCTATGCTCAGACGGGACTACAATACAGCAGGCTCTGTCATGTTCCTACTGGATATCGGAGAAATACTGGAGGATTGGACGCATAAAAAATCCGTCAGTGATTTAGCAGGCAGTATGTCGCTGAATGTGGGAAAGGTATGGCTGAAAACAGGAGAACAGTCCGTGCTGATTGATGCTTCCGACATTAAAGAAGGCAATGAGATCATAATCCGGACAGGAAGTATGATTCCCTTTGACGGGGTCGTAACATCAGGTGATGCTATGGTAAATCAGGCATCTCTGACAGGAGAAAGTACCCCTGTGCATAAAACCACTGACAGCACCGTTTATGCAGGAACAGTTGTTGAAGAGGGAGAACTGACGGTCTGTGTAAAAAATGCTGTGGGTTCTACCAGATACGAAAAAATCGTATCTATGATCGAGGATACAGAAAAGCTGAAGTCTGAGGCGGAAAGCAAGGCGGAGCATCTTGCTGACAGACTCGTACCATATACGTTTTCAGGTACTCTGCTTGTCTGGCTTATCACCAGAAATATAACAAAGGCATTATCTGTTCTGATGGTAGATTTTTCCTGCGCATTGAAGCTTGCAATGCCCGTTACGGTTCTGTCAGCGATAAGAGAAGCTAACAATTACGGGATAACCGTCAAGGGCGGAAAGTTTCTCGAAAAGCTATCACTTGCTAATACAATCGTATTTGATAAAACCGGAACATTGACAAAGGCAGTACCCACTGTCAGGAAGGTGGTTTCCTTCTGCGATATGAGCGAAGATGAACTACTCAGGTGTGCTGCCTGCCTTGAAGAACATTTTCCCCACTCTATCGCAAATGCTGTCGTCAGGGCTGCAAAGGATAAAAATCTTATCCATGAGGAAATGCATACAAAGGTCGAATATATTGTTGCACACGGCATCAAATCCACGATTGACGGCAAGACTGTGCTGATAGGCAGCTATCACTTTATATTTGAAGATATGGGCACTGCCGTTCCTCTTGGGGAAGAACAAAAGCTGCTGTCCATTTCCATGGAATACTCCAGATTATATATGGCAATAGACGAGTATCTTGCAGCGGTGATCTGCATCGAGGATCCTCTGCGTGAGGAAGCCGGAAAAATAGTAAATGAACTAAGGGACTGCGGATTTACCAATATCGTAATGATGACAGGCGACAGCAAACACACAGCCAGATCAATAGCCGCCCAGGTCGGTGTTGATTCCTTTTATGCAGAAACTTTGCCGGAGGATAAAGCCGGCTTTATTCTGAACGAAAAAGCGAAGGGGAATACGGTTGTGATGGTCGGGGACGGTATCAACGATTCTCCTGCCCTTTCGTCTGCTGATGTAGGTATTGCGATATCGGACGGTGCAGCTATTGCAAGAGAAATAGCCGATATTACAATTTCTGAGGACAACCTTTGGGGGATAATAACCATCAGAAGGCTCAGCACAGCCATGATGAACCGCATACAGCGAAATTACCGCTCTATACTTGCAATTAACGGCGGTCTGATTGCTCTGGGCGTAGCAGGAATTGCACCGCCCACGCTCACAGCTACCATACATAACGCTTCTACTATCGGCATCGGTCTGATGAGTACAAAAAAACTTTTGTAGAGCACAATTTTTTTAAAGCCATTGTCCGGGAATTATTTTCGGACAATGGCTTTTTTATAGCGCAAAAAATGATAGTATACGACATTAACAAAGTCCCATTCTCATTCGGCTCCCCCGCTTCTCTTGTTCCTATCCTTTGATCCTTCATACTGTCCGGCTACCCTTTTGCATTCTTCAAAACAAAAACTGCCAATTTTAATTTTATTAAAACCCATTAATAATCAAGAACAGTAACATTGACTATTTGCTTCAATTTCTGTTTTGCATATCTGACTGCTTTGTATGCTCCCCCGCTGTTGTACTGAATGCGGCAAATAACAAGGTCAGACCAGTCCACCATTGACCTGTTGCGTATCTGCATAGCCGATTTATAATGTGCCTTTGCTGATTGCCCGCAATCTACAACATCATCATAGTAGTCAAGGAATTCTTTTTCATTGTCACGAAATTCTGCTTTCATATAAGGCATCATCCATTTGCCTTTTTATTCTCCTGCTACAGACGCATCAGGAATATCAAACTTGCCCTCACAACCAACGAGGAATTATACATATTGCTTTGTCTGTATCAGCTCCGTTATTTTTCGCTTCAAGATGTCTTCTATCTCCCTGTGACCGTAAAAACTGACAATGTATATTTCCATGTATTACCATCCACAACAAAATAATTATAATATATGGTTTCTATTTGGTATCATAACTCCTAAAGGGAGGTATCAATACACCTGTTATCAAATCACAGTTCACACGCCGACTTCTCGTTTACGACCATGCTAAAATCAAGAAAATTGCAGAAATAGAAAATCGTTTACTTACCAATATGGTTGAAACCATCGTAAAACAAAAAATCAAAGAATATGAGCTGGAAAACGGAGAAATCCACTGACAGATGAAGATTTGTCAGTGGAATAAAAGACCGACAGAGTATCAAACAAAAAGATCCTGATACTCTGTCGGTTTTACTATGTAATTATATGAATGCTTTTTAGTTCTAGTTTGTATTTTGTAATAGGCTTTCTCGCAATACTGGTCATTCACATACGCTCCAAATCGGTAAGTGTGCCGCCGAAGTCCTTAAATGCCATTGCGTTTGATACATTTGAAAGATGCTTTGTCAGAAAACAATATACACTGATAGTATAAAGGAATTATTTCGCTGGTTTGATCAAAACTTCACAGTTCTGATACGAAACAATTATTGTTTTCTGAACAGACCTGCTATGCAAAAAATCATAAGTATTACAGCAAACACTGCCCCTGATATACGGATAACCCGCTCAAGCTCTATAACCGATTGAGAACTTGTATATTCCTCACCGTCAGGCAGCTGCACCGATACTTCCTCTTCTTTTTCGTCAGACAGCTGCACCGATGCATCCTCTTTTTTTTCGTCAGACAGCTGCACCGATACATCCTCTTTTTTTTCGTCAGGCAGTGCGGATCCTTCGGAAACCTGTGGAATGTTTTCGGCGGTATCCGCAGA
>CACZSU010000199.1 GCA_902783855.1 uncultured Ruminococcus sp.
CCCGCTTAAACTAATACAAGTCAAGCCCACACGTAGGTGATGCAATAGTGGAAGGGGCAAGGAACACGAACGAGAGCATTGACACCGGCGGCACGCCGGTTGTCCTGACGGACGATAGACGGGCTGTTTCCTGCGCCCAGTCACGCTGCGGTGCCCCGGCGCCATGCCGCCGGGGCGTCCTCGCTCACCTCATTTCAAAGGGTACTTTACAGTAGCGTGCAGAAGTATATTCACTAAGTCTGGTTTTGGTTTATAGCAATTCTGCATTGAATTGGCGGGCTAATGTATACATCCCGCGGGTGTGAATATATTCAGGTTATACAGAGCGGACCGTCACGCTGCATTAGTCTTGCGTTCTTTAGTTGATAAAAAGTTTTGTTTTTGATATAATGTATAAAAAGGTGAAAAGAGATGCTGTGAATGATAGGTGACCAGATAAAATAATACCGGTTAAAAAAAGGAATTACCCAGGAAGAACTGGGAGATATGATCGGCGTTACAACCCAGGCTGTTTCAAAATGGGAAAGGGGCGGTACTCCTGATGCGGAGTATAAGTCCTGATGAAAATTGAAAGCGGAATTTGTTTCACTGTCTGAGAAAGCCGTGCAGATCTGAAAATGATCTGCACGGCTGTTTCAATGCATCTTCTGCTATTAACATTTACGAGTATCAGAGGCAAACCAGTGAATAATGATCAGCAACAGGTTCATCGGCAAAAATCCGTCATTCAGGAAGGGCATCTGATTACTGTTCAAAATCTGTGCGCTCAAGATCCGCATTTTCTGGCGGCAGGCTGACATCCACGATAACCCGTTCAAAGAAAGGCTGGGAATCAGCAGCTGCTGTCTGTCCGATACCGCTGGATGCAGGTATATAATCCACTTCCTCCTTGATATCAGCGGAGCTCATTTCTTCCCTCACCATATCCAGGATCTCCTTTGTTCTTTCCTCATCGCTGTCACCACAGTCAATGATGACCAGCAGCTGAGATTGTCCCTTCTTTCGCAGACCCTTGATATAGCCGGCTTTTACACCCTCGGTCTGATCCAGCAGGGTGTTCAGTCCATCTACCAGTGCTACAGGTACACGGTCGGGCTGATAAATCACTGCACGTTCTGCCTTGCCGTTCTTCGGTACAGCGTTCAGTGCATTGCGCACTGCATCTGCCGTCTTTTTTGTCAGAGTGAAATTAAAGCCCATTGGATTGATAACAACCGTTTCTCCGGCATTACAGAAGCTTTCGATCTGGGTGTAATCCGAAATAGCAATCCTGAATCGGTTGTTCTGATCAAATTTGCGGTACTCTGCTATATCTGTAAAGTACGGAACGACCTTTACACCATCGCTTCTTTCCAGTCCGGGGATGCTTACCTGATTATTCTCTATTTTGCCTTCAATGGGAATCAGATACTTGGCGTAGTAGGTATCCACCAACAAATTGATCTCCTTATCCGGCGTAACGGTATTGGCAGCCAGACACTGGAAAAATCTGTCCGCACTGCACAGAAGATCCGGATTGATAATAGGTCTGTTTTCCTCCGGCTCCGACTCATAATCCGGCACATTGATCAGGTCAGTCAGCTCCATCAGCAGATAGCGTTTTCCGTTGTCTACAATGACGCATTCAAAACCGCTTCTATGATAATCGGTAAACATAGCCAGTCTGTTTTCCTTAGAACATTCTGCGCTGCCGACCAGATAGCCTTCTTCCTTCATATGCTCGCCATAATCCTTGCAATATTCTTTTTCAGAAAACAAAAAAGCAGTCGGTCTTCCCTGTACATAATCCACAAAATGATTCTTTGTAACAGGTGAAAAAGCAGACCACAGTGTTTCACAGGTCTGGATTTCGTAGATAATTTTATCATATATCATTTTATCTTCATTTTCTTCAAAATACTGAACAATCAGTTCCTGTAATTTGCTCATTTTATCATCCTCCGCTGCTTGCAAGCCATTTCAGCTTTATTCTGACCGCCCCTGGCAGGGTACGGTGAACAAATAGTCAACAAATTCATTATATAATATTCCAATAAAATTGTCAATAATTTCTAACAGGCAGCATATAATTTTGCAATAGCAGATGGCTGAGCTGATTCAGAAAAACCCGTATCCCGTCGGCTCGCAATCCTCGGGTATGGTATTTCTGAGCATGGTGAAACGGACTGGCTGGTACGGCAAAAGAAATGGTGACGGCATAACTCTGGCATTCATACGCTCTGCCCTGCCATCTGCACCATAGGGATCAAACGGCGTACCGGTTACAGAAAAGCTGCCTTTAGAAAAAAATTCATTCTGATGCATAGTAGTCACCTCATCATAAATTTACGGGTTTTTTGCCCGCTCTGTTAGTATATGCGCCGCCGTCGGAGTATAATCCGTCCGGCTGCATTTTCGGAGATTTGACCATCTTACGGCAAAAGTGTGAAAATATCATTGTGGAATAGAATCATTCAGGAACAGATTATCCGACAGATTCTGACTATGAAGGAGTGCAGACACGTGACAACCTGTTTTTTTACCGAAGCATTTAAAAAACGTTTGATGCTGTTATTTTTTATCATTTTACTGCTGATCGCTTTGGTGGGCGGTATAATTATCGGCAGCACCTCCTGTTATGCAGTGTACGGCGATACTGTCTATTCCCTGCGTGCTGCTACATTGGAAGGGCATCATGCCTTTGCGGAGCAATTTGGTCTGACACTCAGTCATAATCCGGTTATGATTCAAAAAGTACGCATACCGTCTGACTTCAATACTGTTTATCAGCATTACAACAAGCTGCAGCAATCCGTTGGACTTGACCTGCTGCCCTACAGCGGAAAAAAATGCACCCTATACACTTATCAGATCGTAGACCCTGCTTTTCCCGAAGAAACCGTACTACATCTGCTGATTCTCAACGGAAAGGTTATCGGCGGCGATATCAGTGAAACAACACTTACCGGCAGAACCAGCAGCTTTTGTCAGTCAGCAGAATTGCTCAGCTGACCAGCGGCGCCTCCAGCTTTTGTTTCAGAATTCGCCGGAAAAAATGTGGAAAGTGGGATTGTTTTCAGCAAAGAGCGTTTTAGTGACTAGGGGAGGTTACAAAACAGCTCCACAGCTTTCTTTGTGCACCGACCATCCCCAGCGTAACTTCACTAAGCTGCAAAATTGAATTCAGTGGTTTTGCTGTATAGCGGTTGAAAAATCATGCACAATATGATAGAATAAGGGTATTAATTATTACCGGGTAAATCCGGAGATGGGTGATAAAATGGCAGTAAAAAGAATTTTTGTAGAAAAGCGCAGCGGCTTTGATGTCGAAGCGTCAAATCTGACAGCGGATATCCAGAAAAGTCTGGGTCTGACTGCTGTGGAAAAGGTAAGAATTATTAACCGCTATGATATCAGCGGGATTGACGGCGAGGATTTTGAAAAGGCAAAATCAACTATCCTCAGCGAAACTAATGCGGATACCGTTTATGATGAGGTACTGCCGGAGGACAGCGATTACCGAATTTTTGCAATGGAATACCTCCCGGGTCAGTACGACCAGAGAGCTGACTCTGCTGCACAGTGTGTCCAGCTGCTGACCCAGGGCGAAAGACCGCAGGTAGTTTCCGCCAAGGTTATTGGCGTTAAGGGTGCCGTGACAGAGGCAGATATGGCTAAAATCAAGCATTATCTGATCAACCCGGTAGAGTCCCGGGAGGCATCTCTGGATAAGCCTGATTCTCTGGATATGAAGGCTGATGTGCCGGCTGATGTCGCAGTGGTCGAGGGCTTTACAAAATGGAATGACGAAGAAATGCAGCAGTATTTCAGCAGCATGGGTTTTGCTATGACATTGTCCGATCTGAAATTCTGCCGTGACTATTTCCGTGATGACGAGCATAGAGATCCTACCGTTACCGAACTGCGTGTGATTGACACCTACTGGTCGGATCACTGCCGTCATACTACCTTCCTGACAAGACTGGAAACCATTGAAATAGAAAAAACAGAGCTGACCAGAACCATTGAGGATGCACTGGCGCTCTATTACGAAAGCAGAGAGGAACTCTATGGCAAAAACAGCAGCCGGGATGTTTCCCTCATGGATATGGCGCTGGTAGGTATGAAGCTCCTGCGCAAAAAGGGCATGATCCCCGATCTGGATCAGAGTGACGAAATCAATGCCTGCTCTATCGAAGTTCCCGTTACCATTGACGGCAAAACCGAGCAGTGGCTGGTACAGTTCAAAAACGAAACACATAACCATCCTACCGAAATCGAACCCTTTGGCGGTGCTGCAACCTGTCTGGGCGGCGCAATTCGTGACCCGCTGTCCGGCCGTGCCTATGTTTATCAGGCTATGCGTGTTACCGGCTCCGGCGACCCGACTGTTCCTTTTGAGAAAACCATGGAGGGTAAACTGCCCTCCAGAAAAATCACGACAGGCGCAGCACAGGGCTACAGCTCCTATGGCAACCAGATTGGTCTGGCTACCGGTCAGGTAGTAGAACTGTATGATCCCGGCTATGCTGCCAAGAGAATGGAAATCGGTGCCGTAATCGGTGCATCACCCAAGGAAAATGTAGTGCGAGGTGTACCTTCACCGGATGATGTCATTGTACTGCTGGGCGGAAGAACCGGACGTGATGGCTGCGGCGGTGCTACAGGCTCCTCCAAGGCGCACACCATGAGCTCCATCGAAACCTGTGGTGCAGAAGTACAGAAGGGCAATCCTCCCACTGAAAGAAAAATTCAGCGGCTTTTCCGCAATAAAACCGTTTCTACTATGATCAAGCGCTGCAATGACTTTGGTGCAGGAGGCGTCTGCGTTGCAATCGGTGAGCTGGCTGACGGTCTGGTGGTTGATCTGGACAAGGTAACCAAAAAATATGACGGTCTGGATGGAACAGAGCTGGCTATTTCCGAATCACAGGAAAGAATGGCAGTCGTGCTGGAGGCAGCAGATGTGGATGCGTTTATCGCAGAAGCAGATAAGGAAAACCTGGAAGCAACTGCTGTTGCTGTAGTAACCGAAGCGCCCCGTCTGACCATGCACTGGAGAGGCAAGACCATTGTTGATCTCAGCCGGGCATTTCTGAATACCAATGGCGTCACTCAGGTCGCCAATGCCTATATTACAGCTCCTGATCCCGAACAGAATTACCGCACCCATGCACCGGCTGCACTTAAAGAGATGGATATAGCAGACAGCTTCCGTGCCAACCTGGGACGTCTGGAGGTCTGCTCCCAGAGAGGACTTTCGGAGCGGTTTGACGCCAGCATTGGCGCTGCTACCGTTATGATGCCTTTCGGCGGCAAGATGCAGCTGACGCCGGAAGAAGCAATGGCTGCTAAAATCCCGGTGCTAGAGGGCGAAACCGATGACGCAACCGCTATGTCCTATGGCTATATTCCCGGCATTGCCAAATGGAGTCCCTTCCATGGCGCAGCCTATGCCGTAACCGAGTCGCTTTCCAAGCTGTTGGCAATCGGCGCCGACCCGCTGACGGCAAGACTGACCTTCCAGGAATATTTTGAAAGACTGCATGATGTTCCGCAGCGTTGGGGCAAGCCGGCTGCTGCGCTGCTGGGTTCTCTGGTGGCACAGATCAGAATGGGACTGCCGTCCATCGGCGGAAAGGACAGTATGTCCGGTTCCTTTGAAGACCTTGATGTTCCGCCTACGCTTGTCAGCTTTGCGGTTGCTATGACAAAAGCATCCAGAACTATTTCTGCTGAATTCAAAAAAGCTGGCTCCAGAGTTATATATATTCCCGTTCCCGAAGACAAAGCAGCGATGCTGCCCGATTGGGAAAAGCTCAAGGCAATGTACCGTACTGTTTATGCATGGATGAAGGACGGAAAGGTACTGGCAGCCTCCACTGTCAAGGAAGGCGGTGCAGCTGCTTCTGTTGCAAAGATGTGCTTCGGCAACAAGATCGGCTTTACCTTCGCTAAGGAACTGACAGCGGATGAACTGTATGCACCGCTTTCCGGCTCCCTGATACTGGAACTGGCAGACGGCGCTGTATTGTCCGATGACATTCTGTTCTATGAGCTTGGTACTACAACAGAAGAGGAAACCATCGTTGTAGGCGGCAGAACACTTGACATTGACAGCCTGATTGCTGCATGGGAGCAGAAGCTGGAGGGAGTATTCCCCACAAAAGCGGAATGCCCGAAGATTTCCAGAAACATCCCGCTCTATACAGAAAGAAACACGGCTGCCCCTGCAATCAGAACAGCAAAGCCAAAGGTATTTATTCCTGTTTTCCCGGGCACTAACTGTGAGGTTGACACGGCAAGAGCATTTGCAAAAGCCGGTGCGGATCCGCAGCTGCTGATTGTGCGCAATCTGACAGCAGGTGCAATCGAAGAAACAATTGCAGAGATGGTACGCCTGATTAACGAATCACAGATGATTATGATTCCGGGTGGATTCTCAGGCGGTGACGAGCCAGACGGTTCGGGCAAGTTCATTGCAACCACCTTCCGCAATCCGAGAGTGAGTGAGGCCGTCAATACCTTGCTTAAAAAACGTGATGGTCTGATGCTGGGTATCTGTAATGGATTCCAGGCACTCATCAAGTTAGGACTTGTACCCTACGGCGAGATCAGAGAGCTGAAAGAGGATGATGCTACTCTGACATATAATACCATTGGCAGACATATTTCACATATGGCATACACCAGAGTAACTTCTGTCAAATCGCCTTGGTTATCAGGTGTGAATGCCGGAGATATTTTCTCCATTCCGATTTCACACGGTGAA
>CACZSU010000200.1 GCA_902783855.1 uncultured Ruminococcus sp.
GATCATGGCTTGTCCCGGCGGCTGTATCAACGGCGGCGGTCAGCCCTATCAGCCTGACAGCGTAAGAAATTACGTTGATTATAAGGCACTGCGTTCCAAGGCTCTCTATGATCAGGATAAGAACAGCGAGATGAGAAGCAGTGAGGAAAGCCCTGTATGTAAGATGGTATATGACGAGTTCTTTGAGGCTCCCGGCAAGGAGAAGGCTCATAAGTACCTGCATACATCTTATGTAGCAAGAGGACATAAAATGTCTTGATTTTCCTTTCTTTTATAAAAATAGATTCACTCCTTATGGTCAAAGGCTCGGATGAAAGTCCGGGCCTTTGATTTGTTAATATGCAGTATTTTTTGATAAACTGATGATATAAAATGGTAATTTTGAATAAAATAATCCAATATATTTCTAAATAAGAATTATTTATTGTATAAAATGTGCTATAATTACCCTGTATTAGTAGATTCTATAAGGATGATGTCATGAAATTTGAAGAGTGTTACCGATATATGGAAAATCTGTTGAAATCGAAGGATTTTTCCTCTGTTGCGAAGGAATTCAGTGCTATTTTGTATCTGACGGGGGAAGAAAACGGTTATATGTATTTTTCATATGTCAACGGCAAAAAAATCATAGAGCCGATACGGCATAATAGCGCTAATCTTTATATAACCATGTCAACCGTAACGTTTGAAAAACTGATTACGGGTCAGGCCGATGTACTGCGTTCCTTTACAACAGGTCAGATACAGGCAAAGGGTAATGTTGTTTTGGGATTGGCTTTGTATAATGCACTTAAATGAGTTATATACGACAATCAGCGCTACTTGTCTAATGACAATGCCGTATAGAATCATTTACAATAATTTCAGTGGTATGCAGTTGCGGATAAAAGCAATTGTGTGAATAAAAAGCATTTACATGCGGAATAAGATGTAGGAGATGGTGTAATGGCAGCTTTTTCAATGGATGAATACTATCAGGGTATTTCTACCAACGCGTATACGTATTTCGGAGCGCATCCCGTATCGGAGGATGATAATGGGATAATGTTCCGTGTATATGCGCCGGCAGCACATGGTGTGGATGTTGTCGGAGAGTTTAACGGATGGAACGGTGGGTATCACCCGATGAACCGGCAGCCGAATGGTGTGTATGAACTGATGGTGCCTGATGCCAGAGTTGGTCAGCTGTATAAGTTCAGGGTATATCAGCAGGGCGGCGGTGTGGTCGATAAGTCTGACCCATTTGCATTTCATAGTGAATTAAGACCGAATACGGCGTCTGTAATTACGAGAATAGCGCCCGAAAAATTCTTCCATGACGAAAAGTGGATTAAAAGCAGAACCAAGTGCTTTGATAAACCGCTGAATATTTATGAAATGCATATGGGATCCTGGAAAAAGCCCGCCGGAAAGAGTGAAGCTGACGGCGGCGCACAGTGGTTCCGCTATGATGAGATTGCGGATGATCTGATCAAGTATGTAAAAGAGAATCATTTTACTCATATTGAGATTCTTCCGCTGGCAGAGTTTCCTTTTGACGGCTCATGGGGTTACCAGACAGCTCAGTACTACAGTGCTACCTCCAGATATGGCACGCCGGAACAGCTGATGATATTTGTAGACAGATGTCACGCTGCTGGCATTGGTGTTATCATTGACTTTGCATTTGTACATTTTGTAAAGGATAATTATTCGCTGGCACATTTTGACGGAACGGATCTGTATGAGTATCCGCCTTCAGACGTTAACCAGAGCGAATGGGGTACCTATAATTTCAATGTTTCCAGGGGCGAGGTACAGAGCTTCCTGATTTCCGCAGCGTCCTTCTGGCTGGATGCCTATCATTTTGATGGAATCCGCATGGATGCGATCAATAACGGTATTTACTGGATGGGCAATAAGGACAGAGGCGTCAATGATCGTTCTGTTGACTTCTTCAAGAAAATGAATACCAGATTGAATGAAGAATACGGCAATATTTTGTTGATTGCAGAGGATTCCTCAGACTATCCGCACGTTACACTGCCAGTAAAGGACGGCGGTCTTGGATTCGATTATAAGTGGGATATGGGTTGGATGAATGATACCCTTGAGTATATGAAGATAGACCCGCTGTTCAGAAAAGGCAGCCATAATAAGATTAACTGGTCAATGGCGTATTTTGGATTTGAGCGTTTCATTCTGCCGCTGTCGCATGATGAGGTTGTGCATGGTAAGGCAACGATCGTGCAGAAGATGTGGGGCGGTGACTATGCCAATAAGTTTGCACAGGCAAGAACGCTGTATGCCTATATGTTCACGCACCCCGGAAAAACGTTGAATTTCATGGGTAATGAGCTTGGTATGTTCAGAGAATGGGATGAAACAAAGGAGCTTGACTGGTTCCTGATTGAAGAATATGAGATGCATCGTTGTTTCCATCGTTTCTTCCGTGAACTGAACGGATTGGTAACAGAAAATCCTGCATTTTACGAGAAGGATTATGATAAGGATGGTTTCCTGTGGATTAATGCGGATGATGCAGATCACAACGTGTATTCCTATTACCGTATGACAGACGGACAGAAGTATATCATTGTATGCAATATGTCCAATACGGAGTGGAATAATTATAAGATTGGTTTGCAGGATGGCTGTACTCTGACAGAAGTGCTGAATACAGATTTTGAGATTTACGGCGGCAAGGGTATAACGAATCCCGATCCGATCAAATCAGAGCCTGTACCGTGCTGTCAGTGGCAGCATTCAGCTGATATTCGTCTTGCACCCTTCGGAACAGCTATCTTCTCTGTAAAGGATGACCCGAAGCCTAAGGCAGCAAAAACATCGAAAACCACAAAAGCAAAAAAAACATCTGAAAAGAAAGCATAATAATATAGGAGAGATGTACCGTTCAGCGATGGTACA
>CACZSU010000201.1 GCA_902783855.1 uncultured Ruminococcus sp.
ATAAAAAGCAGCAATTGTGACAAAATCAGATTGAAGTGGAATGTGGAATGTGGAAAGTGGAATTGTTATCAGCAAAGAGCGCCTCTTACCTCATTTCAGAGAGTACTTTACAGTAGCAGAGGGGAGTTTATTCGCTAAGTTTGATTTTGGTTTATAGCAATTCTGCTATGAGATGGCGGGCTGGTGTATGCATCCCGATACTTATTACAAGAAGCAAAAATTTGTTTTTTTCAGAGTAACTAATTGGGCGATTAATTTCAGTTTATCCGAAAAGTCATCAGCGGATCAGGCGGAGTTTGCCGATAAAGGGAACATCCTTGACCTTGCCTTCATCAATGCTTTTCCAGGCAGACAGAATCATGAAAATGGGGATACTATAAATGATCGCCGTCAGAATGAGGTCAATAACAGCACCAACAATAATCTGTGCGCCCATTGAAAAACCGATACCCACTATACCTGTGAAGATCAGTTCAGGAATCAGCAGAATAAGCTCAACAATGAAGACCAATAATCCCTGGTTTGCATAGAAGCGGGCGGATGCACTGTCCTTTGCAAGAACCAGCGGTACCCAGAAAGTAAAGCCCAGAACCGCCAGCTTACAATATTGTTTGTGCTGTGCCATATTAGCAGTGTCATACTCGAAGGAATGATCGGCTGTATTCTGGTAATACGCAATATATTCCTTGAGATTCTTTGGCTTTTCAGGAACCTCCTGCTGAACTGCTTCGTCTTCTTTTTTCTCGAATTTAAAATTCTTTGCAGCCTCATGCGGGTCAACCCCGTTCTCCTGCTTCCCCTGTTCATAGGGATCAACTTCCTTGGGCGGTTCCTCTTCTTCTACGAGTGGTGCCGCTTCAGGGGCTGGCTGGGGAGCAGGTTCCGGCTGCGGTGCTTCGTGCTGTGGAGCGGTCTGCTGGTACTGCGGCTGTTCGTACTGGGGGGCAGGCTGCTGGTACTGCGGCTGCTCGTACTGTGGAGCAGGCTGCTGGTATTGCGGCTGCTCGTACTGTGGAGCAGGCTGCTGGTACTGCGGCTGTTCGTACTGTGGAGCAGGCTGCTGGTACTGCGGCTGCTGATACTGTGGAGCAGGCTGCTGGTATTGCGGCTGCTGATACTGTGGAGCAGGCTGCTGGTATTGCGGCTGCTGATACTGTGGAGCAGGCTGCTGGTACTGCGGCTGCTCGTACTGTGGAGCAGGCTGCTGGTATTGCGGCTGCTGATACTGTGGAGCAGGCTGCTGGTACTGTGGCTGTTCATATTGAGGCTGTTCGTATTGAGGCTGCTCGTATCCTTCATACTCTGCTTCATCCTCATAGCCCGATTCGTCATAAACAGGCTGCTGATACTGCGGCTGTTCATACTGAGGTTCATACTGCGGCTGCTGATAACCCTCTATGTAAGATGGCTGATCGTTATAGGCTGGCTGCTGCTGTGCATAGCCGGAAGGCTTGTAGTCATCGAGGTACTGGGGGTGATCAATTTGTTCTGCATATTGTTGTGCATATGGATCCTCAAAGTTTTCAGAAAAGTGTGGTTGTTCATATTCCGGCTGCTGAAACTGCTGACCAATCGGTCTTCCATACTGGTCATATTCAATCTTTGGCTTTTCGGGTTCAGGCGCATTCAGGTCGGGCATAAATGCACTTGTAAATTCCTTGGAACCGCAGCCAATACAAAATGCTGCTGCATCAGGTAATGACGCTCCGCAAGATGCACATATCTTCATAAGTAGCCTCCTTTTATCTCGGACAAGAGTCAATACGGGACAAGCAGTGAAATATCCCGTGCTGCAACTATAATCTTTGTCAGTACATAAACTGCTGACAAAATACTACCTTCATTATATTACAAGTCGCACAAAAATGTCAATAAGTCTTCATAATTTTGTAAAAGTTTATTGAAAACTCATTCATAAATTCCGAAAAAGAAAATGCTGCCGCACATCAGAATGCGGCAGCAAAAGTATGATTATCAAAACCTTATGACTCGTCCTCGGACTTGGATTCTTCCTTGACCTCCAGCCCCCACATTTTGCGGTAGCCGGTGATGAAATTCGCACCAAAGCAGATTTCATAGAAGCCTTCAATATCCTCATATTCCGTTTTTTCCATTTCATTGGCGATTGTGTCGCCGTTTACAACACGGACGGGGACGCTCTGAATTTCAGGCAGTTTTTTATCACCCAGCACGCGAAGTACATAGTCCATCATTGCATAAGCTGTCCACTCGTAGCTCTGTGCCACAAGGGCGTCAATCTTTCCGTTTTCCGCAGCAAGGAAAGCTGAGGAGCTGCCGCCGGTAGCGATGATATTGATACGTTTGCCGCTCTGTTCCACTGCGCTGAGGGCGTCATTGATCATATTTTCATCCAGCACGACAATGTAATTGAGGTTGCGGTCCTTTTCCAGAGCCTGTTTGATTTTCGTTGCCAGACCGTTGCCGATTTCAATGGAGGAACCGCTGAGTACGGTACAATAGCCTTCGGAAACATAGGTTACAAACTCATCGCTGAATCCCTTATAGATAGAGGTAGATACCATGGAATCGGAGTTATTCAACGCCAGTGCATTGACCTTGCCCTTGTTGCTGCTGATAGCACAGTCAGCCAGCAGCTTTCCGGCAAGATTATAGTCGATAGGAATGGTATAGTCAACATAGTGGTCAGTCATATCTCTTCCCACATAGCCGCCGGAAAGGATCTTGATTCCGGTTGCCTGGGCAAGCTCGATATTCTGGGCCAGCGGATCCTTGTTGATATCGCCGTACATCAGTGCCAGATTCATACCCTTTTCCTTGCGGAGCTTTTCCAGCGCTGTGTTGTAGAAATTAACGGTTCCGTCAGAATCATCCGTAATGATAGGATCAAGTCCGACAGCCCTGCCTGCCTGGATAAACTGATCTTTAACAAAGGAAGTGAAAACATAGTTGGAATTATCAACAATCAGACTGATTTTTTTATCTTTTGCAATTGCCGCAGCATCAATTTTTTCTTCGTTCAGTACGATAGAGGGAACCTTTTTATACTGGGCAATAAAATTGTCGATACTGCCGAGCTGTTCATTGGTCAGTTCAGGTTTGGCAGAGATTGCCTTGATATCTTCGATTTTTTCAGAAGACTCCTGTGTGAATTCAGGCTTGGAAATATTAAGGGAAGACTCCTTCTGAGAGGTTTCTTCGCCGTTGTTATTTTTATCATCATTACAGCCCGCCAAAACCATAGAAGAAGCAATCATACTTACAGAAAGCAGGATGGCGGTGATTTCCTTGAAAGTTTTCATCAAATTCCTCCAGATATACATAAATATCCATAATCTTCATATTTACTTTATTATTATACTAATCCCATCAATTTATGTCAACAAGCATTTTGCTGTTTTTAGCAATATTTTTCCAAAAGTTTTTGTCAATTATCCATTTCATTTACTGAAAAAAAGAGGGTGAATTCTGTACTGCATTCTGACCCATTCTGTTTCTGCTTTCCACGGTTTGTGCGGAAGGTATGATTTTGGACAAAAAGGGGATGATAAAAGCAGTAATTCATTCTTTTATAGCAGAAAGGAAGTTGTGATATGGAGCTGAGAACAGATCTTGCGCTGGAATCGCATGAAATGAACAGGGGAAACGGTGAGGGAATTGTATTTGAAACGGAGCAGGTGACAGGGATGAACATTCATCGGCTGCACATTGCAACTGACAGTGCGGCGCAGCGGCTGGGAAAGCCTGTGGGAAGGTATATTACAATTGAATCATTGCCGCTGAATGACAATTATCGTGACGTCAAGGAGCAGATACTGACCATTTCGGCGGAGCTGAGCCGTCTGCTGCCGCCGGAAGGGATTGTGCTGGTGATCGGTATCGGCAATACAGACATAACTTCTGATGCACTGGGACCCTATGCGGCGGAATCTGTACTGGCAACCAGACACATTCAGGGGGAGCTTGCCCGCAGTACCGGACTGTCATCCCTGCGCCCGACAGCGGTCATTGCCCCCGGCGTTCTGGGCAAAACCGGGATAGAAACAGGTGAAATAGTACTTTCGCTGATTCGCAGCATCAGACCCTCAGTTGTTATAGCGATTGATGCGCTTGCTTCTAAAAGTGTTTCCCATCTGGGCAGAACTATACAGATCAGTGACAGCGGTATTGCACCCGGTTCCGGTATCGGCAACCATCGTCTTTGCCTGAACCGGGAAACGTTGGGAATTCCGGTAATCGGCATCGGTATACCAACAGTGGTGGACGCCTGTACACTTGTCTGCGACCTGATCGGAGAAAACGAAGGCAGTACCCTCAGCTTTGACCGCAACCGTACACTGGTAGTAACGCCAAAGGAAATTGACCTGCTGACAGAAAGGGGCGCCGGACTGATTGGTATGTCCGTTAATTGTGCTGTACAAAAGCATTATTCCTTTGAAGACCTGATTCAGCTGACAGCCTGAATTTTCAGTTCAGTGAAGCAGCCTGTCAATTAAAATAAAAGCAGAACAGCCATAAACCAAAACCAGACTTAGCGAAAAAACTTCCCAAAGCTACTGTAAAGTACCCTTTGAAATGAGGTAAGAGGCGCTCTTTGCTGATAACAAT
>CACZSU010000202.1 GCA_902783855.1 uncultured Ruminococcus sp.
CGAGGATGTCTTTGGATGGACATTTACGGATATAAAAGAAAAAAACAGAATGACAAAAAAACTATTCTGAACAAAGGAGATGCGTAAACAATGGGTATTATCAGAGCAGCAATCAATACAGTCGGCGGCGCGCTTGCCGATTCATGGTTGGAGGTCATCGAACCAAGTGATATGAACGCAACAACTGTTATGTGTCCCGGTATCAGCAAGGCTCGCAATGATAAGAGAAATACCAACACAAAGGGTACAGCTAACAATATTTCCAACGGTTCTATCGTACACGTATACGATAACCAGATGATGCTGTTGATCGACGGCGGCGCTATTGTCGATTATACCGCAGAGCCGGGCTATTTCGAGGTAAAAAATTCTGCACAGCCTTCTCTGTTCAACGGTCAGTTTGGTGATTCCCTCAAGGAAGCATTCAACCGTTTTAAATTCTCAGGTGTAACACCTACTGCTCAGAGAGTTGTCTACATCAACCTCAAGCCCCTGGAAGGTATCAAGTATGGTACCAAGACCCCGATTAACTACTACGATGCCAACTATGACATTGATGTCAACGTGCGTGCATTCGGTAAATTCTCACTGGAAATCAATGACCCGCTGAGATTCTATAAGACCATCATCCCGACCTCTGACGTTACCAATATGCGTCCGGTTGATATGGAATATCTCGCTAACCAGAGATGGGACAGCGAATTCCTGATGGCGCTGCAGGAGGCTCTGACTACCCTTTCTGCACAGGGCGTCAGAATTTCTCAGATCGGTATGTATAACTCCAAGCTCGTTGAAGCTCTCAAGGTTGCCCTCAAGGATACATGGAGCAACAAGAGAGGTATTACCCTCAGCGAAGTTGGTATCACCGTTTCCTATGACGACGAAACCAAGGAACTGCTCAAGGAAAGAAACAAGGTTGCTATGTTCAACAACCCTGGTATGAGAGAAACCATGATGCAGAAAAATATCTCCGAAGGTATCAGAGATGCCGGTTCTAATGCCAATGGTTCCATGGCTGGCTTTATGGGCATGGGTATGGGTATGAACTTCGGCGGCGGTTTCATGAATAACGCTTCCAATACCAATATGCAGCAGATGCAGATGCAGCAGCAACAGCAGCAGCTTCAGCAGCAGCAGATGCTCCAGCAGCAACAGCAGCAACAGCCCGCACCACAGCCGGCTCCTCAGCCCGCAGCAGCTCCTGCAGCAGGCGGATGGGATTGTCCCTGCGGTAAGAAGGGTAACAAGGGCAAGTTCTGCGCAGAATGCGGACAGCCGAAGCCCGCTGGCACAGACAATGGTTCATGGACCTGCTCCTGCGGTGCTACCAATACCGGCAAGTTCTGTGCAGAATGCGGCGCAAAGCGTCCTGCTCCCAAGCCGAAGAAGATTGTATGTGACAAGTGCGGCTACCAGCCGGATATGTCCCAGCCGATTCCGAAATTCTGTCCTGAATGCGGTGACCCTATTAACGAGGCAGATTTCGCATAAGCTCAATTGAATTCCTCTGTTCAGATTCCCGCCATGCCGTCGGCGTGACGGGAATCGGACTTTATCACTTTAGCCTGGATGCCTGCTGACGGCAGGAAGTTACGTGTTTAGAAAAGAGGTGGAACGGCTGCGCCTGACGGCACAGTCTTCATATGGAAGCATTATCATATAAATGTATTAACTGCGGCGGACCTCTGCAGTACGATCCGCAGAAACTGAAATTTGCCTGTGAATACTGCGGAAGCGATTTCACAGAAGACGAGCTTGTCAAACACTTTGGCAAGCTGGATGAAAAGCTCAACGAAGAAGCAAAGCCGGAGCCTGAAAAAACAGAAGGCGATGACGAATTCGGTGAACCGGCACTTTATGTATGCCAGAGCTGCGGCGCTGAGGTTATTGCAGAAACCAATACGGCAGCTACCTTCTGTGTGTACTGTCATAATCCGATCGTCCTGTCCAACCGGCTGGCGGGCAGCTTCAAGCCGAATCTGGTTATTCCATTCAAGATTTCCGAAAAGGATGCCAAACAAAAATTCCACGATTTCTGCGGAAAGAAAAAATTCCTTCCCGGCGACTTTTTGTCAGAAGCCCAGCTGGATATGATGAAGGGTGTATATTATCCCTACTGGCTGGTCAATTCGCTCAAGGACGGCGGTGTGCGTGCAACAGCCGAAAACCGCAGAACCTGGACTGAGGGCGATTACGAATACGAAGAAAAGAAAATCTATAAGATTGTCCGTTCCGGTAAGATTGACTTCAAGCATTTTCCCCATGCTGCCCTGAAAGCGGCAGATGATAAGAAGGCGCTGAAATACGTCAATCCTTTTGATGATGACGAAGCAAGACCCTTCACCATGTCCTACCTGTCCGGCTTCCTGGCTGAAAAGCGGGATCTCGAGCAGAATGAGGCACAGGCGGATGTGGATAAGGAACTGGAAAAATATGCAAAGAAAATCTATCGGGAATCCATCAGCGGTTATGATTCTGTTACCATTGACGAGATGAATCTGCGCACCCTGCAGGAATCCTGGGAATATGCCCTGATGCCCGTATGGCTGATGACCTTCAAGTATAAAGACAAGGATTATTTGTATGCTATGAACGGTCAGACCGGTAAAACCTATGGTGAACTTCCTGTCAGCTGGGCAAAGCTGGGTATTTTCGCCGGTATTATGCTGGTGGTTGTCTTTGTAATCATGCTGTTTCTGGGAGGTGCATTTTAATGAAAGCAAAGAAAATATATTTTGCACTTTGCCTTATGCTGATGGCACTGGTTTCCCTGTCGCTGTTTTCCATTTCCGCTGCGGCAGCAGATGATACCGCAGCGCAGCCGTCAGCCGGTCAGGAACAGACTTTCCAGTCAGATGATCTGTTGCTCAAGGGCAGCGGAATCACTGGCAAAACCATCGCTATTGCCGTGGGCGTCAGCGTTGTCGGTACTGCCATTACGGTTTTCCTGATCTGGCACAGCTATAAGACCAATGGTCAGAGTGAACCCTATACGTATAAGAAAAATGCGCCTCTGGAGCTGACACATTCTGAGGACGTACACGTTGATACCATCGTTAACAGAAGAAAGATAGAACGAGATAATCGCTGACCGGAACTTTCCGGACGCCGGATTCATAGCTGGATATGGAAAGTGTCCGTCATGCGCACAAAAGGGTTATTCCGTAACATACCATGCAAATGTCACTCAGCACATTCTCCGAAATATTGCCGCTATTCATTTCTGTATGTCATTCCCGGAGCACCCCGACTATCCATTATGTGAGGTTATTATGAGATTTGATATTATGCCTGTAGCAACAGAAAAACAAATATCAGAGGTCGAAACAGCCGCCTATAACGTGTGGCGCAATTATTACAAGGATATTTTTTCACCGGAGCAGATCAGCTATATGCTGGAAAAATATCAGTCCAAGGCTGCATTAAAAAAACAGATGTCCGAGGGTTATATTTACTATATGATTCTTGTGGATCAGCAGCTGGCAGGGTATATGTGCGTACTGGTTCAGAGCAGCTATTTGTACCTTGCAAGACTTTATATCAAGGCAGAATATCGCCGCCAGGGACTGGCTAAACGCACGATTGCACATCTGGATGCGGTTTTCAGAAATCCTGAGTTAGGATTTTCTCATATCCGCAAAATGTGTCTTCGTGTCGAGCGCAACAACCATTTTGCTATTAACGTATACGAGCATCTCGGCTTTAAGAAGATTCGTTCTGAAGATACGGATATCGGCAATGGATTTGTATGCAAGGAATATGTTATGGAACGAGCGATCCCTGCCAAGTAACAGAACGCTGTCCGTCTGCGGTTATGTCAGACGGACAGCGTTTCAGCAAAAAGAGGTGATTTGTTATGGGAAATAAATTAAAAGCCTATATCCGGCAGCTTCGCAGCTTTCTTGAAAATAAAACGGAAATCAAGGATGTAGAAGGATTTAAACAGGAATTGCTGCGTGAAATACAGTTCTGGCAGCATGAAAGACTGGTTCACCTGATTGTGACCTTTATGTTCGCAATTGTAACGGTAGCTGTTTTGCTGGTCATGATTTTCCAGCCGATGATTCCGTTATTCTTGTTGTTTGTTTTGCTGTTATGTCTGTTGTTTCCGTATATTACACACTATTTTGTTCTGGAGAACGGCGTACAGACCCTGTATGTCATTTACGAGGAGGTATGCCGCCGGTACATGAGCGCTGACATTCCTGTTGACGCTGTTCCCCAGGAATACGGCATCAAAATTGAAAAGCTGAAATAATATACGAACCGTGCTTTGTCAGCTGCGGTCGAACCAATATTTAAAAAAATCTCCCTTCGTAGTGTTCACATTGTTGTGATTCCTGCGGAGGAAGATTGATATTATTATTCACTGTCAGTAACATCCTCGGCAGTGGTTTCGATATATCTGCCACTGGCGCCGGATGAGGCACGTTCTGCCGCATCGTCCACCTCACGGCTAACCTTTTTGAGCACCTTACTGATATACAGCATGGTCAGCAGATCCCAGATACCGTCCACCATCAGAGCCGCACCCATAAAGATCATGATCAGGTTTCCCGCACTGCCAAACGGATTGATAAATGAAATCACACTGGTAATAATCAGAAGAATAGCGCCGATCGTCTGTACCCACCAAAGACTGGAATCGCTTTGTACGAATGTAACCGCATATTGCAGCTTAGACACAGCCCCCAGAAACAGAATCACGGATAATGAAATAGTTACTATAGCCGCCAGTATCTGAGGGGCTATCAGCACTGATACACCGATTGCCAGCAGAATACAGCCGCCTACCAGCGGAGCAACAGAAATATCCGCTCTGCGTTTGCGCACGAGATATTCAAATATCTTGAACACACCCCAGGCTGCTATGATGCCGCCGATCAGACGGCAGATAACCGTTTTTGCCCCGCCAGGATTCAATACCAGAAACAATCCCAGCAGTACGATACCAATATTGATCAGTATCATATCCTTAGAAATTTTTCTCACACGTTTTTTGATCCAGTCTGTCATCATATATAACCTCGCTTTCTTTCGGAACGCACCATAGTGTATAACAACAGCGGCACATAAACAATGCACCGCTGCTACCATCCTGTAAGAGTGGGACGATAAGCCGGGTTCTGTCGTGAACAGCCATCTATCTTGGCAGACCGTTACCGATACTGCTCAGTGCCACCTGCTGAAGCCATCG
>CACZSU010000203.1 GCA_902783855.1 uncultured Ruminococcus sp.
TCACACGTAGGTGAAGCAATAGTAGAAGGGTCAAGGTATTCGATCGAGAGCAGTGACACCGGCGGCACGCCGGTCCTTGCGGACGATAGACGGGCTGTTTCCTGCGCTAAGTCACGCTGCGGTGCCCCGGCGCCATGCCGCCGGGGCGTCCTCGCTTACATCATTTCTGAGAGTACTTTACAGTAGCATGGAAAAATTGTTTGCTAAGTCTGGTTTTGGTTTATAGCAGTTCTGCTTTTAATTGGCGGGCTGGTGTATGCATCCCATAGCTATTGTACGAAGCAAAAAATGCGTTTTGGGGGAAGGGTTTCCCCCGGTGTAGCTTATCTGAGCTGCATGGAAGGTCAGGAAATCATTTATGTCCGGCGACAACATGGAGGGAAGTAATGTTGCGGCGGGACAGAAGTGCTGCGGCAGCAGAGGTTATCTTTTCACCGGGCATGATCAGCGGAACACCGGGAGGACAGGGGCATACGGTATCGGCGGCGATTCTGCCGGCAGCCTGATGGACAGGGACTGTTTCAAACGGTGATAAGACGGCTTCACGCAGGGACATGACGCATGGGGGTGCGGACAGTGCCGGAAAAGGTGCGTAAGGTTTATCGGCTGGCTGGAGCTGTAAAATGGCAGAGCGTAACCGCTGAAAATCTTTTTCCCGGTTGAAGGGGGTACAGATCAGGACGGCATTTTCTCCGTCACAGAACTCACAGTCTATTTTGAAATCGTCAAAGAAGGATTGCTGCTTGTCTTCGCCTGCAATACCGCAGGCAGCCGTATTCAGCGTCAGACGAAGCGGATCACATAATCCCTCTGCCTGTGGTACACCACGGTCTGCTGCCAGTTTTTTTAATGCTGCCACTGTGTATTCGCAGCGAAGATAGTCTGCCTTACCGCCGTTGTACAGCATATAGTCCACGCACAGATCAATAGAGGACATGATCAGATAGGATGGACTGGTAGATGCAAACAGGGACATATATGCTTTTGCGTGCTGTGCCAGTCCGGGTGTGCGGATATTCAGCACTGCACCGCCAGTCAGAACGGGCATGGTTTTATGCAGGGAACAGGCAGTCATATCTGCTCCCAGAGCAATCGGATGGCAGTTTTGCTCCATGAATGCCAGATGAGAGCCATGGGCATTATCCACCAGCAAAATGGCGTCATGATTGTGACAGATGCGGGCGATAGCTCCGATATCGCACATTTCGCCGTAATAGCTGGGAGAGGTGAGATAACACGCCGTGATATCCGGATGCTCCCGGAATGCGGCAGCAATGTCCTCGGGCTGGATGCGTCCTGTATAGTGGCTGCTGCCCTTCGGATACAGCCAGACAGGCTGTATGTCCAGCAGCGCCATTGCATTGACGGCACTGCGGTGCGCGTTTCTTGCACAAAGCAGTTTTCCGCCCCTGTCTTTTGCAGTACGCAGCATTGCTTGTATAGCAAGACTGCACCCGCCCGCAGAAATGCAGGATGCAGCGGTGGAATATAATTCACTCAGTTTTTGTTCTGCTGACAGAATGACGCCGTTTGCCTCAAACAAGGCGTCTGTTTCGGGCAGTTCTGTAAAATCAAGCAGCATCATTTCAGCCGGAAAAAAGGTACCGTATTTATGCCCCGGTGTGTGGAATGAGGACCGGTTCTGTTTATGCAATGACAAAAGTTTCTCGTAAAGTGGTCTGCGGCTCATGCTGAAATCCTCCTGGGTTCTTTTATGATCAACCTGATTATACCATACCAGCCCGCAGATGTCACTATTCTTTATGCTCACTGCCTGAAGTTCGGTGTAAAATTATTATTGGCAAAAGAGAATAACTGTCAAATTGAATGAGCTGCATAAAAGCAGTGTGAAGTTGAATGTATTCCGCGGGTGTGAAGCTGCTTAAGCAATAACTAGAGCGGAGCGTAAGCGCAGCGACTATCGCGAATCGGGTGCAGCGTCACACTGCCTGAAAAAAAGAATAAAAATCTATTGAAATTCAGTGTGTTTTGGTATATTATAGATATATATGCATCCACAGCCGAGCAGGTTGATGCTGAGGTGCAAAATAGAATTCTATCGGAGGAACATAATATGAAAATTCTTGTAATCAATGCAGGCAGCTCGTCTATGAAATACCAGCTGATTGATATGACAGACGAAAGCACACTGGCAAAGGGCAACTGTGAAAGAATCGGTATCGACGGTCATTTCAAGCATACGACCAGTGATGGCAGAAAATGCGAATTTGACGTAAAAATGGACAACCATACAGAAGCCTTCATGCAGATCAAAAACGCACTGACGGACGAAAAGGTTGGTGTTATCAAGGAACTCAGCGAGGTTTCTGCAATCGGTCACCGTATCGTGCAGGGCGGCTCCATCTTCAAGGAATCCTGTCTGGTAACGGACAAGGTTATTGAGGATATTGAAAGCCTGATTCCCCTTGCACCTCTGCACAATGCTGCTCATGTACAGGGTATCAGAGCTTGTATTGATGTATTCGGCAAGGATGTTCCGGAGGTAGTTGTATTTGATACCGCTTTCCACTCCACCATGCCGCAGACAGCGTATATGTATGCAGTTCCGTATGAATATTATGACAAGTATGCGGTTCGCCGCTATGGATTCCACGGTACCTCTCACCGTTATGTATCTGCCCGCTGTGCAGAGCTGATGGGTAAGGATATCAAAGATCTCAAGATGATTACCTGTCATCTTGGAAATGGTTCTTCTATCACTGCTATTGACGGCGGCAAGGTAGTAGATACCAGCATGGGTCTGACACCGCTTGACGGTATCATGATGGGTACCAGAACAGGCTGTCTGGATCCGTCAGTTGTTACCTTTATCGCAGACAAGGAAGGCTTTACTCCCAGAGAGATGGATAACCTTCTGAACAAGAAGTCCGGTTTCCTTGGCATTTCAGGTGTATCCAGCGATGACAGAGATGTTTGTGCAGCAGCTGATGCCGGCAATGAAAGAGCAAAGCTGGCAATTGATATGCTGGAGTACCACATTCTCAAGTACATCGGTTCCTATGTGGCAGTGCTTGGCGGAGTGGATGCCATCGTATTCACAGCCGGTATCGGTGAGAACCAGTCCAGCCACAGAGAAAACGTTTGCCATAAGTTGGGCTATATCGGCGTAGAAATCAACGATGCAGTGAATGCTGAAATGATCCGCGGTAAGGAAGGCAAAATTTCTACTGAAAACAGCAAGGTAGATGTATTTGTGATCCCGACCAATGAGGAAATCGTGATTGCACGTGATACGATGGCATTGGTAAAGGCATAAGCAGAAAAAAGCATCCGCCAGAAACGGACAATTCAATCACAGAAAAACGGGCAGGCAGAAGGGCTTGTCCGTTTTGTTCTTGTCAGGAAAAAGGTGAAGCTATACGAAGAAAATTGTGGAAAGTATAATACAGACAGGCACAAATTGTCCTGAGTGCTGCTGAAAACAACCCGGAATAGGGAAGAAAGTTTGGGGGAATTGTAAAAGTAAAAAAGGTTTGTGCCTTTTTTTTGCGTATATATAATTGTAGACGTTGTAAAAACGGGGAATTACAGTCGGAAAAGAGTGATCCGGATGACGATCAGAGAAATAACAGAACAGAATGAACGGCTTGTTTTTTCGGCATATGCCTGCTTTTCGGATGCAACCAAGGGGCGGGGGATTCCGGAACCGTATTGTACCGTACGCACTGAATTCCAGCGGGATCGTGACAGGATTATTCATTGTAAGTCGTTCCGGCGGCTCAAGCATAAGACACAGGTTTTTTTATCACCCGAAGGAGATCATTACCGGACACGGCTGACACATACGCTGGAGGTGGCACAGATAGCCAGAACAATTGCCCGTGCGCTGCGTCTGAATGAAGACCTGACCGAAGCTATCGCGCTGGGACATGATCTGGGCCATACACCGTTTGGCCATGCGGGAGAGCGGGCGCTGAACCGTCTGGTTACAGGAGGATTCCGCCACTATGAACAAAGTCTGCGGGTGGTGGATAAGCTGGAAAAGGATGGACGGGGACTGAATCTGACCTATGAAACCCGTAATGGAATTGTATGCCATACCAAGGGCAGGGAAGCGGATACCTTAGAGGGCAGGATTGTACGTACAGCGGATAGGATTGCCTACATCAACCATGATATAGATGACGCTATCCGCGCAGGTGTGATTTCAGAAGCAGAGCTGCCCAAGGAAGTCGGTGAAGTGCTGGGACATCGCACCGCAGAGCGGATCAATACGCTGGTGCTGTCATTGATCAGTCACTCACAGGAAGGGTCGCTGGCAATGGATGAGGATGTACAGAAGGTCTTTGACCGGCTGCATACATATATGTACGCGGAGGTGTACTCCAATGAGTATGCCAAGCATGAGGAGCGGAAGGTACCGGCTTTTATGGAATTTTTATATACCTATTTTGTCAGCCATCCCAATGAGATGCCTGTGGAGAACAGGCGCACCGCCGATACAGAAGGGGTAGAAACGGCTGTGTGCGATTATCTGGCAGGTATGACGGATCGCTATGCGACTGATAAATTCAAGGAACTGTTTATCCCTAAGCCCCGATTCTGATTTGGGAGGGTAAAAAAGCATTGGCAATTACAGAGGAATTCAAACAGGAGCTGAAAGCAAGAACAGATATTGCGGATGTGATATCCTCTTACGTACAGCTGAAAAAAGCGGGCAGGAATCTGGTTGGTTTGTGTCCGTTTCATAATGAAAAATCTCCGTCCTTTAGTGTGTCCAGAGAGAATGGCTTTTTCTATTGCTTTGGCTGCGGAGCGGGCGGAGATGCGATTACGTTTATCCGCAAAATTGAAAACCTGGATTATATAGATGCCGTCAAACTGCTCGCTGACAGGGCAGGGCTGACAATACCAGAGGATACTGCCCGTGACGGTATGGGGCATCTGCGGACACGGATTTATGAAGCCAACCGTGAGGCAGCCCGCTTTTATCACCGGCAGCTGTATGCGCCCGGCGGAAAGCAGGCACTGGAATATCTGAGGGGCAGGGCACTGACGGAAAAGACAATTATCCATTTCGGACTGGGCTATTCACCGGGAGACCGTTTTGAGCTGGTGAACTATCTGCGCTCCAAGGGCTTTTCCAACAATGAGCTTATTCAGGCAAATCTGGCGAATCAGTCGCAGAGAGGCTATCCCTTCGACCGGTTTTCAGACCGTGTGATGTTTC
Organism: uncultured Ruminococcus sp.; assembly: GCA_902783855.1. Lineage (GTDB taxonomy): Bacteria > Bacillota > Clostridia > Oscillospirales > Acutalibacteraceae > UBA1213. The sequence goes on from CACZSU010000203.1 coordinate 5,192, forward strand.
CGATTATGGATCTGAGAGGAAATGTGATCGGCTTCGGCGGACGTATTATGTCGGATATCAAGCCGAAGTATCTGAATACGTCCGATACGCCGGTTTTCAATAAGAGCCGCAACCTGTTTGCACTGCAATTTGCAAAAAATAAGGCAAACGGACAGCTGATTCTGGTAGAGGGCTATATGGACGTCATTGCCCTGCATCAGGCAGGCTTTGAAAACGCTGTGGCAACCCTGGGAACCTCGCTGACCCAGGATCAGGCAATGATCATCAAGCGCTACTGCGATGAAGTTGTGATCTGCTATGATGCGGATGCGGCAGGACAGAAGGCAACCCAGAGGGCAATCGGTATTCTGCGCCCTACGGGTATCAAGATTAAGGTGCTGACCGTCCCCAATGGGAAGGATCCGGATGAATTCATCCGCTCCTACGGCGAACAGGGCAGCGCAAGATTTCGTATGCTGCTGGAAAAGACAGGCAATGATACGGAGTACCGGCTTGGTCAGCTGCGGGCGCAGTATAATGTGGAGATTCCTGAGCAGAAGATAGATTTTGCTAATAAAGCAGCCCAGCTGATCGAGGGTCTGGATAATCCTGTGGAGCAGGACGTGTATATTTCCCGTCTGTCAAGGGAGCTGGAAATAGAGAAAACCGCCTTTAAACGGCTGGTGGAGAAAAACAGCCGCCGCCGCTTGCGTGAATATCAGAAGGATGAACAAAGACAGGTACAGGCAGAAATGAATGGTCTGAATGACAGACTGAATAAGGAAAAGCATTTCAATCTGCGGGCAGCCAATGCGGAAGAAGCTATATTGTCGCTGATGGTCAGCCATCCCGACGCAGCGTCCGTTATTGCAGCCAGACTGTCGCCGGAGCTGTTTGTTACCGGGTTTCACAGACGGATATATGAGGTGCTGAAAAAAAGAGTGGAAAATGGACTGGAAATTACGGCAGCTGATTTGTCCGGAGATTTTTCAGAGGACGAAATGGCAAGGATTTCCCGGATGCTGATCCAGCATCCCAGGGAGCTGCAGCCGCAGGATGCTGCTATGGAATATATCAGCGTGCTGGAGGAAGAAAAACACCGCCTGACCCCGCAGCAGGCCGCACAAGCAGATAATGATACGATTATGGAGCAGCTGCGGAGAATGAAGGAAAAGAAAAAATAATGAATGCAGAAACAAACTATGTGTCTGTATATGCAGACAGTACCGAAAAAACAAACAATGAGGGAAAGCGTAATGAAACAAAAGGAGGAGCATGAAATGAATCACCAACAGCCGGAAAAGAAAAATGTACTGGGCGAACTGCTCGAAATGGGAAAGAATAAGGGACAGATCACCAGTAAAGAAATATTTGATGCAACGGGGGAGATGGATATTGAACCCGATCAGATGGAGAGCTTTTATACGATGCTGGAATCCAGCGGCGTGGAAATTGTAGAAACACTGGACGATATTGTGCTGAGCGAGGATGATCTGGAGGCTATTTCATCGGATGATGACCCGGAAACAATGGTGGAAACAGTGGTGAGCACGGATGACCCGGTAAGGATTTATCTGAAGGAAATCGGACGTGTACCGCTGCTGACGCCGGAGGAAGAAACGGAAATTGCAGAAAAAATTCTGGAGGGTGACGAAGAAGCCTGCCGCCGGCTGGTGGAAGCAAATCTGCGGCTGGTGGTCAGCATTGCCAAGCGGTATCTGGGCAGAGGTATGCAGCTGCTGGATCTGATACAGGAGGGCAACCTGGGTCTGATGAAGGCGGTAGAAAAATTCGATCATACCAAAGGCTTCAAGTTTTCGACCTATGCCACATGGTGGATCCGCCAGGCGATTACCCGGGCTATTGCCGACCAGTCCAGAACGATCCGCATTCCTGTCCATATGGGTGAAACCATCAGCAAGATCAAAAAAGCGTCGATCCAGCTGCTGCACGAAAATGGTCATGAACCCACGGTAGAGGAGATTGCTGAATACCTGGGCGTACCAGTAGATAAAATCAGAGAGGCAATGCGGGCAGCACAGGAACCGGTTTCTCTGGAAACGCCTATCGGTGAGGAGGAGGACAGCCATCTGGGCGATTTTATTCCGGATGACAGTATGGTCACGCCACAGGAGGCAGCGCTGCAGACAATGGTAAAGGAACAGCTGGATTCCGTACTGTCAACCCTGACGCCCCGGGAGGAAAAAGTAATCCGTCTGCGTTTCGGACTGGATGACGGACGTCCCCGGACGTTGGAGGAGGTGGGCGAGGTATTTGACGTTACCAGAGAGCGTATTCGTCAGATAGAAGCCAAAGCCCTGCGCAAGCTGCGCCACCCCAGCAGAAGCAAAAAACTGAAATAAGGATCGTGCTGCTGACGGAGCGGAAAGGAACCGTGCAGGCAGCCGGGAGGAAATATGGAAAAGAAAAAATTTGATCTGGACGAGGTATTTGCGTCCCTGACGGTAAGGGCAAAGGCAGAAGGTGACAGATTGCCTGTGGATGAGCTGCTGACCCGTTTGCGGGAAACAGACGCCTGTCAGGAGGATGTGCTGCAGCTGCTGACAATGCTGCAGGAGGAACGGATAGCGGTAGATACGGCATACCCGCCGCTTGACCGCAGCCGTATCAGAGAGCTGGACGAAAAAATAAAGGATGCTTCGGAGGAAGAACGGACAGCGGCAGTGGGCGGGGAAAATGCCGTCAGACTGTATCTCAGGGAGATTGCAGCCATCGAGCCTCTGACGACTGAACAGGAACAGGAGCTGCTGTATGCTATGGAAGAAGGAGATGCAGCGGCAGCGGACCGCTTGGTAGAGGGTAGTATGCTGCTGGCAGTGATGATGGCAGAACGCTATCTGGGGAAGGGTGTGCTGTTCCTGGATCTGGTGCAGGAGGGCAGTCTGGAAATTATGTCAGCACTGAGTGCTGTTGGTGACAGACCGTTCTGTTTCGGAGCGTTTTGTGTGTGGAAAATTGACTGTCGTCTGAGGGAGCTGACAGCGCAGCCGGCAGAAACGATTGCCGTCCCCCTTGCTATGGCAGAGGATATGGCAAAGCTGATCCGGGCACAGCAGGCAGACCCGGATGCATCCCCGGAAAGCCTGGCAGCCCGTACCGGACTGACGCAGACAAGAACAGAGGAATTGCTGGCGTATGGCAAAGAGCATCTGCCGTTACCCGAAAAGAAAATGACCGCAGCTAAGGAAACAGAAAAGGATGAAACGGATCGTCAGCTTTCGCAGCAGGTGCAGATGATGCTGCGGTCACTGACAGAACAGGAATCAGCGCTGATAAAAATGAAATTCGGTCTGGCAGGCAGTCCCGTGCTGCCGTTGGAGGAAATTGCTGTACGGCTGGGAATAACGGAGCAGGAAGCAGCTGTGCTGGAGCAGCAGGCAATGGCACATCTGGGGAGCTGACAGCCGGGGAGTAAGGACAGATATTATAGCTTCAGGAGGAATAAATTATGGCAAACGGAGTACAGCCGGAAAGAAAGTCTGTATTAAAGGAACTGACAGAGTTAGGAAAGGCAAAGGGTCAGCTTAGTAATAAAGAAATTCTGGATGCCATCGGAGAAATGGATATTGACGCCGAGGCGATGGAACGCTTTTATGATTCTCTGGAAACGAACGGAATCGAGATTGTAGAAACGCTGGATGATATTATACTGGATGACAGCGAGCTGACTGCCATTGCACAGGAGGATGAAATGCTGGATGATTCATCCGAAATGTCAGAGGGTGTTTCAATTGATGATCCGGTAAAGATATATCTCAAGGAAATCGGTCGTGTGCCGCTGCTGACGACAGAGGAGGAAACCGATCTTGCCATCCGGATTTCTAACGGAGAGGTAGCGGCAAAGCAGCGCCTTTCAGAAGCAAATCTGCGATTGGTGGTCAGCATAGCCAAGCGGTATCTGGGAAGGGGAATGCAGTTCCTTGACCTGATACAGGAAGGCAACCTGGGTCTGATCAAGGCGGTAGAGAAATTTGATCATACAAAAGGCTTCAAGTTTTCGACCTATGCCACATGGTGGATCCGGCAGGCAATCACCAGAGCGATTGCAGATCAGGCAAGAACGATCCGTATTCCGGTACATATGGTAGAAACCATCAATAAGGTCAAGAAGGCGTCCAGCCAGCTGCTGCACGTAACCGGTCACGAGCCAACTGCGGAGGAAATTGCAGAGCTGCTGAAAATGCCGGCGGATAAGGTGCGTGAAATTATGCGGGTATCGCAGGAGCCAGTATCATTGGAAACGCCCATCGGTGAGGAGGAGGACAGTCATCTGGGTGATTTTATACCGGATGATGATGCACCGGCGCCGCAGGACGCAGCGTCCAATACATTGTTAAAGGAACAGCTGTCGGATGTGCTGAATACGCTCACTCCCCGTGAAGCAAAGGTGCTGCGCCTGCGGTTCGGACTGGACGACGGCCGTGCAAGAACACTGGAGGAAGTAGGCGAGGAATTCAATGTTACCCGTGAAAGAATCCGCCAGATAGAAGCAAAGGCACTGCGTAAGCTCCGGCATCCCAGCCGCAGTAAAAAGCTGAAGGATTTTCTGGACTGACCGGATGAGAACGGTTCAGAAAGATAGCAGCCCGTATTCACCTGGCAGAATACGGGCTGCTTTTGCAGAAGAAATACAACACTTATGGCAGAAAATGTTGAATATTTGTTGAAATTGGAAAAGAATTGGAGTATAATAAACATATATGTGCTTTTGTTTGTGAGTTATGCGGAAGCAATGAACAGCAAAAGAGATTATAGTCAGGAGGAAAGAAATATGGATGAAATGATGCAGGCATTTATTCTGCTGCTTGCTGGTTTTTTGGTTGTATTTGTAGTATTGATCCTGTTGATCGTTATCGTAACATTGTACAGTAAGATCATACGCTCTGCGCAGAGCGCAGGAGAAAAAAGAGCCGAAAAAGCAAAGGCTGCCAGCGATGAAATGCAGACAGAAGCTAAACAGGAGCTGCGTTCACTGACCCGTGAGGAAATCGAAGACGATGAAGGCGATATTCCCCCGGAGATCATAGCCGTTATAGCAGCAGCCGTGGATGCTGTATACGGCGACAAGCCGCACAGAATCCGGTCCGTCCGGCATAGCCGTCCTGCCCGGTCAGCGTGGGCAAGTGCGGGGGCTATGCAGAATACCAGACCGTTCTGAAAGATGACAGGAAAGGAAGTTAAGAAATGGAAATTTTGACACAGTTATGGCAGATCATCTGTCATCTGTTTAAAGAATCGGGATTCAGTCAGCTGTCATGGGAGAACTATGTCATGGTGGGCATCTCGTTCGTATTGATGTATCTTGCGATCAAGAAGCAGTTTGAACCGCTGCTGCTGCTGCCGATTGCATTTGGTATGTGTCTTGTGAACCTGTTTCCGGGAATCATGGGACTGCCTACGACAGAAATGCTGACAGAGTCGGAAATGCTGGCGAGGAATCTTGACCCGTCCACGTATACCACGACCATCTATAACGGAGTGACATACTATAATCACATTGAATACGGCGGACTGTTTTATTATCTGTATCAGGGAGTAAAGCTGGGCATTTATCCGCCGCTGATATTCCTCGGAATCGGATGTATGACAGACTTCGGACCGTTGATTGCGAATCCAAAGAGTTTTATACTTGGAGCTGCTGCACAGATTGGTATATTCCTTACGTTTATTATTGCGACGGCTCTGGGTATTTTCACCCCCCCGGAGGCAGCATCTATTGCTATCATTGGCGGTGCAGACGGACCTACAGCTATATTTGTAACGACAAAGCTGGCACCCCAGCTGCTGGGACCGATAGCGGTAGCGGCATATTCGTACATGGCGCTGGTACCGATCATCCAGCCGCCGATCATGCGTCTGCTGACCACCAAAAAGGAGCGGGGAATTGTCATGGGACAGCTCAGACCGGTATCAAAGCTGGAGAGAATTCTGTTCCCGATCATAGTTGTAGTGCTGGTTGCATTGCTGCTGCCGGATGCTGCGCCGCTGGTAGGTATGCTGATGCTGGGCAATCTCTTTAAAGAGAGCGGTGTGGTTGACAGAATCAATAAGACTGCACAGAATGAGTTGATGAATATCATTACGATTTTCCTTGGAGTAACGGTAGGAGCAACCGCTACGGGCAAGGTATTTCTGACCGTACAGACAGCAGGTATAATAGCGCTTGGATTGTTTGCTTTCTGTCTGGCAACAGCGTGCGGCGTATTGTTTGGTAAGCTGATGTGTTTCTTTACGCATGGCAAGGTAAATCCGCTGATCGGGTCAGCAGGTGTATCTGCTGTACCGATGGCAGCGAGAATTTCGCAGAAGGTTGGACAGGAAGAAAACCCGGGCAATTTCCTGTTGATGCACGCAATGGGACCGAACGTTGCGGGCGTTATCGGATCAGCAGTTGCAGCAGGTGTACTTTTGAGTGTCATTAAGCCGGCGTAAGCAAAAAAGACAAAGACAAAATCTTAGCCCGGCGTGCCGCCGGGAATCAATAGAGAGATATAGAGCCGTGGCGGCTGTGTAAAAACACCGCCACGGCTATTTAAAATTGAAAATGGAAAGTGGAAAATGGAAAATTAAACTGCTTTCAGCATAGAGGAATTCAGTGACTAAGGCGACTTTGCAAAACAGCCCCGCAGAATTTGTATCGGCATTATGACAAAGAGTGATGAACGGCTGGGTTGCAGGAAGTCGGCATAGGTTATAGTACCGAATTTATTTTTCGGGAAGGACCGGGCAATAGCAGTCTTTGAAACGATAGGAGGGGGCACCAATGCAAAGACCACAGTAAACGGCGAAAGCCGGCTGCCCCTGTGCGGGTATGCTGGAAACAAAGAGTAATAAGGGAACGTGCAGTGCTGCTTTAACTGAAACGGACAGAGAAGACGGTGCAGAGAATATCGGCGAATAGCTGACAGTCATGTCCTGCATAAGTCATTACAAAGAAATACCTTGCGTCAGTCGGGTATGATGCCGTATACCGAGCGGCACGTACGTTGGAGTGTGAGGTTGGCTGTTCAACTAATGGGTAGCCTGCTACCCGATTTGTAAAAATGCGAAAAAGGGTAGCCGTGGGCGGGGGGGTATGATATAATAAAAATATACTTACTGTTTGGATTACACAGTGGGATAGGAGCATAATTCCGGTTAGTATGATGTGTGACGGATTGTTTGAAAGGGTGTTTATATGATTTTGTCGGTATATTTGGGTATCATGTTTGCTGCAGCCATGATAATAAGTTCTATTGGCTTTAAGAAGTATGTATGGTTTATCTCTTTGGGATATGGTTTTTCCATTTCGGGCGAAGGAATACTTATGTTGATACTATATGGTAAGGATAAAGTGCTTGACGCAGGAACACTGCTCTGCTGTCTTGCTATGGTGTTGTATGGCTTTCGACTGGGTGGCTTTCTTGCTTATCGTGAGTTCAAGATGACCTCGTATAACAAAAATATGGTCGGCGAGATTAAAGAAACTGTACCTTTCTATGTGAAAATATTGATATGGGTCACTTGTGCACTGCTATATGTGCTTCAGATACTGCCGGTGTTCTATCGTCTTCAGAACGGCTGCGGTTCAGATCTATGGACTTATATTGGTATGGCAGTCATGCTCGGTGGTATTATACTGGAATCTGCCGCTGATCTGCAGAAGAATAAAGCGAAAAAAATCAATCCCAAACGCTTTGTAGACACAGGCTTATATCGTTTTGTTCGCTGTCCGAATTATCTTGGTGAAATGCTGTTCTGGACGGGTGTTTTCGTTTCCGGTATAGGTGCTGTTTATGGATGGCAGTGGCTGCCTGTGAGCATAGGGTATTTGGGTATCATTTTTGTTATGTTCAGCGGCGCAAGACGGCTTGAGATCCGGCAGAACAAAAATTATGGTAATGACCCGGTCTATCAGAAATATGTCAAGACAGTTCCCATTCTTATACCGTTTATTCCTCTTTACAGTGTTGAAAAACACAAATGGTTGGTAGGCTGACCTTGATATACTATTTTAGATTGATTGAGCAATTCAGGATAGTGAGTTCAAAGACCATTCCTTCCATCTTAAAAATGTCTCATATGCAAATCTGAAGCCCTGTTCCGACAGGGCATTTTCTTTCTCAAAATGCAAAAAAGGGTAGCCGTTAGCGGTGTGAGTGTGGTATAATGTTGTAAAGTTGAATTAAGGTGATGAACATTGAAGGACGCATTGATTAATTATAGTAAAAAAGCTATGGCAAGACCAAATTATTATAA
>CACZSU010000204.1 GCA_902783855.1 uncultured Ruminococcus sp.
CGTCCTGGGAAGATAGGAAGATGCCAACATGAAACTGCTCTTCGGAGCAGTTTTTTTATTTTATAAGACCTGAGCGATACAATATTAAAAACGCACCTGATAGAAAAATGTTCTATCAGGTGCGTTTTCTGGAAGGTAATATATGAAGAGATTATTCTTTGTATCTTCTATATACCTTCTATGAGCCGTTAGTATTCTTATCCACCAATCTTAATAATTATAAACTTGTAGTTGCTGTTTAACTCCATTCCTTCTTCCTTAGCAAATGCGTCTGAATCAAAGGAAACGCTGTATTTGTCTGTTTTTAGTTCTTTTAATTCGGTGAAATCCTTAAGGAAATCTTCATATCCTGTTGGCTTCACTAAGTTCAGGATTGTCAAAATAGACTTGTAGCTTATCTCCGTGTTCTTGTCACCGTATTCACCGATAGCCATTTTAACTGAATTATTATCTCTATTGATTAATGCGTTCAAAAGCATCTTGCCATAATTCAGTGTAAATTGAGTCATCTTGTCATTATAAAACATGGAAGCAACATCTTCTGTAATGTAATCTTCATCAAGCACTGAAATATCTGGCTTTTTGTCTATTTTTAGCTTTATTGTGCCTGAACCATCTTCCTTCACATCTGCAACATAATCCTTACTGTCGGATTGTAAAAGATAGTTGGTGTAGCCCACAAAAAGAGCAGGCTCGATTTCATAGTAGTCCGCTATACTGCCCATGATATAAAAGTTGAATATCATAGAAGAAAGAGAATCATCGGGAGATGATTGACAAATGATATAGCCATCCTCAACAGGGAATGTACAAGAACCCTCTACACCATCTGTGCCGCTTATATTGATTACGATACTGTCACCAACAAGCTTTTCTTCAAAGGTAGTATTGGAATAACTAGCCTTAAACTCCTTATAATTCTTACTCTCCAGCAGAGCTGAGAATATCTCTTTGAGAGCTTCAGAGGTTGTGGTTGCTTCTTCTTCAGGTGAACTTTCAGGTGCGGAAGAAGGTGCATCGGTCGTTGATTTCTCAGATGATTCTGACGCTGTCGCTGATGCAATATCTTCTGTGGCGGAAGATTCAGCTGAGGAAACGGAGCTTTCTTTAGTGTCATCGCCTGACCCACACGCTGCCATTGGTACCATTAGTTCTAGTGCAAGAAGAATTGCAATGATTCTGCTATTCTTTTTCATAGTATTTCCTCCCATTTCTGGATTTATAAGTATCTCTACTTGTCTTTATTATAACATACTGTAAATTAAATATCCAATTGTTTGAATGAAAAAGTATGATAGAATTATAGAATGTAAATAACAGCTTGGATATGTTTTCACAGATTCTAACTGTATTTTTGCTTTTTTTAAAAGTCAAAAGGCACGTCGATTAAAAATCTGCTGTCCGAGAATCAGTGTTCGACAAACAGTATATTGCGGGCTTAAAGGAATGCATGATAACCAAAGTTTAAAATAATAGTTGGCGAATGGAATGACTTCCAACCAGAAGGAGCTGTGTAAAAGTCGTGTGTAACTGAATACATTCCGCAGGTGTAAAGTAATACAAACCTTAACCAGAGCGAAGCGTAAGCGTAGCGACTGACGCGTATAGGGTGCAGCGTCACGTTGCCGAAGGTTCGGCGCCTGCTGAGCTTTTAATTTGGTATTGACAAATATAGGGATTTTGATGTATTATATATGTGTATTTGTATACATGATTTTCATTATGTAGAAAAAAGGAGTTGTTATTTTATGTCTAATGTTGATATCAGCAAATACGGCATTCAGGATGTGAAGGAGATCGTTTATAATCCTTCTTATGAGGTTCTTTTTAAAGATGAAACCGATCCTTCGCTTGAGGGCTATGAAAAAGGTCAGGTTACCGAGCTTGGTGCTGTTAATGTAATGACAGGTATTTATACAGGTCGTTCCCCCAAGGATAAGTTCATTGTAATGGACGAAAAATCAAAGGATACAGTATGGTGGACAACACCGGAGTACCCGAATGATAACCATCCTGCTTCACAGGAAGCATGGGATGCCTGCAAAAAGCTGGCTCTGGATGAGCTGTCCGGCAAGAAGCTGTATGTTGTAGATGCATTCTGCGGTGCTAATAAGGACACCCGTATGGCTGTACGTTTTATCATGGAAGTTGCATGGCAGGCACATTTTGTTACGAATATGTTCATCAAGCCCACCGCTGAAGAACAGGAAAGCTTTGAGCCTGATTTCATCGTATATACCGCTTCTAAAGCAAAGGTAGAAAATTATAAGGAGCTTGGTCTGAATTCAGAAACGGCTGTTCTGTTTAACGTCAGCAGCCGTGAGCAGGTTATTCTGAACACATGGTATGGCGGCGAAATGAAGAAGGGTATGTTCTCAATGCAGAATTACTTCCTGCCGCTGCAGGGAATGGCTTCTATGCACTGCTCCGCAAATACCGATATGAACGGTGAACATACAGCCATTTTCTTCGGTCTTTCCGGTACGGGCAAGACAACCCTTTCTACTGACCCGAAGCGTCTGCTGATCGGTGATGACGAACACGGCTGGGATGATAACGGCGTCTTCAATCTGGAAGGCGGCTGCTATGCAAAGGTAATCGGTCTTGATAAGGACAGCGAGCCTGATATCTACAACGCAATCAAGAGAGATGCTCTGCTGGAAAACGTTACAGTGGATGAAGACGGCAAGATCGACTTTGATGATAAGAGTGTAACAGAAAATACACGTGTTTCTTACCCGATCGAACATATCGAAAAGATTGCTAAGAATGTCAATCGGATTTCTTCCGGTCCGGCTGCCGATAATGTGATCTTCCTGTCCGCAGATGCGTTCGGCGTACTGCCGCCTGTATCTATCCTGACACCGGAACAGACACAGTATTATTTCCTGTCCGGCTTTACTGCAAAGCTGGCTGGTACGGAACGTGGTATTACCGAGCCTACACCGACCTTCTCCGCTTGCTTCGGTCAGGCATTCCTGGAGCTGCACCCCACAAAGTATGCTGAGGAGCTTGTAAAGAAGATGGAACAGAGCGGTGCTAAGGCATATCTCGTTAACACCGGATGGAACGGTACAGGCAAGAGAATCACCATCAAGGATACCAGAGGTATTATTGATGCTATCCTCAATGGCGATATCAAGAATGCACCGACAAAGAAGATTCCGTATTTCGATTTTGAAGTACCTACAGAGCTGCCCGGCGTAGATACAGGCATCCTCGATCCCAGAGATACCTCTGCAGATGCTGCACAGTGGGATGAAAAGGCAAAGGATCTTGCTGAAAGATTCATCAAGAACTTCAAGAAATATGAAACCAATGAAGCAGGTAAGGCACTTGTCAAGGCAGGTCCCCAGCTTTGATTTCAATTCATACATGATGAAACCTGTCCCTCCCGATGGCGAACGCTGTCGGGAGGGCAGCTTTTTGGCGGCTGTCAAATTGTACATTAGTTTGCAGCATTTTCCTGAAATATCAGTCAATGGTGAATCTTGACAAACTGTACTGTTTTCACTATAATATAACAGGGAGATTCTATATTTTTGATCAATTTCTGCCGCAGACTATTATGTGTTTGTGTGTCAGAATCATAAAGGGTGAGGAATTTGAAATTAACAGGAAAACGGGGAATAGCGCTGCTTTTGTCAACGTTGGTTCTTACGGGTGCCATACTGACAGGCTGTAACCAGCAGGGCGAAGAGGACGAGGACAGTCAGGATGCTTCGGCTGTGCCTACCTATCAGGAATCTATTATTCAGCAGGTACAGGAGCATAAAGATCAGGCAGATGCTTCGGCGGCTGCACAGTCTGATGCGTCCGGTAATACAGACGGCAGCAGTGTGCAGACGAGCGGCGGTGTTACCAAATCTGAATCGAATCGTATCAAATGGACGTTCAAGGAACAGGAGGATATCCGCTTCGAGAACAGTACTTATACAAAGATTCAGCCATTCGATCAGTTGAAGCTGATTCATGGAACCATTGCCTTGCCTTCTTACAGAATCGATACAGAGAAAGTGAAAAGCGCCATCAGAGAGGACAGAATCCTTTCCAAGAATGTTAAATTTGCCACTTTTGACAATGAACGCAGAACCTATAAGGAATATGAAAATGCAGGTACATTGACGGCTTATTATCGTCGCAGCTATCTGATGGGCTATAATAAGGATAACGAAAAGCCTGTATCACCAAATGACAGCACCGTGGATATTGCCTTTGGCTATGCGCAGGATTCCACTGGCTATGACAGCCCCGAGTTCTATGAACTGGTTATTCGCAATACCCGTCTGGATCAGGAGGATGTCAAGAAGTCTGTTATCAATGTATTCGGCCCGCAGGTCGGCAACTACCTGGCTGAGGGCGTTATGCCATATCGTAATGATGCGAATTCTTCCAAGGACATTCTCAGCTACGAAAAGGTTTTCAAAACGCCTGATACCTATTCTACCTATTCACTGCAGAGAAGGCTGGAGTATGATAAAACGACCAATAGTTTCAGCTTTACCTTCCGTGTGATGCTGTTCGATTCGTATATATCGAGAAATAACCCTGACAATAAATTTGAATGGGGTATTCATGATTATAAGCCGTTTACACCTACGCTTGATCTGTCCGGAATGCTGTTAGGGGATGTGGGCGTTACCGATTTTAATAACCAGCAGAGCTTTTTGAATAAGGCGCTCAATTACGGCGGTGACTATGACCGATATGGCAGAACATCCTTTGCCAATTCCACGGATGACGCTATTACACTGGAGGAGATCCGGTATGACAGCGGCGAAACAATTTATGATTACGAGGTACTGGGCGAAAGAAGAAACGAAAACGACAGCGCTACCCTGACCGGTGACGTCTATGTTAAAATCAATGGCATCAGGGATAACAATGGTGAGTTTGAGCTGAAAGGCTTTTCTATTACGCTGCCGACCTGCGTACTGGATAAGGAACTGTACAAGAATCAGCTGGATATCTATCAGAAGCTGACGGATCAGTGCAAGCTCCAGGCGAAAAAGCTGTTCGGCTATCGTGATTCCAACTTCAACCGTCTGCATATTGAAGATACCAGCGGTGCTGAGAAAAATATCGTGAAATATGACTATCCTCGTATCAATATCACTGTATTTGGTACCCGTGTCAAGTCCGACCTTACCTTTACGATCAGCTCTACAGATAAGGCGTATAAAGCCTCTATTTCTGTCAAGATGCTGAATAACTAATCTGTTCATATATAATGGGGGATAACCTTTTATCAGATGTAAAAGGTTTCCCCCCCATTTTTTTCAAAAAGCTATACTTTAAAAAAATAAGACCGCTCCCGACACATCGCACAGATATGTCGGGAGCGGTTTGTGTTATATAAGTTACGTAACCGTCTGAAGTGAGAGAAATCAGTCTACAAGATCAGGGTTGTAGCTTTCTTTCCAGGGCAGACCAAATTCATTGAGGGCATCCATAAACGGATCAGGATCAAATTCTTCGATATTGTGGACGCCAGGTTTGTTCCATTTGCCTGTCAGCAGCATAGCGGCGCCGATCATAGCGGGAACACCGGTGGTGTAGGAAACAGCCTGAGAGCCGACTTCCTTGTAGCAGGCTTCATGGTCACAGACATTGTACAGGTAATAGGTCTTGTCTTTGCCGTCCTTTTTGCCGATGAAAATACAGCCGATATTGGTTTTTCCTTTGGTTCTCGGACCAAGAGAAGCCGGATCGGGCAGAACAGCTTTGAGGAACTGCAGCGGAACGATCTGCTTGCCTTCAAACTCAATGGGATCGATAGAGGTCATACCCACGTTTTCCAGGCATTTCAGATGGGTCAGATAACTCTGACCAAAGGTCATGAAGAAACGGATGCGCTTGATGCCCTTGATATTGAGTGCAAGGGATTCCAACTCCTCATGGTGGAGCAGATACATATCCTTTTCACCGATTTCAGGGAAATTATAGACACGTTTGATTTCCATGGGCTCTGTTTCAACCCACTGACCATTTTCAATGTAGCTGCCTTTGGCGGAAACTTCACGGATATTGATTTCAGGATTGAAGTTTGTGGCAAAGGGATAACCATGATCGCCGGCATTGCAGTCGAGAATGTCGATATAATTGATCTCGTCAAATTCGTGCTTCATAGCATAGGCACTGAATACACCCGTTACACCGGGATCAAAGCCGCTGCCCAGCAAAGCAGTAATACCTGCTTTTTCAAAACGCTCCCGATAAGCCCACTGCCATTTGTATTCAAACTTAGCAGTATCAAGCGGTTCATAATTAGCGGTATCGACATAATTGACCTTGGTTGCCAGACAAGCGTCCATAATCGTCAGATCCTGATAGGGGAGAGCCAGATTGATCACAACATCGGGTTTGAAATCATTGATCAGAGCGATCAGTTCCTCCACATTGTCAGCATTGACCTGAGCAGTAGTAATTTTGGTTTTTCCGCCGTCCAGTTTTTCTTTGAATGCATCACATTTGGATTTGGTTCTGCTGGCAATACAGATTTCCTCAAATACATCGGAATTCTGACAGCATTTGTGGATACAAACACCGGCTACACCGCCGGCACCGATAATTAATGCCTTTCCCATTTTAAAAACCTCCTTTTATTTACCGGGGAACCCCCCGCAGTGAGTAATATGCTGGTGACAGCCAAAAGAGTGCTGTCATATGCTTGTATTCAGGCGTGGAATTCGCCCTCCATCAGCTGCTTGGTCACATAGGTCGGCAGCGCAAAGCAGCCCTTGTGCAGCCGTGTATTGTAATATTCGGTATCAATCCCCAGTCGGTTCCATGCACCCTCGTCCAGATCATGCAGCGGATGGTATTTTTTGGATGCGAATCCGAACAGCCAGTGTCCTGAGGGATAGGTGGGAATATGTGCCTGATAAACCTTGCAGATAGGGAAGAATTCCACAATTTTTTTGTGTGCCTGCCGCATGGAGCGGGCATAGCTTTTATAATAGGGACTTTCATGCTGGTTGACAAGAATCCCGTTTTCATTCAGCGCTTTGTAGCAGTTGCCGTAAAATTCTGTCGTAAACAGACCCTCGCCGGGACCGATCGGGTCAGTGGAATCCACAATAATCAGGTCATACTTGTTTTCCACGCCCCTGACGAAGCGAAGTCCGTCGTCAATATAAATGTGTACTCTGGGGTCGCTGAGCTTGCTGGCGACCGAAGGCAGGTATTCCTTGCAGGCGTCTATTACCATTCTGTCGATATCCACCATGTCAATACGTTCAATGGTGCTGTATCTGGTCAGCTCCTTGACCGTACCGCCGTCACCGGCGCCGATAACCAGAACATTTCTGATGGCAGGATTGGTTGCCATCGGTACGTGGGTGATCATTTCATGGTAAATGAAAGAATCCTTGGTGGTCAGCATAATTCTGTCATCCAGCACCAGTACATCGCCGAATTCCGGTGTGCTGAATATTTCAATCCGCTGAAATTCGGACTGAGCGCTGTATTTCTGCTTATCGCAGCGGATAGAGAAACGCACGTTCTGTGTCTGTTCCTCTGTGTACCACATTTCCATTCCATCATCCTCCTTAATAATTTTGCAGGGTCAAAGACAGATATTGATTTTCTCTGTATTCATATCCTCAGCCCCCAGCAGGTTGCAGCCTTTGCGCTTTGCATAGAGAATATATTCCAGTGCTTCCTGTGTGATCAGTTCTCCCGGAGCCAGAATCGGTATGCCTGGGGGATAGCACATCACAAATTCAGCACAGACCTTGCCGACCGTTTCCTGCAGCGGAAGCTGCATTTTATCCGCATAAAAGGCTTCCTGCGGCGAACAGACGACGTGGGGTTCAATATACTCCTGATTGAGCATACCAGCCGGGTCCTTGGTATACAGACGTTTGATTTCAGACATAGCGGAAATCAGCCGTTCGATATTCAGCATGGTATCTCCGACTGACAGGATTGCCAGAATATTGCCGATATCACCGAATTCGATCTGGATATCAAAACGGTCACGCAGGATATCATACACTTCAATACCAGCCAGACCAATATCCCTGGTATGTACAGAAAGTTTGGTGGGGTCAAAATCAAAAATATCATCACCGTTGATCAGCTCTCTGGAGAAAGCGTAGAAGCCGCCGATTTTGTTGATTTCCCGTTTTGCATAGGACGCAAGGGTAGTGACTTTTTCATAGATGCGTCTGCCGTTAAGCGCAAGATTTTTGCGGGAGATATCCAGCGAGGTCAGCAGCAGGTAAGAAGCACTGGTTGTCTGTGTAAGGTTGATAATCTGCCGTACATAACCGGGATTGATGGCTTCTCCCAGCAGCAGAACGGAGCTTTGCGTCAGTGAACCGCCTGTTTTATGCATACTGACAGCCGACATATCGGCGCCGACCGCCATGGCTGACAGGGGCATATAATCTCCGAAATAAAAATGTGTGCCGTGGGCTTCGTCCACCAGAACCTTCATGCCTGCCGCGTGAGCAATTTTGACAATTTCCCGCAAATTGGAGCAAACGCCGTAGTAGGTGGGGTTGTTGACAATAATAGCCTTTGCATCAGGATGGTCGCTGATGGCTTTTCTGACAGAGTCCACCGACATACCAAGCGGAATGCCGAGCCGCTGATTGACGCCCGGATTTACATAAACAGGTACGGCGCCGCACACAATCAAGGCATTGATGCTGCTGCGGTGTACATTGCGGGGCATAATGATTTTATCTCCACGCTTGCAGACGCTCATAACCATTGCCTGCACAGCGCTGGATGTGCCATTGACCATAAAAAAAGCGTGAGCAGCCCCGAAAGCATCTGCCATCAGCTCCTCCGCTTCTTTAATCACGCTGACGGGATGACAAAGGTTATCCAGCGGCTTCATGGAATTGACATCAATGCTCATGCACTGCCTGCCCAGAAATTCCAGAAGCTCCGGATTTCCCTTGCCTTGTTTATGTCCCGGCACATCAAAGGATACGATTCTGTTTTCTCTGTATTCACTGAGCGCCTCATAGATAGGCGCGCGATCCTGCATCAGTTTCATGTATCAGTCCTCGTTATAAACATTGGAACCGCTGAATATTTCTATCATTTCCCGGCGCAGACTGTTAGAGATTGCCAGCCGTTCCTTAGGCGGTATCTCGTAAACATCTGTTTTGAAAAGATAGTTCTGCAGCTCCAGCTCTTTGATCAGCATCTGGGTATGGAAGATATTCGCCTGATAGACGTTGATATCCACCGTGTCATATCGTCTGAGGGTTTCAGCCTTAATGAAATCCTGTATAGAAGTAATCTTGTGATCAATAAACAGCTTTTTGCCGTCCTGATTGCGGGTAAAGCCCCGTACACGGTAATCTATTGTAATAATATCCGAATCAAAGCTGTCGATCAGCAGATCCAGTGTATTCAGCGGGGAAATGGTGCCGCAGGTCGATACGTCTATATCAACACGAAAGGTAGCGATGGCATTCCCGGGATGATATTCGGGGTAGGTATGCACGGTAACATGGCTTTTGTCCAGATGGGCGGCGATAGAATCCTTTTTCTGGGCGATCAGCCAGCTGCCGCAGTTGCAGGAAGGATCAATCTGTTCAGGCAGACCCTTTTCGGAAATGAGCAGGGTAACGCTGGCGCCCTGGGGGTCATAATCCTGTTTGGAAATATTCAGGACGGAAGCACCGATCATTTCCGTTACCTGGCAAAGAATATTTGTCAATCGTTCAGAATTATACTGTTCATCAATGTAAGCGATATAATCCTTTTGTTCCCGTTCGGTTTTAGCATAGCAAACATCATAAATATTAAAACTGAGGGTTTTTGTCAGGTTATTAAAGCCGTACAGCCTGAGTCTTTTATCCAATTTACATTCACTGCCTTCATTTGTTGAATTGAGTGATCATTCAGAGAGTTTCTTCATGATCATATTGGCGCACATATAGACATTGCCGCCGCCGATTGTAATAATCAAATCACCGGGACCAGCCTTTTGTGTGACATAATCCGCAATTTCCTCAAAGGTCTTGAACCAGACGCAGCCGTTTATTTTATCGGCGAGATCCTTCGCATAGATATTATAAGTATTGGTTTCTCTTACCGGAAGGATTTCTGAAAGGATGCAATGATCCGCAATGGAAAGAACCTCTGAAAACTCCTTGAGGAAGGTAAAGGTTCTGGAGTAGGTATGCGGCTGGAAAACAGCCCAGACATTTTTATAACCCATGCTCATGGCAGTTGTCAGTGTTGCCCGCAGCTCTGTGGGATGATGGGCGAAATCATCTGCAACGGTAATGCCCTGGGGATTGCCGAGAATTTCAAATCGTCTGTGGGCACCACGGAAGCTCTCCAATGCCTTGGCAGCAGCCGCAGGGTCAACTCCCATGGTAATGGCAGCCGAAGCGGCAGCGAGTGCATTCATGACATTGAATTTACCCGGCACACTCAATGTAACAGAGCAGAGTTTTTCACCGTTATGCAGGATATCAAAGCTTTCGCAGACATTGAAAGCAGTGATTTCAGCCCGGAACTCATTATGTTCGCCGAAGCCGAATGTAACGATCTTTTTACCCTTTTCTTCCATCCCCCGTACACATTCCATCGTATTGGCGTCGTCGCCGTTTACCACCAGGATATCGGAGGTCTGGTCAGCAAACTGGGTAAAGGACTGCTTGATTCTGTCCAACGTGCCGAAGTAGTCAAGATGATCCTCATCTACATTCAGGATCACGGTTACAGCAGGCCACAGATGCAGGAAGGTATCCACATATTCGCAGGCCTCACAGACAATGATATCAGATTTGCCGACACGGCTGTTGCCGCCGATAAAGGGGAGCTTTGCGCCAATGATAGCGGTGGGGTCGAAGTCTGACATAGTGAAAATCTGTGTCAGCATAGAGGTAGTGGTTGTCTTGCCGTGAGTACCGCAGACCGCCACAGAATTCTTATATTTCTCCACAACTGCGCCGAGCATGATGCAGCGTTCCACAGAGGGAATATGATGTTCCTTTGCAGAAACCAGTTCCGGGTTGTCCAGCTTTACGGCAGCCGTATAGACTACCAGATCAGCACCCAGAACGTTCTCAGCGAAATGTCCCATTGTTACGGGAATTCCGTAGGAGCGGATACGCTCCAGTGTATCGGATTCTGCCAGATCGGATCCGGTAATTTCAAAGCCTTCGTTATGGAGTATTTCAGCGAGGGGACACATACCCGATCCGCCTATACCTACGAAATGAATTCTTTTGACATTATCAAGCAGGTGTTCATAATTTGTTACCACACAAAGCACTCCCAATCATATTCATAATTTTAATCATTGAAGTCAGGCACAGCCTGTAGTTTCATAAAGGACAGAAACTATTCCGTATCACATTATATTCTTTATTTCTATAAAAATAAAGGGTTTGTATAAAAATTCTGCATTATCATAATAAAAAAGCCGTATTCCGAGAAAAAATTGCCCATTACGACTATAAAATCAACTATACACCATTATATAACAAACTGTTCCTGATTTCAACAAATTTTTATGCAAGGCTCAGGTAATTTTACGTATATATATAATTGTGACCGATACAGTATCTCTTTATCCGTAATCCTGTGTCCTGTAACCATGTTTCCTATAGGAGCCTGTTTCAAATCTTTGTACAGCACAGATAAGAAACAGGCTTCAAGAAAAAGACGCTGTCAGAGTAACAGCGTCCGTTATAAGGATATATATTGTATTGAATCAGTGAACGAAGAACGTTTTTTTATTGATTCTGTAAATTGTCACCATATCGCCTTTTTTAAGGTTCTGGAAGCGGATGTCGTTAAGATTGTCATAATACCTCAATGCGGGACAATAGATACCCGAATCTGGTATCCATACGTTGACATAATCACTGGAAGAAACAGTTGTGCCTGAACTGCTGCTATGATTGACTCTTGTTTTGCGATAGGGCTTTACAACTAAAGCGTTATCACAAATGCCGTAATCTTTCATGAAAATGCCAGGTAAGCTGAACAGTACTTTCAAAGCGACAATTGCGAATGTACCGATTCCTACAATCTTGAAGAAATACTCCTCAAAAGGGCCGGCAGAATGCTGCGATGCATAAAGCATAAAACTCATAACGAAAAAGGTTGCGCCCAGCATGACGACACAGGTGATAATGGAGGACGCAAAAAGAGCAATATTCTTCTTTTTGATGTACTTTCTTTCTTCCTCTGTCAGCTCCGTGCGGAAGGGGATTTTATCCGGGGTAACGGTATGATCTTCATAGTTGCCCGGAATCTTATTTCGGGGAGGAGTCTGAGGCGGTTCTTGTCCATAATACATCAAAATGATCATCTCCGTTTAAAAAAACTAAAACAAAAAAACCCTGCCGACAATACCGACAGGATTTTTGCTCTGGAGCGGATGACGAGGCTCGAACTCGCTACCTCAACCTTGGCAAGGTTGCGCTCTACCAGATGAGCTACATCCGCATATGTATTTCCGCTGCCGTTCTCTCAACGACAAGACATATTATAATACATCATTTGCCAAATGTCAAGCACTTTTTTCAAAATATTTTAATTTTTTTTCAATTGCTGCATACATTAGTTCTGAGGTGATCGGAATGTTGGAGATTTTATCGGATCTGATCGGCAGAATATCATTTTTATTTATTCTGCACGTAACGGGCGCAGGTCAGTTTCCCCGCCCGCTATCTGAAGCGGAAGAAAAGGAATGCCTGGAAAAATGGATGGCGGGCGACAGTGATGCAGGGGATAAGCTGGTAGAGCATAATCTGCGGCTGGTAGCCCATATTGTCAAAAAATATTATGCAACAGGAGCTGACCCGGATGATCTTGTTTCTATCGGGACGATCGGACTGATCAAAGCGATCCGTACCTTCCGGCCGGACAAAAGCATACGGCTTTCCAGCTATGCATCCCGCTGTATCGACAACGAAATACTGATGTACTTCCGCAGCGCCCGCAAGAGTGCCCGGGACATTTCTATCAACGAAGAAATTGATTCAGATGCAGACGGCAATGCCCTGACGCTGATGGATATTATGTCGGCGGATGATACAATTGTTGACGACCTGGATACAAAGCTGAAATCGGAATGTCTGCGGCAATATATGGACGAGGTGCTCAGCAGCCGTGAAAAACAGATCATCCTGCTGCGTTATGGTCTGGACGGCAGAGAGCCTCTTGCCCAGCGGGAGGTGGCTGCACTGCTTGGAATATCCCGATCCTATGTATCCCGTATTGAAAAGAAGGCGCTGACTGCCCTGCGGCGCCGGTACGAACACAGATAAAAATGCTGCCGCCCTGAAAGGACGGCAGACAAATTATTTATTTTTCCGCTTTGCAATAAACCGTTTGACTTCTTCGGAAATATTGCCGTATTTAATGGAACGCAGCTTGGGGAAGGAACGCAGGATGCGGCGTTGCTGGAAATTAAGCGTTTGTGTAAACTTTGCATAAACAGAGGAAATCTTTTCCACAGCACCGGATGAATTAACCTTTGTATCAAGATTATCCTTCATATTATTCAGAGTAACGGACAGTTCCTTGAGTTTGTTGTCGAAACTGGAAAAGCCCGCAACCGTAATGGTGATATCAGCAATGACAATGACAAACAGTCCCGCACAGATAATATGGAACAGGGTAGGATTGATGCGTTCTGTAAAACTGAGGAAGAAGGGATGGATAAAGTTCACCAGCAGGATGGAGAGTGTACCAAAGGCAAACGCACCCAGCAGACAGACTCTTCCGTTAAGATTGAATTTGAAATCATAATAATCCCACCATCTGGCATTGAACAGCTTTTCCATCACCACAGAGGTAATATATTCCAGTGTACAGGTGAGGAATGCCGACAGAATGAACAGCATTACGGGATCACGGCACCATCCCAGCGCTACCACATCCAGCAGGGCGCCGAAGCCGTAGATCGGGCAATAGGGACCGTTGAGAAATCCCCGGTTAACAATTTTTTTCTGTCGGATGGATTCTACGATGCATTCGTAGACCCAACCGATAATACTATATATCACCAGCAGGAAAAAGAACTTTTCCACTGTCACAATTTCAGGCATTGGTACCAGCCCTCCTGATTCTTTTTACAAGTTTTTGTTTGAAACCGCCCACTGTTTCATAAGTAGCGCAGATTTTATCCGCTACACACAGAATCACCGATTCCCGGTATCTGGGGGGGATGGGCGTCAGCGGGAACATATGCCGCCTGATCATATTTTTTTCGATTTTGCCGAGATGGAAAACCTTTTCGGCATTTCTCAGTGCAATAACGGGATGCGTAAAACCATGTATGCGGTTAGCCTTTGTCGGCTCGTGCCAGTCATACAGAAAGTAATCATGGAGCAGCGCGCCCCGTATCATGGCTTTTTCATTGACACGGATCCGCAGCTTCCTGGAGATCCGCAGGCACATTGAAGTGACAAATAAGGAGTGGTCATATACACTGAAGCTGCCGTGCTGTATACATTTCTTTTCAATCTCCATTCCCTCAGAGCGGAGAATATCAGCACCATGCTTTATGATAACAGAATGATATCGTATTTTATCCATGAGCTGCCTCCTGATACAGTAAATAAAGACGGATGGAACATAGTCACGCTTACTATCATGATATCATAAATTCCGCTGGATTTCAATAAAAAAAGTCAGATATTGTATTAACAAAACGTAGATTTACAGGCAGAATCCGGTAATTTTTTTATGAAAACTATGAATATCCTTGTCAGACAGTGAGCTTGATACTTGAAAGCGCGGAGTTTTATTGTTATAATAGAATCGTTTCTGAAAACAAGAGGAGGAAGGTGCCTGACAGAATGCCTTCCGTTTGCGAAAAGAGGTAATACAAAATGACAGATAAGGAATTTGCAGAGTTGAAAAGAAGATTCAAGCCCGATAAAAATAATATCCCCTATGTCAGAGGCTGCTATGTAACCACTACAAAGGAGATTCTCTCTACCTTTAAGGTTCCGGTAACAGTGCTGCCCGATGAGCAGAAGGAATGGCTGATGAAGCTGATGAAAAAGCCGATTACCGGTGCGGTGGGACGGAACCTGATGGATATAGAATTTTCCGCTGATCAGGTGACAGAGGGTGAGGAGCATAAGCTGCTTTCCGCTATTCGTGAAACAGAGCTGGAGGATGAGGAAAAGCTGGGCGAGCTGTACCAGAAAATCATTGACAGCTACCAGACGGACGGCAATTATCTGATTCTGCTGGCATATGACCGTTATGATGTACCGTCCTATTCCAAAAATGATGAAAATCTGGATGATTCTACAGAAATGTTCCGCTATTATGTGTGTGCTGTGTGTCCGATCAAAATGACCAGATCGGCGCTGGGTTTTTCGACAGCAGACAATACCTTCCGTGATATCGGTTCGGATGCATCGGTGGCTATGCCTGAGATCGGATTTTTGTTTCCGTGCTTTGATGACAGGCGCACCAATATCTATAATGCGGTTTTCTATACCAAGAGTACCAAGGAAAGCTATCCTGAGGTTGTGCAGGCACTGTTCGGTGCAACTGCCCAGATGCCCGCTGCTGAACAGAAGGAAACCTTCCGCAATCTGGTGGCGGATGCGACCTCTGAAAGCAGGAATTTTGAATTCATACAGTCTGTACACGGCATGATTTCGGATATGATCACCGAGCATAAGGAAAGCAAGGATCCGGAACCGCTGATGCTGGATAAAAACGACGTCAGGCGGGTGCTGAAAACCTGCGGCGCCAAGGAAGAAGAAATGACAGGCTTTGATGAAAAATTCACCAGCGGATTCGGCGAAACAGCGGTTATTCCGCCGCAGAATATTATCAATCCCAAGGAATTTGAACTGAAAAATTCCTATGTGAAGATCAATATTGACCCCCAGTACAGCTTTATGGTCAATACAAAGGTAATTGACGGCGTGAAATATGTTATGGTACGGGCAGACGAGGGAGTGGAGGTTAACGGTATTTCCATTCATTTTGACGGCGAAACGATTTCCGCATCTGCTGATAGTGTATTGAGCGGGGAAATAGAGGATACGGCTGCAACAACTGCTGTATCAGAATAAGATTAAAAAGAGGGCTGCTGCACGACCGGTGCGGCAGCTTTTTGATTGTGGAGCTGCTGACAGGAATAAATCACGGATATTTTTGCGGATATGTTTGTGAATATGTGCAAAAGGACGATTTTATATTGAGATGGGTTTTGAAAATGTAAATTTTAGGAATAATGTGTTGTGCAATTGGTATAATGTGAAATAATACTACGTTTAATTATATAAAGAAATGAAATAAAAGTTGTTTGAAATATATATTTTTTTTATTTAAAAGAAACATACACCCCATTCAGGATATACAAAAAATTCCTTTACAAATTATACTTATTGTATTAAAATAATAAGTAAGAACGTATGTGTTCCGGCTTTCAGACATAGGTTCCGGCAGTGCCGCAGACCCTTTCTGCGGTTGTCCGATGTTGGTTCTCAAACGGAGGCAGGAGTGCAAATCAAACATTCAGAAAGGATTGGTAAACCCAATGAACGGAAAAACAAAATTCAAAAAGGGATTCAGACGTGCTGCCGCCATGACACTTTCCGCTCTGATGGCTGCGGGCTGTGTGGAAACAGCTGCTTCGGTTACATCCATGCAGGTGGATGCGGCTGCGAGTATGGTCAGCAATGCTGAGAGAAGCGTTATATACGCTAACTCCAGAAGCGACTTCCGTGACGAGTCCATCTACTTTGTCATGACGACCAGATTCTACAACGGCGACACCAGCAATGACACCCAGTGCTGGGAGGTAGACCCGGAATCAGGCAACTACAGAGCAAATTATGAGGCTGACGATCCGGCATGGCGAGGCGACTTCAAGGGTCTGGCTGAAAAGCTGGATTACATCAAAGCGCTGGGCTTTACGGCAGTATGGATTACGCCTGTAGTTGAGAACTGCTCGGGTTACGACTATCACGGCTATCATGCCGTTAACTTCAAGAAGGTTGATCCCAGATATGAGTCCAATGACTTTACCTATCAGGATCTGATTGATGCCGTACACGCTAAAGGCATGAAGCTGATTCAGGACGTTGTGTTCAATCACACAGGTAACTTCGGCGAAACGAATCTTTGCCCGATGTTTGTAAAGGAAGGCGACCTGAGCCATTATACCTGCCTCAAGCTCGCTTCCAATACCAAGCTGCCGAGCAACTATTTTGACCTGAACGCTTCCGCACAGTATCAGGCAAGACTGGCGGTTATGAAGAATACGGATGGTCAGGATCATGATACGGATAATATTTATCATCACCATGGCACCTTCAACTGGGATGACTATACCTGTCAGATCGCACAGATCGCAGACGACTGCGTTGACCTGAATACAGAAAACCCGATCGTTTACAACTATCTGATAGATGCTTATACTAATTATATCAATATGGGCGTTGACGCATTCCGTGTGGATACTGTAAGACACATCAGCCGTCTGACGCTGAACAAGGTTTTCAACCAGGCGCTTTTGAAAAATAGTGAAAAGTCCAGATCCCTCAGAAACGGCTATGACTTCTTCATGTTCGGCGAGGTATGCTGCCGTCATACCGGTGGTGTATGGTACCACGATAATCCTGGTATGTCTACTCCCTTCTATACATGGAAGGAATCAAAGGACTATGCATGGAGTGAAGATCCCGCTCAGTGGGAAACAAACTATAATTCATCTATAGAATGTTCTAAGGACAATGCAAATAACATCAGCGCACAGCCCACCAGTACGAATGCATTCCTTAATGGTAATGATTACCACACCCCTGACTACAGTCAGTTCTCAGGCATGAATGTTATTGACTTCCCGATGCATTGGTGCTTCAGAGATGCCGCAGGTGCTTATAATATGGCTATTGGTGGAGATCGGTATTATAACGATGCAACATGGAATGTAACTTATGTTGATTCCCATGACTACGCTCCTGATAACGCACCTGAAAACCAGCGTTTTGCAGGCGATCAGTCAACATGGGCAGAAAATCTTTCTCTGATCTTTACGTTCCGTGGTATTCCCTGTATCTACTATGGTTCTGAGATCGAGTTCCAGAAGGGCTGCCTGATCGACAAGGGTCCGCTGATCAAGCTGTCCGAATCCGGTCGTGCTTACTACGGCGATCACCTGGAAGGCTCTATCGTAGCAAGCGACTTTACAGTATTCAATGCAAGCGGTGCTGTTGCTGAAACGCTGAACTACCCGCTGGCACAGCATATTATCCGTCTGAACAGACTTCGTCAGGCTATTCCGGCTCTTCGTAAAGGTCAGTATTCCACACAGGGATGCAGCGGTCAGTTTGCATTCAAGCGCCGCTATACAGATACCAGCAAGGGTATTGACAGCTTTGTTTGTGTCACTATTTCCGGCAGTGCAACCTTCTCAGGTATTCCGAATGGTACATATACTGACGCTGTAACAGGCGATGTCAAGACAGTATCAGGCGGTTCAATGACGATTTCTGCAAGCAGAAAGGGTGACGTTCGTGTATATGTTCTCAACGGTCCCGGACGTGTCATTCCTGATGGTGCATACCTGGGTTCAGGTTCCGGCTCCAATATCGGCAATGAAGAACCGATCGAGATCATTCAGCCCACAGGCGTTACACTGAACGCAACCTCTGTATCTGTAAGAGAGGGCGATTCTACTACTCTGAAGGCAACTGTTGCTCCGAGCAACGCTACCAATAAGCAGGTAACCTGGACATCCAGCAATGAATCCGTTGCAAAAGTCGGCGGCGGCAATGTCATTGGTGTTTCCAAGGGTACAGCAACGATTACAGTAACCACCTCTAACGGCAAAACTGCTACCTGTAAGGTAACGGTAACAGAAAATACCAGCATTGTAAAGCCAACGGGCATTAATCTGGATCAAAGCTCTCTTGAGCTTATGTCTGGCACAACCGGACAGCTTACAGCAACGGTTCTTCCGTCCAATGCAACCAATAAGACGGTTACCTGGACAACCGATAATTCCTCTGTTGCCACTGTCAACAGCTCCGGACTTGTTACGGCAAAGGGAGAGGGTACAGCTACTATTACAGCAACTACTTTCAACGGATACAGCGCAAGCTGCACCGTAACGGTAACGCCCAAGCAGTTCACAACAGTTGAAAACGGCGTATACTTTGAGAAGCCCTCGGGCTGGAGCAATGCTTATATTTACTTCTTCGATAATAATACGACAGTCGGTACTGCATGGCCCGGCAATAAGATGACGGATATGGGCGACGGCGTTTACAGCTATGAGTATAAGACTACCAGTTCAACATTGATGTGTGTATTCAACAGCGGCGATGGTCAGCAGACCGCTGACCTGAAGTACGTAGATCAGGGCTATTATACCAGCAGCGGTTATGATCATACCGTAGAAAAGGTTGTAACTGTAGATGTAACCTCTGTATCCATGTCACCCACAACACTTTCACTGGCAGTTGGCAAGACAGGCACATTGACAGCGTCTGTTGCTCCGTCCAATGCAACTAACAAGACCATTACTTATACATCCAGCAATACATCTGTGGCAACTGTTTCCAGCGCAGGCGTTGTAACAGCCAAGGCAGCAGGTACAGCCACGATCACAGCAAAATCCAATAATGGTAAGACTGCAACTGCAAAGGTTACAGTAACAGCACCAAGCAATGAACTGACCAACACATCTACTGTCAGCTCTACTTCTGTAGCAGCAGGTGATGCTGTCAAGATCACTGGTAAGGCTACCGGCGGTACAGCTCCGTATAAGTATGCATTCTATTTCATGAAGTCGTCTGACACAGAATACACACAGCTTGGCGAGCAGTACGGCTCCGCAACCTCCGCTACCTTC
>CACZSU010000205.1 GCA_902783855.1 uncultured Ruminococcus sp.
CAAACTCCCTACCCTGAGCACCAAACTCCCTACCCTAACCGCAAAACTCCCCACCCTTGTGTAGGCAGTGCAACCTGAGTTTGTGGATATATTTACCACAAACCCCCCATGTTAGTCACTGATATCTCTCTGCTGAAAGCAGTTTCATTTTCCACTTTCCACTTCCCATTTTCCATTATACAGAAGTTGCGGGGCTGTTCACCAAAGCCTCTGCCACTGGGCGGAGTTCCAAAGCAGGCGGGCGCATAACTTAACTGAGAGTGTGAGGGTGCAGCGTCACGCTGCCGCCGGCGGCGCGCCGGCGCTGTGAGGGTGCAGCGTCACGCTGCCGTCTGCAAACAACGCTGCTATTCTTCGGTTTTGACAGCGGACATGAAATCAATGTTCTCGCCGTGGGGATGAAAAATAATGTGTTCCACATTTTCTGCACTGGCATAGTAGCGGTTCTGCGTGTATAACGGATAATATAACGCCTGTGATATGATCAGCTGCTCTGCCTGTGCAAATTGATCCGCAGCGCTGAGTGTGACATTCTTTTTCAATTCATCCAGCAGTCTGTCATATTCTTCGGAATGATAATTGGCTACATTCTTCTGCGATGCAGAATGAAATGCCTCTAACGTCCCCAGCGGTGTGGTACTGTCTGTTTTCAGCGGTGCTATGGCAATCTGATAGCTGCCGCTGCGGATACGGCTTTGCAATTCCTCTTCTGAAACCGGCTTTTTGTTGAGGTATGCGCCTGTAAAGCCGTTCCAGCTTTCAATCAGGTTGCTGACAACTGATTGGGTGGTTTCGTCATTGGTGCAAAGGATTGTCAGCTCCGGAAAACTGCTCATGTCCAGCTCCTTCAGACCTCTGCGGAGTAATAATGCAGGGTTGCTGTCGGGCTGAAACTGAATATTGCCTGCCACGTTGCGATAGCTCTGATTCTCCAGCTCGGCAGCTGCGGGAATCAGCGTTTCCGTTCTCGTACAGTCATCAGCAAGCGCTCCCAGCAGCTCGTCACGGTTCAGCGCTGAAAGCAATGCAAGACGCAGATTTGTATTTTTCAGAATATCATTTTCAGTATTGAATGTGATACCATGCACCGTATCACCAAAGGCAGTGATATGCAGCTTGTTTTTCCGTGCTTTTTCAATGTCTGTATTCTGCACGGTGCCGCAATCTGTTTTGCCGTCAATAATCGCCTGACAATGATCCGTGATGCTGTCGTCCACTGAAAGACGGACGCCCGCCGGAATCGGATCCGCTTCACCCGTATAATACTCGTTTCTGGATAAGTAGATGGATGTGCCTGAATCCCACTGACCCTCCTGTATCGTAAAAGCACCATTGCTGAGAATTTTGTCATCCACCCGTCCATACTGACCTATGGAGCCTTCAAAAAAATCCTTGCGGCAGGGCATGGCAGGCGGCGTTGTCAGCGTTGTCAGCAATGCCGTGTCAGGATAGTCCAGTTCAATATGCACAGTACGGCTGTCCGGCGCTGAAATGCCCAGCGTTTCTGCCGGGGCTTCGCCCTTCTGGATTATTTCGGCATTTTTTATGCAGGACAGCGTTTTCGCAGTGGGTGATGCTGTTTCCTTTGCTACAGAGCGGCGCAGCCCAAAGACAAAATCTTCGGCATTCAGCGCTTCTCCGTCACTCCATTTCAGATCGCTGCGGAGATGAAAGTCATAACGCAGCTTGTCACTGCTGATTTCCCAGGATGCAGCAGCTCCCGGAATAATATCCTCGTGTTCGTCCAGCCGCACCAGACCTTCATATATATTCATGATAATCATATCGGCAACACTGTCGTTGACAATCTGCGGATCCAGCGTTTCAGGCTCATAGGGTATGTAGTAGTTGATAACGCTGTCCCGGGGCGAAGGCTCCTTTCTGGAGCAGCCGCATAGCATCACAGATAGTAAACTCAGTGATAAGATAACAGAAAGCAGTTTGATAGAATTTTTCAATGGATCACCTCGTTAAAACCGGGTCAATACAGATGTAAACCGTCTGTTGTCATACATCCGTTGCACACATAATATCATAATGACAAAGACCCCTGTTGTCAACAACAAAGCGGAAACAATAAAATTACAACTGTGTATCAGACAAAGTGCAGCATTCATTTTTCATAAAAATAATCCGAAATATTTTGTACCAATGGTTGAATTTTTACAAAAATATGGTAAAATAGGTATAGGAATCTCCGTGTCCGGGGATTCAGTTCAATAATATTACAGGGAGGTATTCATATGGTGGTAACAATTGCAAGGCAATTCGGGAGCGGAGGAAGAAAAATCGGTAAAAAAGTTGCAGATAAGCTGGGTATCCCTTTCTATGATAAAAAACTGATCACTCTTACAGCAAAGGAAAGCGGCATTGACCCGGAGGTTCTCAAAACCGTAGATGAAAAAGCATCCAACAGCTTGCTGTATGCCCTGTCCCTTGGTGCGGCGACGGCTTACGACAATGCCTATCATATGGAACCGCCGATGCCCATGAATGATAAGGTTTTTCTGATACAGCATGATATTATCAAAAAGATTTCGGCTGATCCCTGTGTGATTGTGGGCAGATGCAGTGATTTTATACTGCGGGACAGGAATGACTGCGTAAAGCTGTTTATTTATGCAGACATCGAACATAGAAAAAAATATGCAAAGGATGTATACCGTATTCCCGAGGAGAAGGTAGAAACGGTGATCAATCGTATGGATCGCAGCAGACGGAATTACTATAATTACTATGCTGAAAGAGAGTGGGGCGATCCTGCCAATTATGACCTGTGCATTGACAGCGGTACGCTGGGTGTAGAGGGCAGCGCCAGACTGATTATTTCCTATCTTCGTATCAGGGGTTTGATTGATATGGTCTGAACGGTGTTGACCGGCGGAACATGGCAGTAAAGGATGGCGGCAGATAATATGAAAAACTACACGTATCTTGGGAAAAGCGGCGGAAAACGTTTCTGTATTGACGGCGTCAATGTGTTTGCCGAAAAATGGAGAACAAAAGGACAGTGCGATATTGTGCTGCATCCTGAAACCAGACAGCCTTACAGCTTTTCTGTCTATACCATTGAGCGCAAGGATAAGACAGTGACCTTTCTTGCGGGGCATTTTGACGATGACGACTGGGCATTCTACAAGGAATATACAGACGATGACTTCCTGTTCTGATAAGCGTCAGGACTTTGTGATAGAACGGCGGCTGCGGTATCTGCGGGCTGTCGATACAGTATATTAACCGGGAGGAAAAATGAAATGAACAAAGAAGAATTGATGGTCGGTGCGCTGCTGGACTTGTCAAAAACCATTGCAGCCAAGCTGTTTGACGGGCTGACCTATCCGTGGGAGGCATTGCCGAAGATTTCTGAATTTATTCTGGCATTCGGTCCCACGCTCAGCAAGGATGAATACGACCAGATCGGCGAGCATATATGGGTGGCAAAAACGGCGTCGGTTGCTCCCAGCGCATCCCTGAATGGCCCGCTGATTATCTGTCCGGGTGCAGAGGTCAGGCATTGTGCCTTTATCCGTGGAAGTGCCATTGTGGGCTGCGGCAGCGTAGTGGGAAACTCTACTGAGCTGAAAAACAGCATCGTGTTTGACAGTGCGCAGGTGCCGCATTATAATTACATTGGTGATTCATTGCTGGGGTATAAGGCGCATCTGGGAGCAGGTGCGATTACCTCGAATTTGAAATCAGATAAAAGTATGGTGACAATTCCCGGAGATGACGGGAAGATTTATACCGAGCTGAAAAAATTCGGTGCTATTGTGGGCGATCATGTAGAAGTCGGCTGCAACAGTGTGCTGAATCCCGGTACAGTAATTGGCAGAGGTACAACGGTTTACCCGCTTTCCATGGTCAGAGGTACCATCCCGGCAAACAGCATCTATAAAAAAGCCGGGGAAATTGCAGAAAAGATATAAACGACTCTCTCAGCCGCTTCTTTTGAAAACTGTCGGAAGGAGCGGCTGTATCATGTCAGTATAGTTCTGGCAGAAAGGAAGGAAAAGTGGAACAATTTGATCTTTATGACAAAGAACGGCAGCAAACAGCGTTTACCATGGTGCGAGGCGAGCCTGTTCCGGCAAACCTGTACAGAACAGTGATCCATATTGCCTTGTTCAACAGTGAAGGAAAGATGCTGATACAGCAGCGGCAGAAAGATAAAAAGGGTTGGCCGGGGCTTTGGGATTTCACAGTGGGCGGTCATGTTACCAGCGGTGAATCCAGTGCATTGGGCGCCCAGAGAGAGTTGGAGGAGGAGTTGGGAGTCCGGATAGATTTTTCCTCACTGCGTCCATCGTTTACCATCAATTTCAAAGACGGATTTGATGATTATTATATAGTCAGAAAAGAGCTTATACCTGAACAGCTGCGGCTTCAGACAGAGGAAGTGCAGTCCGTCAGATGGGCGGATAAGCAGGAAATACTGGAAATGATCGACAGTGGTGAATTTATCCCCTACAAAACCAGCCTTATCCTGATGTTGTTTGAGATGCAGCACAGCATGGGTGCGCATCGGCAATGAAGGCGATCGAAAATTAAAAATGGAAAATTGAAAATGGAAAGTGGAAAATGAAGCTGCTTTCAGCAGAGAGATATCAGTGACTAACATGGTGTTTGTGGTAAAAATATCCACAAACTCGGGTTGCACTGCCTACACAAGGGGGGGGAGTTTTGCGGTTAGGGTAGGGAGTTTGGTGCTCAGGGTAGGGAGTTTGGCGCTCAGGGTAGGGAGTTTGGCGGCAAAGTAGGGAGTTTGGGATGCAAACTCCCTACCCCTATAAGTCCTGAAACCAAGATAAACAGCGGTTTTTTGGTAAAAATGACAGTCAGGGTAGGGAGTTTAGGGAGTTTGAAGCC
>CACZSU010000206.1 GCA_902783855.1 uncultured Ruminococcus sp.
CAATCCTGATGAACAGGAGCGAATATTTGAGGTAGTAGAGGTACTTGTCAGAACAGCAAAATAGAATTATCAAATCTTGCCTGCACATCTAAAAAGTTGTGCAGGTTTTTATTTTTATACTTTTTAGAGAATAAATAATAAAGAGTAAAGGAGTGCCGAGGGGCGTTTCTGTATTATTATTTATTCTTTTTTCTTTATTCTTTATTCTTTAAAAAGAAAAATCGGAATCAGCGAATTAAAGCAACGGTAAGCAATAATTATTAGCTTCGTACTATTATTTCGGTAGTTCAAATCCTTTCTTAAATCAAGAAACATATCTTTTTTATACTCTGTATTATTCATTATTCACTAAAAAGAAAATTTGCGTTCAGGAAAAAACGAATATAAGCGTGAAATCTTTGGTTTCTTTTTTCGGAAGTTCAAATCCAACAATACGCTGATAAAAATATCTTTTTCATACGCTGCTCACAGAAAAGCCCCCGTCACGTTGTGCCGGGGGCTTAAAAAGCTATTATCCGATGACCATTTTCCACTAATCATTATTCACGCCGGAAGCAGTTTGCATAGCTCGATCAGGTCTTCAAAGGTTTTCAGGGTACCGGCTTTGCGCCGGAGTGCAGCTGCATCATGCATACCTTTGAAATACCAGGCACTGTGTTTGCGGGCTTCACGCATACCAATTTCTTCACCCTTGTAATCGCACAGGGAACGGATATGACGCAGGAGAACGGTAATGCGCTCCGCATTGGATACCGGAAGGGAAGGTCTGTCATATCCGAGTAAGCTGTTGATTTCACGGAAAATCCATGGATTGCCGAGCGCCCCTCTGCCGATCATGACCAGATCGCAGCCGGTTTGTTCGTACATCCGGGCAGCGTCCGCGGCGGTATTGATATCGCCGTTGCCAATGACAGGAATGTGAACGGCCTTTTTGACTTCAAGGATGATCTCCCAGTCGGCGGAGGGCATATATTGCTGTTCTCTTGTTCTGCCGTGAACAGTGACAGCGGCAGCGCCGGATTGTTCGCAAATAGCAGCTACTTCCACAGCATTCACAGTGTTCTTGTCCCAGCCTTTGCGTATCTTTACAGTAACAGGCACAGAAACCGCCTGACATACTGCCCTGACGATTTCCCCGCAGAGCGGAGGATCCTTCATCAGAGCTGCGCCCGAGCCGTTTCCGGCAATTTTCGGCGCCGGACATCCCATGTTGATGTCAATGATGTCGGGATGGTAGCGCATAGCAAATTTTGCTGCATTTGCCATAACCTCCGGTTCATATCCAAACAGCTGGACAGCTGCCGGACGCTCATTTGGTGAAAGCTCCAGTAATTCGTAGGATTTTTCACTCTGATAGGTGATGCCCTTGGAGCTGACCATTTCACCCACCACATACGCTGCGCCGAAACCGACGCATAATTCCCTGAAAGCTCTGTCAGCCACCCCTGCCATAGGCGCAAGAGCAGCATAGCCTTTGATTTCTACATTTCCTATTTTCATACAATATCCTTTTCCTTTTTTCATAGTACGGAATCATGTAATGATGTACTGTACGATATCATACAGCCATCAGCGGCTGTGCTTGATTTTATCCCAGTAGGCTTTGTACGCCTGCTCGTTTTTGTTATTCCCTGGCTCATAATAAACGGCATTTTTTACACCGTCAGGCAGATATTGCTGACGAACCCAATGATCCGGATAATCATGGGGGTATAGGTAGAACTGTCCTTTGATTTTAGCATCCTCGCCGTCATAATGCTTGTTCTGCAGGTGTCGTGGAAAGCCGCCGGCTTTGCCTGATTCGATATCTGCCATGGCTTTGGCAATGGCATTGTAGCCGGAGTTGGATTTGGGCGACTGTGCTACCAGAATAACAGCATCTGCCAGCGGGATTCTGGCTTCGGGCAGACCCACCATCATGGCAATATCAACGGCAGCCTTTACGATCGGAATAATCTGTGGATTTGCCAGACCTACATCCTCGCAGGCACATACCATCAGCCGGCGGCAGGCAGAGGGGAGATCATCAGCGGCAAGGATTCTTGCAAGATATAGAACGGCTGCATCCGGGTCGCTTCCCCGCATGGATTTCTGAAAGGCAGATAAGAGGTCGTAATGCTCGTCACCCTCTCTGTCATAGCGCACTGCGCTTTTCTGCGTCAGCTGGCTGACCATTTCGGGTGTAATATGGATTTGCTCCTGATATCGCCCGGCAGCAATGACAGACAGCTCTACTGCATTAATGGATTTGCGGACATCGCCTCCGCAGGCATAAGCAATGTGCGCCGCTGCCTGGGGGTCAACATGGATAGGAATGCCGTATTCATCACTGAGAAAATCATAGGCGCGGTTTACAGCGAGAATAACATCCTCTTTTTCTACAGGCTTGAATTCAAATACTGTGCTGCGGCTGAGAATAGCACTGTATACGTAAAAGTAGGGATTCTCCGTAGTTGAGGCGATCAGTGTAATACTGCCGTTTTCTATGTATTCCAGCAGGGTCTGCTGCTGCTTTTTGTTGAAATACTGAATCTCGTCCAGATACAGAAGTATGCCATTAATGCTGTTCCATCCGTCCAGCTCTGAAAAGATTTCTTTTATGTCAGCAGTAGAGGCGGTTGTACCGTTCAGCTTGCGAAAGGTGCGGTTTGTCTGCCTGGCAATCATAGATGCAAGCGTTGTCTTGCCGACGCCGGACGGACCGTAAAAGACCATGTTCGGAATCTGTCCGGATTCAATAATATTTCTCAGCGGTCTGCCCTCATCCAACAGATGGTGCTGACCAACTATATCATTTATATTCTGCGGCCGCAAACGATCCGCAAGTGGAGCCTTCATTCTATGACCTCCTCATCCATAATACTCTTATTATATCAACAAATTCCCCCATATGCAAGCCGTTCTTGCATCGGCGCCGAGCCGGCGCTTGCTGAACGCGTCAGTCGCTACACTACGTTCCGCTCTAGTTAAGGCTTATATTCCTTCACACCCGCGGAATGCATTTAGCAGCACACTGCTTTTACGCAGCTTATTCAAATTGGCAGTTACTCTATTTGCCAACTATAATTTTACACTAACCACGGAAATCAATTTTGCCAGCACTCCCCTGGGGGAAACCCTTTGTTTGGAAACAAAGGGTTATCCCCCTTCTCGCCTGCCGGCTCG
>CACZSU010000207.1 GCA_902783855.1 uncultured Ruminococcus sp.
CGAGCCGGCAGGCGAGAAGGGGGATAACCCTTTGTTTCCAAACAAAGGGTTTCCCCCAGGGGAGTGCTGGCAAAATTGATTTCCGTGCGCTGCCGCCGGCGGTGGTTGACGAAAACAGAAAAGTGTGGTAAGATAAAAGTGCAGAGTAGGAACAGGAGCGTTAAGTGCCCGGTAAACAGGAAGTTGTTATCGGGACGAAAAGATTGTCTTGCGATTGCTGTTCCGCATTCCGCTGCTTATACTTCAGAAAAATGAAACGATACGCTTCGCTTTAGCTTTTCCTGTGTAGTTGACGGAATGAAACACGACTGCACAGGAGGTTTTTTTATGGATCAGGAAAAAATAAAAGAGGCGGTTCGCTTGTTTCTGGAAGGAATCGGTGAAGACCCTGCCCGTGAAGGACTTATCGAAACACCCGACCGTGTTGCCAGAATGTGTGAAGAAATATACAGCGGACTTGGTAAGGATGCAGAAGCTCATCTTTGCAAACAGTTCACTGTTGACCATAATGAAATTGTATTAGTCAAGGATATTACCTTTTATTCCACCTGTGAACATCATCTGCTGCCATTTTACGGCAAAGCACACATCGCCTATATTCCGGATGGAAAGGTCGTAGGACTTAGCAAACTCGCTCGTACCGTAGAAGTATATGCCAGACGTCCGCAGATTCAGGAGCAGCTCACTGTTCAGATTGCAGACGCCCTCGAAACCTATCTGCATCCCCTCGGCATAATGGTTATGATCGAGGCCGAACATATGTGCATGACCATGAGAGGCATAAAAAAGCCCGGCAGCCAGACCGTTACCTATGCAACCAGAGGCTGTTTCTGCAACCAGACCGACAAACCGAAAATGTTTATGGAGATGGTACGGCTGTGAACAGATATCTGAAAATTCTGAAAAATCAACAATACGTATCCCTGCTTGAACAGCTGACTGTATTGGAATCCGGTCGTATTTTCTGCCGTCATGATCTGCAGCATTTTCTGGACGTTGCCAGACTGATGTATATTATGGCTCTTGAACAGCATCTGTCTTTGTCGAAGGATCTGATTTATGCCGCAGCCTTGCTGCATGATATTGGTCGTGTACAGCAGTATACTCAGCAGCTCCCGCACAATCAAGCCAGTGCAGAGATTGCTGCTTCTGTTCTGAAGGATTGCGGCTATCTTCCGGATGAATGCAGATGTATCTGTAAGGCTATTCTCTCCCACCGTAATACAGATGTATTCCCCGGAGAAGAGGTACTGTCTGCGCTGCTTTACCGGGCAGATAAGCTCTCCAGAAACTGCTTCTGCTGTCAGGCAAGAGAAGACTGTTACTGGGAGGAAACCAAAAAGAATCAGACAGTCACGTATTGATCTGCCGGTTCTGTACAGGAGGTTTTAGAATGAAAATCGG
Source organism: uncultured Ruminococcus sp. (assembly GCA_902783855.1). Classification (GTDB taxonomy): domain Bacteria; phylum Bacillota; class Clostridia; order Oscillospirales; family Acutalibacteraceae; genus UBA1213. Next base: position 1,405 of record CACZSU010000207.1, read on the forward strand.
ACAGCGTTCCTTTGATACGGATCACCAGACATATATTATGGGTATTCTTAACGTAACACCCGATTCCTTTTCGGACGGCTCATGCTGGAACGGTATAGACGCTGCTTTGCGGCATACCGAACAGATGATTCATGATGGCGCCGATCTGATTGATATCGGCGGCGAATCTACAAGACCCGGATTTGTTCCTGTTCCGGCAGAAGAAGAAATCGAACGTGTTGCTCCTGTACTGCGTGCGCTGAAAGACCGTTTTGATATTCCCGTTTCAGTGGATACCTATAAACCGGATGTGGCAGACGTCTGTCTTTCTATGGGAGCGGATATGATTAATGACATATGGGGACTGCGTTATGATAAGAAAATGGCAGAGATTATCGCCCGGTACCAGACTGTATGCTGTCTGATGCATAACCGCAAGGAAGCTGTCTATCACGATTTCCAGACAGAATGGATCAGTGACATCCACGAAAGCATCCGCATTGCACGCAATGCCGGAATTCCGGAGGAGCATATTATAATTGACCCCGGTATCGGTTTCGGAAAAACGTATGAAATGAATCTGCTGGCTCTGAAAAACCTTCATACATTCTGCGGGCTTGGTTATCCTGTTTTGCTCGGATGCTCCAGAAAATCTGTCATCGGTCATACACTTGGTCTGCCCGTAGATCAACGGCTTGAAGGTACGCTCGTCACCACTGTCAAGGCTGTTATGTGCGGCTGTGCCTTCGTCAGAGTTCACGATGTAAAAGAAAACAAACGCGCCCTCGATATGGCGAGGGCTATTCTATGAATGATTATCAGAGAATCTTTTTTTCCTGTAGGAACACTTTTCTGAAAAACAGGATTTTCAGTTATATACTCACTGAACAAGGAGGCAGCCGCATTGCAACATATCCATATAGAAGAACTTGAGGTTTTCGCCCGTCATGGCGTCTTTGAACAGGAACAGCAGCTGGGTCAGAAATTCCTGATCAGCGCAGAGCTGACTGCTGATTGCTCCAGAGCTATCAGCAGCGATGATATTGAACAAACTGTCGATTACGGAAAAATCTGTCATGCTATCCATGACTTTCTGACAAACCAGACATTTCGTCTGATTGAAACCGCCGCTGACCGGACGGCTGAAATGCTGCTGGCTGATTTTCCGCTGCTTTTCAGCGTAAGCATAGAAATCAAAAAACCATGGGCACCAATTGGTCTGCCTATGCGCTATGTGTCCGTCCGTACAGAAAAAAAACGTCACCTTGCTGTAATCGCTCTTGGCTCCAATATGGGCGACAAGGACGGATATCTTCGTTTCGGTATTGATCAATTAGCGGCACTGAACGGCTGCTGCATTCAGAAACAATCGGATTTTATCGTGACAAAGCCTTACGGCAATGTAGGACAGGATGATTTTCTGAACGGCGTGCTGCTGCTGGAAACCACCATGTCACCGTATGCCCTGCTGGATGCACTGCA
>CACZSU010000208.1 GCA_902783855.1 uncultured Ruminococcus sp.
ATGGGAGGGAAGATAAATGGCAGAGATCAGAATTAAAGACAATGAGTCTCTCGAGAGTGCGCTCAGAAGATTTAAGAAGTCTTGCGCTAGAGCCGGCGTGATTGCCGAGGTTCGTAAGAGAGAGGCATACGAGAAGCCTTCTGTAAAAAGAAAGAAGAAGTCCGAAGCTGCTCGTAAGCGTAAGTACAAATAATGCATATTGTACATTATAGGGGGGTATTTCTCTTGATGCGGCGGGTGTTACCTGCCGCCGGGGGAAGTATCCTCTTTTTCAATCATAGAATGGAGGAAAGAAGATGAATGCTTCCCTTGAAATACTGGCGTCCATGCTGCCAGAAGGTGCAGACGCCGCATTGATCGTATCGGAAACGAACAGACGGTATTTTACCGGTTTTGCGTCAGATGCGGGATATTTGCTGGTGACCCGTCATCAGTCGTTTCTGCTGGTAGATTCCCGTTATACCGAGGCAGCCCAGAGAGCGGTGCCGGACAGCGAGGTGATTGAGTTCCGTAAGCTGTCCGAAACATTGAAGGAGCTGCTCAGCCGAATGGAAATACAGTGTGTAGCACTGGAAGGCTCCGGCTTTACGCTGAATGAAGCTCACCGGATAGAAGCGATGCTCGGTGATGTAGAAACGCTGAAAACCAGTGCGCTGGATGAGGCAATCGGTAAGCTGCGGATTATCAAGACCACTGCAGAGGTGGAAAAGATCATGCGCGCCCAGAGGATTACAGAGCAGGCATTGACAGAGCTTTTGCCGATGGTAAAGGAAGGCGTGATGGAAAAGGATCTGGCGCTGGAGCTGGAATATAAGATCAGAAAGCTGGGAGCGGATGATATTTCATTTGATCTGATTACGATTGCAGGCAAAAATACCTCCATGCCCCACGGTGTGCCGGGAATGTACCGGATCCGGAAGGGTGATTTTATCACGTTTGACGTAGGCGCTTTATATGATGGGTATCATAGCGATATGACACGCACTTATGCCTTCGGTGAGGTCAGCGAAAAACAGAAGCGTGTATACCGTACTGTCATGGAAGCCCAGCAGATCGGACTGGATGCAGTCAGAAGCGGCGTCCGTGCAGGGGAAGTGGATGATGCCGCAAGATCGTATATTGATCAGGCTGGTTTCAGCGGATGCTTTGGTCATTCGACTGGTCATGGGGTAGGACTGGATATACATGAATTGCCGATGGTTGCGGCAGGAAATGAAACGGTTCTGCAAAGTGGGATGGTGCTGACAGTGGAGCCGGGTATTTATCTGAAGGGTGAGTTCGGCGTCCGGATTGAAGATACGGTTATTGTGACAACTGACGGAATGATCAATCTGTGTACCCTGCCGAAGGAACTGATTGTGTTGGGATAGAGCCAAAACGATTCATTTATGAAAAATTAGTCTGGGAAATACATACCTGTCAGTGTGGTTTATACAGTGGTTCCTGAGGAAGGGGTTCTCCCGGGGCAGGATGGATTTCCTGAATTTATGCAGCAATTTCTTGACAAGAGATAGGATATGATATAAAATGGGTAGTATAGGTCATGCCGTAGCGGTGTGACAAAATCGGACAGATTTCAGACAGGAGAAATGATTATGATTACTTTTGAAGCAGAGATCAATAATAAGAAAGTGAAGCTGTATTCCAATGCACCCCTGCAGAATGCAGCAACCGCAGTGCTGCGTACACTGAATCAGCTGAGTGAAAAGACAAACATATTTACGCCGAATTTTGCGCTGAATTATGGATGGGCAAGATATTATCTGAATAAGCGTCAGGATAAGAACTATGTATATTACGTTGTTCAGACAGCGGATTATATGAACGATGCTATGCATCTGAGAACGGATGACTGCACCAGAGCGCTGATCGTGCAGAATATGCAGGTGGACACCAATATGAAGGCAAAAGTTCCGGTACCGGAACCGACTTTGTACAGTGATACCATTCTTGTGCTCAAGGAGGCAATTGATGCGCCGGATGTGTACATGAACCGTTCCCAGAAGACAACAAACGGCGATTCAGGCTGGTATTTTGGTTTGCTGAATGACGAAAACGAAGATAAGCACGAGCCGGATGAACTGATTACGATTCCGACCTATGAACTGATGAAGATCAGGGGAGAGGCGCTGCGTGTATTGCAGATGCCTGTGGGCACACTGGCAGTGTTCCATGAGAATATGATGACGGCACTGGTGGATAAGGACGATAATCCGCTGGAGTTTACGACTGCTGACGACAGAAAGCGTGCAATTGCACAAAGAGCTGCCGCTGCTGCTTTGCAGTCAGAAGAAAACGAAACGGAGAAAACAGAGGAATAAACTGCAATGTACCGACTGATCAAACAGCAAGGAAAAGCAAGACGGGGAGAGATCACGACCCCTCACGGGTTGATACAGACGCCGGCATTCATGAATGTTGCTACCTGCGGAGCTATCAAGGGAGCTGTTTCTGCTCTGGATCTGAAGGAGCTGCGCTGCCAGGTTCAGCTGTGCAACACCTATCATCTGCATCTGCGCCCGGGGGATGAGCTTGTCAGAAAGCTGGGCGGTATACATTCCTTTACACGTTGGGATGGTCCTATTCTGACGGACAGCGGCGGTTTTCAGGTGTTTTCTTTGGCAAAGCTGAGAAATATCAAAGAAGAGGGCGTTACCTTTGCCTCCCATATTGACGGTCACCGTATTTTTATGGGTCCCGAGGAAAGCATGACGATTCAGTCCAATCTTGGTTCTACGATTGCAATGGCTTTTGACGAATGTATTGAAAACCCGGCTGAATATGACTATACCAAGCGGTCATGTGACAGAACCTTTCGCTGGCTCTGCCGCTGCAAGGATAAAATGCAGGAACTGAACCGCATGGAGAATACCATCAATCCACAGCAGATGCTGTTCGGTATCAACCAGGGGTCAACCTACGATGACCTGAGAGTGGAGCATATGCAGCGGATCCGGGAGTTGGAACTGGACGGCTATGCAGTGGGAGGTCTGGCGGTCGGCGAAAGTGCGGAAGAAATGTATCACATTCTGGATGTGGTGGAAGAGCATATGCCGGCTGATAAGCCAAGATATCTGATGGGTGTAGGAACACCGGTCAATATTCTGGAAGCCGTACACAGGGGAATTGATATGTTTGACTGTGTGATGCCCACCAGAAATGCCAGACACGCCAATGTGTTTACGTGGTCAGGCAGACGCAATATGCTGAATGAGAAATATACGTTGGATACAGAGCCGCTGGATACGGAATGCGACTGTCCGGTATGCCGTCATTTTGATCGGGCATATATCCGCCATTTGTTCAAAAGCGGAGAAATGCTGGCAATGCGGTTGTGTGTCATGCACAATATCTATTTTTACAATACGCTGCTGATGAAAATCAGAGAGGCAATTGAACAGGGTACGTTTGAAGAATTTTATCTGCACTATCGTGATATTCTGGCAAAGAAAATATAGCGCTTTGATTGAACCTGATTTCACCGGGCAGCTGCTGTGACAACTGCTGGTTAGTAAGCCAAAGGGAACGACTGCAAGAGGTGGCATTGCCGCTCTGGATGTCGTTCCCTTTTGAAATTTATTTTTTCATATTGCTGTTGCCTTGTGTCCGCTCAACGCACATAGCTAATGAGGATTGTGATTTGTTCCTAAAAAAACATGGTTTGCAGAAAAAAATGCGGCAAGATGTAGAATTGCGGAAAACGCTTGCAAGTTGGTTCAATGCCTGTTATAATGATATTTGTTTTGGTATATCAAATATGCGTCAGGCATAGCAAGAAAGGAAAATGGAATCATGATGAATTGGTTTTTATTGAGTAATGCGGCATCCGATGCGGCAAATGCAGAGCAGAATCCCTGGATGACAGCCGGAATGTTCGGCTTCTGGATTCTGATATTTGTGGTTATGTATTTTGTTCTGATCCGCCCTCAGTCGAAAAGGCAGAAGGAAGAAGAAAAAATGCGCAGCAGCATTGAGATCGGTGATGATATTACGACAATCGGCGGTATTGTGGGAAAGATTATTGCGATTCGTGATGATGACGAAACCTTTGTGCTGGAAACCGGCAGTGATAAAACCAGAATGCGTTTCAAGAAATGGGCAGTAAGCTCCATTGATACACCGGATAAGCAGATCAAAAAGGATGAAAAGTCAAATGAGCCGAAGGAGAAAAAGGGTCTTTTCGGCAAAAAGAAAGAGGAAGAATAATTATTGACGCATCATCCGCTTTTTTGTTCTGAATGAACCGAAAACAGCATATACTGCTGAAAAGGAGTGGTTCTATGCAGGATAAAAAGCTGTCGCCCGCAGCGTTGGGTATCGGCGGTGCAGCAGGTGTGATTGCTGCGCTTGTGGTGATGATTCTTTATTCGGTAATGACGGTACGGATGCAGAGTGTGGAAGCGGGGATGTTTGTACCGGTGATGATGGCAGCTCTGGGCGTGGGCGCTATGGCAGGCGGCTTTGTGTGTGCCAAGCTGACAAAGCAGTGCGGTATGATGAACGGTGCATTGTGTGCAGGCATTGTGTTTGTGCTGATGGTACTGATCGTTCTGCTGACGGGAGCGGTGCCGACAGTACAGGTGCTGCTGCGGCTGGCGCTGATGCTGCCTATGGGCGCACTGGGCGGTGTGCTGGGTGTGAATGTAAAAAAGAAAAGAAAAAGAAGAAAATAATTGAATTTAACCGTTATATATGTTAGAATATATAAAAGGCAGCTGCGGTGAGAGCATTGCGGCTGCATGGATTTTTTTACCGAAAGGGTGATTGAAGTGGCAGTAAAGCATATCAAAACTCTGAACAAGGCTAACCTGAAGGAGTCAGCAGTGAAGGGCGGCTGTGGTGAATGCCAGGCTTCCTGTCAGTCTGCTTGCAAAACTTCCTGTACAGTAGCTAACCAGAAGTGCGAGAAGTAATTCGGTTGTGAACATTGAGAAGTACCTGCGGGTATTTCAACAGCAAAGGGCGGCTGTATGGCAAGGTCATCGGCTTCGCCCTTTGTTTCGTTAATCGGACAGGCAGCAGCCTGCCCAAGGATGATAAGAATCAGAGGAGTAGGAAAATGATACATCAATATAAACTCGGCGGCTACAATATCTGTCTGGATGTACACAGCGGCGCTGTCCATGTGCTGGACGATATTGCTTATGATATTCTTGCACTGCTGGGAGAGCAGGCAAAAATGCAGCAGCAGACAGATGAACGTGTGCTTGCCTGTCTGAAAGATCGGTATGACCGGACAGAAATTGAGGAAACCTATGCGGCATTGTATGAACTGTATGAAAACGGTTTGCTGTATTCGCCGGATGATTACGAACAGTTTGCCGGTCTGATGACAAAAGCACCTGTGAAGTCTATGTGCATCAATATTTCACATGACTGTAACCTGCGGTGTGAATACTGTTTTGCAGCAAAGGGCGATTTCGGACAGGGACGCTGCCTGATGCCGCTTGAAACAGCTAAAAAGGCGATTGATTTTATTATAGCCAATTCCGGTACCAGAAGGAATCTGGAAGTGGATTTCTTCGGCGGTGAACCGCTGATGAATTTCGATGTTGTCAGACAGACAGTAGAATATGCCAGAAGTATCGAAAAGAAATTCAATAAAAATTTCCGCTTTACGATCACAACGAATGGCTTGCTGTTAGATGACGAAAAAATTGATTATATTAACCGTGAAATGAATAATGCGGTGCTTTCCCTTGACGGCAGAAAAGAGGTCAATGACCGTCTGCGTGTGACTCCTAACGGAAAGGGATGCTATGATATTATCGTGCCGAAATACCAGAAGCTGGTAGCCGGCAGAGGCGATAAGGATTATTATATCAGAGGTACGTTTACAAAGTATAATCTTGATTTCACAGAGGATGTGCTGCATTTCCGTGAGCTTGGATTCGGCCAGCTTTCCATTGAGCCTGTTGTGTCTGACCCGAAACTGGATTACAGCATCAAGTACGAGGATCTTCCCCGTGTATTTGAGGAGTACGAGCGTCTTGCCCAGACGATCATCCGCTCCCGCAAAAAGGGTGATTATTATAACTTCTTCCATTTTATGATAGACCTCAATCAGGGACCCTGTGCCATCAAGCGTCTGCGCGGCTGCGGCTGCGGCAATGAATATGTTGCTGTTACCCCCCAAGGCGATATCTATCCCTGCCACCAGTTCGTTGGCAATGAGGATTATAAAATGGGTAACCTCCATGACGGTACGTTTAACCTCGAAATGAAGGAGGATTTTGCCAAAGCCAATGTCTACAGTAAAGAAAACTGTAAAAACTGCTGGGCAAAATTCTATTGCTCCGGCGGCTGCAACGCCAACAACTTCCAGTACGAAGGTGATATCCGGAAATCCCACAAAACCTCCTGCGAACTCGAAAAAAAGCGTCTTGAATGTGCCATCATGATAAAAGCTGCTCTTGCTGAATCCGGCGACGACACCCCCTGTGATGGTGAAGACTGCTTCACCTCCTGCTGCTGATCACCCATTGCTGCTCTTTTAGCTAAGATCAGCTGCACTGGGAGAAGTCCTTTCTAAAAAAACGAATTTTTAGCATTTTATAATAGTATCGGGATGCATACACCAGCACGTCGATTCATAGCAGAACCGCTATAAGCCAGAACCAGACTTATCGAATAAACTCCCCTCTGCTACTGTAAAGTCCCCTCTGAAATGAGGTAAGCGAGGACGCCCCGGCGGCATGGCGCCGGGGCACCGCAGCGTGACGGAGCTACGACCCAGTCCGTCTATCGTCCGTAAGGACCGGCGTGCCGCCGGTGTCAATGCTCTCGTTCGTATTCCTTGACCCTTCTGCTATTGCATATCCCACA
>CACZSU010000209.1 GCA_902783855.1 uncultured Ruminococcus sp.
AGTATGAAGGGTCAAAAGATATGACTGAGAGCAACGGGTGCGCCGGCTCGGCGCCCCTCTTGTGGTTCCCACCTTTGGTCTACCAACCAGTGGTTGTCATAACAGCATGACCGGCATATGCCGATACAAATGCGGCGGGGCTGTTGCGTAAACTCCCCTTAGTCACTAAATTCCTCTTTGCTGAAAGCAATTCCACTTTCCACATTTTTTTCCAAGGTTACTCTAAATGATCCTCCTCCGCTTCTTCCTGCCAGCGGAACGAGGTTTTCTTCTTGCGGCTCAGCAGCAGTGATACCGATGTGATCATCAGCATCATACCAATAAATGCCAGTGCAAATACCGAATCATCCGATTCAAAGGACGGCTGCTGCACCTCCGGTTCACTTTCCTGTATACTGGATTCCATTTCTTCCAGCGAAGATTCAACTGCCTCCCCTGTGTATTCCAGCAATACAGTAAACTCCTTTTTGTAATCGCTGTTGCTGATTTCCACCAGCGGCAGCAATGTGTTACTCTCATAATCCTCCGGCAGCTGTACCAGCTTTGCGGCATAAATATCAGGCACAATTTCTTCAAAATGAATCTGTCCCTGCCGGTCACTGGTAATCATTTTTCCGGCTAATTCAATGGTTACACCCTCTACCGGGTTTCCTTCCCTGTCCTTCACAGAATAAGTGACCTCTGACGGCACGATGGTTCCGCAGGAAACAGGCTGCGACAGATTAAAGGCAGCATCCGCTGATTTCACAAAAATACTGGTCGTTACCGGCACACTCATTCCATTATTGCCTGCATACTCAGTAAGTCCCATCAGCGCATAATACAGATTCGTGATATCATACACAAACTCTGCACTCTCTCCGCTGCAATTGCCGGACACTAATTCATATGCATCCTTAGGGATATACTCATTTTCCATCAGGGCGTCCAGACGGTCACTGTAATTCATTGTACCGCCGTTCATTCCCGCCGTATAAAGTATAAAGCCCTGTATACCTGATGTATCCTTTGCCTGTAATTTCAGATAAACGCGGCCATCCTTGGTATAGATTTCCGTTTCTGGCTGTTCCGGGGGAGTGTTGTCTATCACAAACGTATACTCTACGGTCTGGAGAGTCCCCTGACCACCTTCAAATCCAATCGTCCTTGCGCTTACCTGATAAACATACGTTCCCTCCGCCAAAGAAGCAAACAGATTGCTCAGGTTATCTGTATTGAAGGTACTGATCAGGTCAGCGTAGGGTTCATTTCCCCCGGCAAAGCTGGATACGGTACCCAGATTCTGGGTAAACAGTACCTTTCCTCCCTGTTCCCTGATCGTAATGGTGAAATCAGCCGCATTACGCAGCAGATAAAAATCAGGAATAATAAACGGTACAGCCGACGATGTCAGATCATATAAGTTATTGATTGTATTCCTGCCGATAGCTATTGTCTGATCTGTCGTTTTGCCCGTAAAATGGTTGATGCCAATCTCCGCACTTTTGAAGTCGCTATTGTCTACCATGCAGGCATAAAGACTGTTCCTGCCAACAGCACTCTCCTTGACCGTCTGGTAGTCAGACACATCAAAAATATCTGCATCCTCCCAACTGCCGCAATAGCCGGTAAACGGAACAGACAGCTCTGTTCCTTCTCCCTCCGGCTCAAAAAAGACAAAGCCGTCTATATACATTCCGTTAACAGCATAGGTTTTCGCATACATCAAAAGCTCCGGCGTCAGATTGACCGAACAATCCAGCTGGACTTCTTCCAACGGTGCCGCATCAATCCGGTCAACGGCTTTTCCGTCAATCTGATAGGTTATCTCCGCCTGTCCCAGTATACTTTGAGGAGTCAGCGTATTGAGAACCTGACCATTGACATTCGTCAGTCTGTCGCTTTGCAAGGCGGTTCTGAGATGATACTGCACAGATTCTTCTGTCATATTTCTCAGCACAAGCGAAAACTGAAAGGTTCCCTGTTCGCTGTCACCCATGCTGACCGAAGGTCTGCCGTTTTCATCCGTAATACAGGCAGCTGCGTGTAATGCTTTTTCCAGCTGGAGATTGCCGGCTCCCTGCAGACGGGGCGTATAATAAACATCGCTGTCATACAGGGAAGGCTGTGCCGTATTCATCAGCAAAGCTGAGATAATCATATTCTTATCCGTTACACCGGACAGGCTGCTGTCGATATACTGTGACAATACAGCCGCTGCGCCTGAAATAACAGCAGATGAAACCGAGCTTCCGCTGCAGGTTTCCTCCTCATCTGTAACCGGCAGACGGATTTCCGTGCCGGGCGCTGACAAATCGGGCTTCAGCCGCAGATCGCTGGTCACTCCATAAGAAGTAAAGGTCGAAGGCTTCCCGCCGTTTGCATTACTGAACACACCGTCTTTCTGAAAATGAATGGTTCCCGCCGGATGTTCCTCAAAATACGCTCCTGCATCCGCTGCTATACAGCCGGCAGGTATCAGTCCTTCCTCAGCGGAAAACCGGATATATAAAGGCTCGTCACTGATCAGAAGTACGCCTGCTGCATTGACGGTCAGGGCAATTTTCAGCTTTTCTGTCAGGGTATTGTCGCCCCTGTTCAGAATCACGATTTTACCTGCCGCATCCACACCGCTGTAATCCTCCTTTGTTCCGTATACATCCGGACAGATGTATGACAGCTCCTCTGTCTGGTCGGAAAAGGAGGGAATCTCTTCTGTACCGGAAGAAACAATATCGCAATAGGGAAATACCTGTCCGTCATTGGTTTCCAGATAATTATAAATGCATTCATCTGTTTCACAGGCAGCTGCCGACAATATTTCCGGTAAATAGGACGGATATGTCAGCGAACCATAATCCGTATATTCAGCACGAATCCCTTCATCGGTATGCGTCACCACATTTTCTCTGCCATTGCCGGCCGCAGCCGTAATCAGCGTTCCCATGGAAGAGATAATCTCATAGGCATAGTCAAACAGTGCTGCATTAGTCGCCGTACCGTATACACCCATACTGATATTCAGCACATCCGGCGCCAGCTTGGCAATATCATCCAGTGCCGCCAGCAGAACATCATCTGACGTATCATTTGCACCGTTTTTACAGACCTTCATAAACAGAAGCTGTGCATCTGCCGCTACCCCGCGAAAGCTGCTTTCGTCTTCCAGCGTGCATCCTGCCGCAGCTGCCGCGCATTTGGTACCGTGGTCAGATGCCGGAGAAAATGTATTGCTGTCATGTTCGGCATAATCATATGCAAAAACAATTTTATTACTTTTATAAACGTCCGCCGTTTTTCCCGCTTCTGTAATCTGGGAAGACATAGTTCTGGTAATATCATCCTTTGTATAACGGTTAGTCGGCGGAGTACCCATAAACAGACGGTTAGCACAGTCAAAGGAATCATCTATGAAAGCAATCGCTTTGCCGTTCCCCTCAAACCCCGCCTTGCGTACGTCTGACACACCAATCATTTTCTGATAGGCAGGTGACTGATCAGGTTCCTCCATCGGTTCCGACACATCAGCAATCTTTTCGGAGGGTCCCTGCTGTACGGATTCCTCTGTATTCCCGTTTGATTCCTGCATATCAGACTGTTCAGGCTGGGATATATCAGACAGCGGACTCTCCATATCTTGTTCTGCTTCATTTTCAGAGATAGTCATACTGCTGCTGAAAACAGGGCTGACCGATAGAACACCTGAAATCCCCCGTATTTTGTCCAGCGAGCTGTACGGCGCACTGACAGTAAATCCATTCAGAACCGTATTATAGGTATATGAATTTGCAAAGCTCGCACCTGTAATCATTTTTTCGATGGTAGCCTTTACAACTGCTTGATTTTTCTTTATGTTATCAATGGTTTTTCTTGCATTGCCCGAGCGAATCAGCTCGTAAACATTTTTGTATTTCAATTTGGATTTCTGAACCGTATCTGCCAGACTATCACCCTTGACTGTCACTACAAAAACAGCCGTTGCATCACTTTTCGGAATATTCACCTTTGCGGGCGCAGTCTGATCCTTCCGGTTATTTCTGTCCAGAATAGACGAAACCCGCCTTATACTATCGCTGTTCTCATTTGCAGGCTGCTTTCCCGCATTGACAATGGGCAGCACAAAAACCGCTGCTGTCAACAGAATCGCCAGTACAACGGAATAACCTCTTTTTTTCATCCATTACTCACCTCAGAAACACCCCTTCGTTTCGGGACTCAAATAATAAAGAATAGAGAACAAATAATAAAGAATAAAGAGTGGTACAGGGCGTTTCCGTATTTATTCTTTATTATTTATTCTATAATTTAAATAAACTATAGCCGCGCGGTATTTTTCAGCCCGTTTATAATCCTTACAGATCATAAACGGGACTGATGTATGTCAGAAATGAAGTCAGCTGCTTCTGATCACTTCCCACTAATCACTAACCATTATCACGCGCCTTGCTGCGGCATAGGCATCTGATTTTTCAGTGATGCATAGAAAGCCGCATTGGTGCAGGACTGGTACGGGAGCACATAGAAAATTTCCAGTATACCCAGTGTAAGAATGGACAGCAGGTGCCACCCGATAAAGGACAGATCCAGAACAAAGGCTTCCATTTTATGCCCCTTCATCATCTGTTCGGAGAGCTTGATTGCATCTATGGCAGAAATCTGTGTATCATCTGCAATAATGTAGGGTGTCAGCCTGTAGGAATAGGCTTTGATAATACCAGGAACAACCAGCAGCAGGCTCCATAAAAAGATAAACAGATCCATCAACAGCATGGACAATACATTCCGTTTATAGCAGGGGCGGTAAAAACCGATGCCCAGTAATTTCAGGTCAGCTTTCATTGACAGATTTGTGCGGAAAAAGTACGTACAGCCGATGTGCAGCGGATTAAACAGGAATACCCGCAGCGCCATACTAATCAGGATTACAACACCAGCCACTGCCAGAATCAGCGGCAGAAGCAGCATCATAAAGTCCAGTATCTGCTGCACTTCAGGCTCTGTAGAAGGGTCAAACCGGACGTTGTCTTTTACACTTGAGCCATTCGTGAAGGAAACGGATGAACCGCCCGAACCGCCCGAACTGATTGCCAGTACCAGTGCAGCTACAACGCTTGGCCAGTAATTTGCCTGAAACGTATTTTTACCCCACGATTTCAATTGTGCTCTTTCCATATGCATTACCTCCTCAAATCAGCCAGAACATATACAACTGCCAGTACAGGATATTGTAAATCACAACACCCATCAGCAACATGGTTACGATACAATATATACGCCGTTTCATGGTCATGGTATGCCGGATCATCAGTATCAGACCGCCGATGATCAGACCTGCCAGCGCAGCCGCTGCCGCCAGATAACAGATGGACCAGGACTGGTATTCAGCGATACTCCACTGTGCGCCGTCCGACAGGCTCAGAACGCAGGGCATCAGCAGCATCAGCGGAACGATAATCAGTACACTGCTGACAGCGCTCCATTTCCCAAGGGGGATGGTGCGGTCTGTTTTATGTCTGCTGCGGATAATCAGGCGGATCAGCTTGATCCAGAGGGCAATAAAGGCAAATATTGCCGCTGTAATCCACAGAATCACCGGAATAATCATTCCGGCAGCATCTGCATCACTCAGAATCAGATAGTCCATACCCTGCATGGCGATTTTATCCACCTTATCATTGGTTTGTCTGGCGCATACAAAGTGTTCAAACATATCCTCCGTTACCTGTTCCATTCCCACAAGGGAATACAGCTTCATAGGACCGTGCATAATGGCATTGGAGCCGAGAACAGTTGCATTCACCCCCTCGTGATGGCTGACGGTAGTTTTGCCCATAATAGCATAGGTCATATCCAGCGTAAAGTGCCGTTCGCCCTGCTGGTTAGTCAGTACAACCATACCCACACCGCTGTTAACGTCCCACTGCATCTGGCTGGAGCAGGTAGACGTGTTACCGTTGTGTCCGATCACGCCGTCAGCGAACTGGCAAAGCCAGAATCCGTGAGCATTGACGGCAATATCTGTATCCCCCAGATAAGCGGAAGGGCTGATCATTTCCTGATAAGTTGCTTCCTTCTGGAATAAAGCCGAATGGGGGTCGGCAAGGGCTTGTGCATATGTACAGAAATCCGACAGCGTAGAGGTACACATTCCTGCCGGATAGAGCAGAATGTACCGATAGGAATTTTCTATCCATTCGCCGTCAGCGGTATATCCCTCCAGTTTTTTGCGTTCTGCCGCAACAGCGGGGTTATCACTCAGATCGGGAAGAAGGGCAGCGTGCTGTATACCCAGCGGTTTGAAAATATGCGCCTGTACATAATCTGCGTAGGACTGTCCGCTGACGCGTTCCACAACATACCCTGCCAGTGCCGCCCCCCAGTTACTGTAGTTGCAGACGGTTCCCGGCTCAAAAGCCTGGTCAGGCTGGTAGATACGCAGATAATCGCCCAGCGGCATCACATCCTGTGCAAAGGGTGATTCAATGGCATACAGCTGGTCACCGAAGCCTGCGGTATGATTCATCAGGTGCAGCATGGTAATCGGCGTATCAAAATGCAGATGTGTAAGGAAGCCTTCCGGCAGATAGCTGCGGATATCCTTTTGCAAATCCAGCTTTCCCTGTTCAGACAGCTGCATAGCGCTGACCCAGATCAGGGTTTTGCTGGCGCTGCCCCATTCAAGGACAGAATCCCCGGTGAGTTTAATCTTCTTTTCACGATTGGCAAAGCCGAATTGATTCTGATAGATAATACCATCCCTGTCAAAAACGGCAGCAGCCATACCGACGGCTGTTTTTTCGTTTTTGTTCCAGAAATCCTCGATGATCGCCTGCACCTGGCTTCTGTCGATACCGGAGGGCATTTTTTGAGCAGGGGCAGCAGCTGCCGTGACGGAAATAACCGTCATCAGCATACATACAATCAGACAACAGCAAAGATAACGGATATAACCAGACGCCAGCTTTTTATGATGATTGCTTGTTTTCAGATGTAATAACCATTTCATGCCATACCCCCGGAAATAAAGAATAATGAATAATGAATAATGAATAATGAATAAATAATAGCGACCTGAGTTCAAAGCTCAAAGCGCAAAGTCTGGGTAACGGCTTTAATTTTCCGTTTTCCATACGTATATGCAAAGCATAGCCAACTACCATAAGCCGCTGCCCAATTCCTGATTCCTCATTCTTTGGCATCTTCATTTCTGTGGTAAGCCGGTCTGGAGTCAGCGGGTTTGTAATCACTGCTGCTGAACAGGTCTTCATATTCATCCGATTTGGCAGGCGCCTTTGGTCGGGCAGGAGCAGCCGGTTTTTTTCTGGCAGGAGCTGCGGTATGCTTTCCTTTGGAAGTGGAAGGAGCCGTCCGTTTTTTGCGAACGGGCGCAGCCGGTTCTGCTGTATGGCTTTTTGTTTTTTTGGGCTTTGGTTCACTTTCCCTGGAAGCCGGTTTTCTGACCTTGGCTTTAATTTTCCATTTTCCACTTTCCATTTTCCATTGTTTCAGCTCTGGTGCCCCCAGACCTCTGGTTATATAAGCGCTTGCTGCAAAAGCGCATAAGTACAACAGCAGACATACCGCCAGAATGCCCAGCGCAATGGTGCCGCCAAAAATGACGCCGCCCAAAGCAGCGGCAATACCGCAAACAATCAGCAGCTTGCTTCTGAGAGAGAAGACCTTCTGCATAATGCCGGAGACCTCACGCCGGCGGTAGACGCCGGACAACAGCCAGCCGTCAACCAGAATAAAAATGCCGGTCAAAGCAACCGTCAGACGAATGATATCCAGTCCGATATGCAGCACCTGAGTAATGATCACCGCACCCGAAAAAACGCCGGTCAGCGCCGCCGCCACCAGCATCATCAGCCGGACGGAGCCGGACAGACGGCTGCGTTTACCGCTTCTTTTCCCCTGCTGCAGCCGATTGCCGGACAAAACATATCCGCCCGCCGCTGCTGACAGCAATGTCAATACCCATAGCAGCCACTTGTCCCATGCCTGTCCGACATACAAAACCATTTTGTCAGGCACAGCGCCGTAGAACACGATACACAGCACCAACGCTATCAATACGATTGTTCCCAACACCAATTCTCTGACCTTCAGCTCTTTTGACTTCATAATTACCACCGGAAATAAAGAATAATGAATAAATAATAGCTGATTATTATTATACAACATCCACGTCCACTTTGCAACAAAAGAATGAGGAATGGTGAAACAATGGAAAATGGAAAGTGGAAAATGGAAAATTAAAGCCGCCGCCCAGACTTTGCGCTTTGAGCTTTGAACTCAAGTAGCTATTATTATTATTTATTTATTTCCGTGGACAAACGCGTGCTGCTGGTGTATAATTGTGGATAGAGGAATTCTGACCACTTCCCACTCATCACTAACCACTAGAAAGAAGGAGCACAAATCGTGGAGCTTTATGATAACGCCGAAAGAATTCAGCGGGCACTGCTGGTGGGCGTAGATACAGGCGAATATGATGCCGAAGGGTCTATGGCAGAGCTGTACGAGCTTACCGAAAGCGCCGGAGCCGTGCCGGTCGCCAGTATGATGCAGAAAAGAGAAAAACCAGACGGTGCTACTGCTGTCGGGTCGGGTCGGCTGGAGGAAATCAGAGATTTCTGCGAGAATCATGATATTGATTTTCTCGTGTTTGATATGGAGCTTACACCCACACAGATTCGTAATATTGAATCAGCTGCCAATGTACGCACCATCGACAGGACAATGCTGATACTTGACATTTTCGCTATCCGCGCCAGAACCAATGAAGGTAAATTGCAGGTAGAGCTGGCTCAGCTGCGCTATCTTCTGCCGCGCTTGTCCGGCAAGGGAAAGGAAATGTCCCGTCTGGGCGGCGGCGTTGGTACAAGGGGTCCCGGCGAAACAAAACTGGAAACCGATAAACGGCATATCCGCCGCCGTATTGAAGCATTGAAGGACGAGCTGTCCCATATGAAAGACCGCCGTGACAGACTGCGCTCCCGCCGGAAAAAGGATGGTATTATCACGGCTGCTATCGTGGGCTATACCAATGCCGGAAAATCAACCCTCATGAATACACTGACACAGGCTGGTGTGCTGTCAGAGAATAAGCTGTTTGCTACGCTGGACCCTACCTCAAGGGCATTGAAGCTGCCCAATGGTATCTCCGTCATGATGATTGATACGGTGGGACTGGTACGCAGACTGCCGCATCATCTCGTGGAAGCATTCAAATCTACACTGGAGGAGGCAGCCGTGGCAGATATTATTCTGAATGTGTGTGATGCCTCCAGTGAAGAATACCGTCTGCATCTGGATGTCACGAATGCACTGCTGCAGGAGCTGGGCTGTGAAGGAAAACCGGTCATTACGGTTTATAATAAATGTGATCTGGTCAGTAATCCGCTGGACTTGCCCTCTGACAGGGACAGCGTCCGTATCTGTGCAAAAGAAGGTTTCGGCATAGATGAACTGCTGCGCAAAGTGGAAGAAAATCTCCCTGTAAAGCTGCGGCATTACCGTCTGCTGATTCCGTTTGATCAGGCGTCTGTAATAGCCGTTCTGCGCAAGGCAGGCGCATTGCAGAGCGAAGAATATACGCCGGACGGCATTCTGGTCGAAGCCATGGTAGAAGAACCTCTGTGGCACATGGTAAATGAAAAATGGAAAGTGGAAAATGGAAAATTAAAGCCGCCG
>CACZSU010000210.1 GCA_902783855.1 uncultured Ruminococcus sp.
AAGGTCAAGGATGCCAAAGGACAGACAGCCAGTGCGAAATTTGTTATCTATGTATCGGACAGCAAGACCGCGCTGGAAAATCATGCGGTATTGAGCGCCACCCGTGTAGACCCTGCCCAGGTGCTGACAGCAACAGCAAAGGCAAGGCACGGCTATGCACCGTATACCTATGCCTTCTATTACAGTAAGGATAACACAGGCGACTGGAAGCTCAGCGGCACGGAGTACAAAAATTCCAATACCAATGATTTCAAATTTACCTATGAGGGTAAATATGGTATTCTTGTCAAGGTCAAGGATGCCAAAGGACAGACAGCCAGTGCGAAATTTGTTATCTATGTGTCGGACAGCAAATCCTACATAACCAATAGATCTACCATCAGTACGGTCAAGCCGTCTGTAAAAGAAAAGATCACGATTACCGGTAAGGCAACAGGCGGTTGTGCTCCCTATACCTATGCGTTTGATTATTGCAAGGGCAATTCAGGAGAGTGGAAGCTGATCGGCAAGGAATTCAAGAATTCCAATACTTCTGAAGTTTCGTTCTCTGCAAAGGGAACCTACTCTGTACGTGTCCGCATCAAAGATACCACAGGCAGTTATGCGACAAAGGTATTTACAGTAAATGTTCAATAATATGACAAAAGGGGTCCGGCTTGATGTCGGACCCCCGTTTTATGCAGCTTATGATTCCAGAGGAGCACAGCCCTGTATAATGCCGCGCAGCCTGAGCGCATGGTGAATGTGGTTGAGAACTGCCCCCTTGCGGCAGCTCCAGAGGGGAGCAATGAGCGTATCTTTATTCCCGTCGCCTGTCAGACGGTGTATGACGATTTCAGGCGGCAGACGGGCAATGATATCGCAAAGCAGAGAAATATAATCATCTTCGGTCAGAACACTGCACTCACCTCGTTCATACATCTGTGCCAGTACCGTGCCCCTGAGAACGTGCAGCAGCTGCAGCTTGATGCCGTCTGAGCCGCAGCTGGCAATATAGTCAGCCGTTTGCAGAATCGTATTTCTGTTTTCACCCGGCAGTCCGATAATCATATGGGTAATGACCTCGGCGCCTGCTTGGTGCAGATTGCTGACAGCCTGACTGTAAAGTGCCGTGGGGTAACAGCGGTGGATCAGGGCAGCGGTACGGTCATCGGAAGTTTGCAGACCAAGCTCTACCCAGACAGGCTTGACGGCAGTCAGCGAGCGTATCAGCTCCAGTACATCCCTGCCCAGACAGTCCGGACGGGTAGCAATATCCAGTACAGCAATATCCTCCTGTTGAATCACCTCTGTAAACAGCTTCTCCAGATAGGAAACAGGCGCATAGGTATTGGTATAGGACTGGAAATAGGCAATATAGCGGCTGCCGCCGTATTTTTTGCCAAGAATAGCCTTTGCCTGCAAAAGCTGCCGGCGGATATCCGTGTTCATTTGGGCGGCAAAATCACCGGAGCCTTCGCCGCTGCAAAAGATACAGCCTCCGTATCCAAGGGAGCCGTCACGGTTGGGGCAGGTCATGCCTCCGTCCAGTGACAGCTTGTACATTTTTTCGCCGAAGCGTTTTTTCAGTTCGTAATCAAGACAATGGTACCTTCTGCCGTCCCACATATATGCCATCCTTTCCGGAAATTGTCAAATAGTAAGCCGACAGCGAAAAGTCACGCTGCCGGCTGTTTTTCATTCTTCGGGTGAAAAGTTTTCTTTTTCAACGCCGCAGAGAGGACAGGTCCAGTCATCCGGAATATCCTCAAAAGGTGTATTCGGAGCGATGCCGTGATCGGGATCGCCGTCCAGCGGTTCATATACATAACCGCAGACATTGCATACATACTTTGTCATCACAAAACCTCCTTTATAGTGTAATGAATGCGCATTGGTTGTTGCCAGCCGTTGTTACGGGTCAGACTGTGTGCAGACAACCAACCGGGATATTATCAAAAGTATACAGGAAATCCGCAGAATTGTCAATCATTTTTGATGAATTATTTTATGTCAGTGAAATTCCTGTCATAAACAGAATTTATGGGGAAAAACTGTTCACGGGAGGGAAAATGTGGTATAATATGCGAAGATAATTCTTGAGGGGAGTGGATGGTATGATTCAGATAGATCTGATCACCGGGTTTCTGGGTTCGGGCAAGACGACCTTTCTGAAAAAATATGCGGGCTTCTGGATCAGACAGAATGTGAAGATCGGTATTCTGGAAAATGATTATGGCGCGGTCAATGTAGATGTGATGCTGCTCAGTGATCCGGAACTATCCGACTGCGTGGTGGAATCTGTGGCAGGTGCCTGTGACAGGGATTGCCATATGCGGCGGTTCAAGACAAAGCTGATCGCACTGGCAATGAGCGGCTGCGAAAGAGTGATCATTGAACCGTCCGGTATTTTTGATACAGACGAATTTTTTGATAGTCTGCGGGAGGAACCGCTGGACAGATGGTATACCATCGGGAATGTGATTGCTGTTGTGGACGCTGGTCTGGAAAAAAAGCTGTCTGCGTTTTCGGAATATATGCTGGCATCACAGTGCGCCAATGCGGGACGCATTATATTGAGTAAAACCCAGCTGTATTCGGAGGAATGTGTACAGCAGACGGTTCAGCGGATTCAGACTTCACTCAGGGACTGCGGGTGCAGCCGGGAGATAGCACCGTGTATGCTGACGAAAAACTGGGATGCGCTGACAAATGAAGACTGGAAGCTGATTGCGGAATGCGGGTACAGCAAAGCGGGTTTTGTCAAGAAATACCGTGATGCAGAGGGCTTTTCATCCTTGTATTTCATGCACACAGGGCTGGATCGTGTGAAAGCGGCAGAGAAAACAAAGGAGCTGCTGCGGGGAGCCGGATATGGAGATGTGTTCCGTGTCAAGGGTTTCGTAATGGAAAACGGGTGCTGGTATGAACTGAACGGCGCCGCAAGCGGTATCATGATCAGACCTTCAGGGACAGGGCAGGATATCCTGATCGTGATAGGAGAAAACCTGAATAAATCTGCTATAGAAGCAGTTTTCGGAGGTAATGAAAATGGGTAAAACAATTTTGATAACAGCAGGCGGCACCAGTGAACCGATCGACCGTGTCCGCAGCATCACCAATACGGGAACAGGAAAGCTGGGAAGTCTGATTGCAGAGGCTTTCAGCCGTTATGATCAGACAGAAAGAATCATTTATCTTCATGGGAAAAATGCGGTGCTTCCTGTTTGTGATAAATGCATTATGAAGGAGATAGCCTCCACAGATGATCTGCTGTCAGCTGTACAGGAAATCTGCACACAGTACCCGGTGGATGTGGTAATTCATAGTATGGCAGTCAGTGATTATCGGGTGCGTTCTGTCCTGAGAGCCAGCACAGTTCTGGCGATATGTCAGCCGTCAGGCGGGTTAGAAAATGTTTTTTATTTTGTTGACAGGGAGAATATGCTCAAAAAGCAGAATAAGCTGTCATCCGATATGGAGAACCCGGTTGTATTTCTGGAGAAAACACCGAAGGTGCTGCCGGTATTCCGGGAGTTATTGCCGGAGGCGGTGATCGTAGGGTTCAAACTGCTGGACGGTGTGTCACATGACGAACTGATGCAGACAGCATTTGCGCTATTGCAGAAAAATCATTGTGATTATGTTCTGGCAAATGATTACCGGACAGTAGAAGCAGGTGCGCACGAGGGCTTTCTCATTGACAGCAGCGGGGTTGAAGTCGCCTATGCCGGCAAGGAAAGCATTGCTGCGGGTATTGCAGAAATGATCATGAAAAGAGGTAACAAGGATGCATAATATCATATTGGGAGTAACAGGCAGTATAGCGGCATATAAGGCAGCTGATCTTGCCAACACACTGACAAAGCAGGGCAACAGTGTCCATGTCATTATGACCAGGGGCGGGATGCAGTTCATTACGCCGCTGACGCTGCAAACGCTGACAAAAAACAAGGTACACACAGATGTTTTCTCATTGGAGCATCCGGAAACGGTGGAGCACATTTCTCTTGCAGAGCAAGCTGATCTGGTGGTAGTAGCTCCTGCCAGTGCGGATTTTATTGCGAAGGCAGCAGCGGGCATAGCGGATGATATGCTGACTTCGGTTTTGCTTGCTGCGGCAGACAAGCCGAAGCTGATCTGTCCTGCCATGAATACAAAAATGTACGAAAACCCCATTACGCAGCGCAATCTTCGTCAATTGGAGAATTATGGTTTTTACATAGCGGAGCCGCGTGAAGCTCGTCTTGCCTGCGGCGCAGTCGGCAGGGGGGCACTCGCATCCCTTGATGAAATCTTGTCACAGATCAGTCTGCTCTTATCCTGAACTTTGCCGGCGGCAGCGTGACGCTGCACCCGCGCACTCTCAGTTGAACTCTGCGCCCGACTGCTTTTGAACTCCGCCCAGTGGCAGAGGCTGCGGCGAACAAGCCCCGCAGCTTTTGTATCGGCATTCGCCGCCGGCGTGCCGCCGGTGTCGCACACTCTCAGTTGAATTTAGCGCCCGCCTGCTTTGAAACTCCGTTGTGTGGCAGAGGCTTCGGCGAACAAGCCCCGCAGCTTTTGTATCGGCATTCGCCGGTCATACTATTATGACAGCCGCTGGTTGGTAGACCAAAGGGGAAGACCTCTTCCTTAACTCCCTGCTGCTATCCGCCCGCTTAAACTAATACAAGTCAAGCCCACACGTAGGTGATGCAATAGTAGAAGGGGCAAGGTATTCGACCGAGAGCAGTGAC
>CACZSU010000211.1 GCA_902783855.1 uncultured Ruminococcus sp.
AGATGATATTCTTTTGGAGCTTCCGTCAAAGTTCCTCTGTAAGGATTCTTGTAAGGGCTTGTGTCCAAAGTGCGGAAAAAATCTTAATAAGGGGAAATGCAATTGTCCGACAAAGGAAGTGGATCCCCGGCTGGCGGCTTTATCAAAGCTGCTCGAAGAATGATTTTTGTACTTTATTATCAAGGAGGTTGTTTCAATGGCAGTACCTAAGAGAAAGACATCAAAAGCAAGAAGAGATAAAAGACGCTCCAACGTATGGAAGCTCAGCGCTCCCGCACTTGTAAAGTGTCCTAACTGCGGCGAATATAAGCTCGCTCACAGAGCTTGCAGCGCTTGCGGTATGTACAATGGCAGAGTTGTTCTGAACACAGAGGCTTAATCGCCTTCTAATTGATAGAGAAGGAGTTTTCCTTCTCTATATTTTTTTAGGAAAACGCAGGGAGGGAAAAGAGATGTCATTGCCTGTAGTAGCAATTGTCGGAAGACCGAATGTAGGAAAATCCACACTGTTCAATAAGCTGGTTGGCGACAGAATCGCCATTGTCAACGATACGCCGGGTGTAACAAGGGACAGAATTTTCGGACAGTGCGAGTGGAGAAATCAGAAAATCAATATTGTGGATACGGGAGGTATTGAACCGTATTCGGATGATATCATTCTGAAACAGATGAGAAGACAGGCAGAGCTGGCTATTGAAGCAGCGGATGTAATCATATTTGTCACAGACGTCAGAAGCGGCGTCGTGGCAACGGATGAAGAGGTCGCACTGATGCTGCAGAAAAGCGGCAGACCGGTTGTTCTGTGTGTCAATAAATGTGATGGAATCGGAGAACCTGATCCTGCTTTTTACGAGTTCTATAATCTGGGACTGGGTGACCCGATACAGGTGTCCGGTGTACATGGACATGGTACCGGTGATTTGCTGGATGCGGTGTTTGAACTGCTGCCATTGCGTGAAAATGATGAGGATGAGGATGATGCCATCAAGGTAGCGGTCATCGGCAGACCAAATGCAGGAAAATCCTCTCTGGTAAATAAGATCACGGGGGAGAACCGCTGTATTGTTTCGGATATTGCCGGAACGACCCGTGACAGTATAGATACGATGATTGAAAACTCATACGGACGGTTTGTACTGACCGATACAGCCGGTATCCGCCGTAATAATAAGATTGAGGATCAGATAGAGAAATACAGTATCATCCGTGCGAAAATGGCGATTGAACGCAGCGATGTGTGCGTGATCATGATAGATGGTCAGACGGGTGTGACAGATCAGGATACCAAAATTGCCGGTCTGGCACATGAATCAGGCAAGGCTTGTATTATTGCCGTCAATAAATGGGACGCTGTGGAAAAGGACAGCAAAACCATGGATGAATACCGGAAAAAGCTGGAAACAGAATTTGCATATATGTCCTATGCGCCGTTCATTTTCATTTCGGCAAAAACAGGGCAGCGGCTGGATCGGTTGTTTGAGCTGATTGTGACGGTTGTCAATTCTGCCGCCATGCGTATCACTACCGGTATGCTGAATGATCTGCTGGCAGAAGCAACAGCAAGGGTGCAGCCGCCCACTGATAAAGGCAGACGGCTGAAAATCATGTATGTGACACAGGCGTCTGTGAAACCGCCGACATTTGTGTTTTTTGTGAATAATGCAGAGCTGTTTCATTTTTCGTACCAGCGTTATCTGGAAAACAGGATTCGGGAAACCTTTGGTATGCAGGGCACACCGATCCGGTTTATTATCCGTGAACGGGGTGATGAAAAGAAATCAATGAACCAATGATAAGGGGAGAATTATTTTGGAAATGTTAGCAGAGCTTTTCACAGGGTATTGGCTGCATATGTTGATTGCGATTGCTGCGGCTTACCTGATCAGCAGCGTCAATACCTCGATAATAGTAACCCGTATAGTAAAACATGAGGATATCCGTAAGCTGGGAAGCGGCAATGCCGGGTTTACGAATGTACTGAGATGTGTAGGAAAGGTCCCGGCCGTTATCACATTTGTAGGTGATTTTTTCAAAGGAGTGATTTCCATTCTGATTCCCTACATTCTGACAGCGGGAATGGGTTCTGATTCCTACGATCAGCAGATCAGAACGATCATCCTCTATCTTGGCGGATTGTTTGCAGTGCTGGGGCATATGTTTCCGATTTATTACCGCTTCAAGGGCGGCAAGGGGGTTGTAACAACGGCTTCGGTCATGCTGCTGACGGACTGGCGTGTGTTGGTGCTGGAGGTATTGATTTTTGCCATATTCTTCCTGCTTACCAGAACGGTATCCAAAGGTTCGCTGATGTGTGCGGCTGCTTATCCGTTTGTAGCGGCAGCACTGAGATTACTGGATAGTATGGGTGTTCTGGCAGTGCTGGCACCGATACAGGAGCCGACGCCCATGTTTATTGCCTGTGTATTTGTATTGACATTTATCAACGGGGCTGCCGTCATTATCAAGCATAAGGATAATATCAAGCGGATCCTGGAAGGCGATGAGAAAAAAATCACTTCAAAATCATGATACGACAGGAGGGTTAGTATGAATATCGTTTTAGATCTGGCAGTTATTGCTGTTATTGTATTGCTGATCGTCGGCGGATACAGACGGGGACTGATCAAAACAGTGGTGGAATTAATCGGAACGGTGGTTTCGTCTCTGATTGCATCGGTAGGAGGATCGCTTCTGTCGGTCAGTCTGTACGACGCTTTTCTCAAGGAAAGGATTATCAAGGCTGCTGCGGACGCTATGCCTGAGGTAACGCCCACGATGCACACCTCAGATATTTCCAAGCATATGCTGGACCAAGTACCAGCCTACATAAAGAATTCACTGGAAATTGCCGGAGTAGACGTCCATTCTCTGAATCAGGAAATAGAACGTTCGGTAAAGGAAGTACCGGTGATGATAGAGACAATGGTCAGACCGATTGTGCTGAAGGTCTTTACCGTTCTGATTTCCATTGCGTTGTTTGTGATTATCGCAGCTATTTTTTCATTGATCACCAAGTCGCTGATTACAGCCACCAATCTGGTGGGGCTGAGTACTGCCAATAAGGTATTCGGCGCTCTGATCGGCATGGTGGAGGCATTGATGCTGATCATTGTGCTGTCAATGGTTTTGTCCACGCTGACGGTATTGCTGCCGATTGAGCAGGCGCAGGGACTGCGGGATGCGATTGATTCTACCTTCCTGTATAAGATCGTGTACTATATCAATTTCCCTGATATGATTATCAATAATCTGCTGCATCTGCCGGGATGAGGTGTCCTGGCAGATTGAAAATGATAGCAACACAGAAATGCGGATCCGGGGTAAACCTCCGACAGTAAATGGTATGACAAAGCGTCAGCAGACGTCAGTCCCGGACAGGTGAAGAAAGGAGAATACAGAATGATGTTGTGTTCCAAATGTAAGAAAAGACCATCGGTTGTTTTTGTTTCGGGAACGAATGATGGATCGGACACAGTGGGATATTGTCTGGTTTGTGCAAAGGAAATGGGTATCAAACCGGTTACGGATATAATGGAAAAAATGGGGATCTCGGAGGATGATCTGGCAAATATTCAGGACCAGATGGACGATCTGGCAGAATCAGGAATGTTCCCTGATCCGGAAATGTTCGGCAGCGGTGATGACGGAGATGAGGATGAGGAAAACGATGATGATTTCAGCCGGGGCGGCGCGCCGACCTTTCCTCCGTTTTTCAAGAATCTGTTCAATTCCAAGTCACCCAGCGATAAGCTGAGCGAAAACGAAAAGAAAAAGGAAGAAAAGAACAGCAAGCGTGAGGAGCGCAAGCGCCGTAAGGGCAGAAAGCATATTGACGCTTACTGCACAGATCTGACTAAAAGGGCAGCAGACGGAAAGCTGGATAAAATTATCGGCAGAGAAAAGGAAATTGACCGTGTGATCCAGATTCTTTCCAGAAGAACCAAGAATAATCCCTGCCTGATCGGTGAACCGGGTGTTGGTAAAACAGCGATTGCCGAAGGGCTGGCACTGCGGATTGCTGCCGGTGAGGTACCCCATAGATTAAAGAATAAGGAAATCCAGCTGCTGGATCTGACCTCTCTGGTTGCGGGAACGCAGTTCAGAGGACAGTTTGAAAGCAGAATCAAGGGACTGATCAATGAGGTCAGGGAATCCGGCAATGTGATTCTGTTTATTGACGAGGTACACAGTCTGGTGGGTACAGGTGAATCAGAAGGTTCTATGAATGCAGCCAATATCATGAAGCCGGCTTTGTCCAGAGGAGAAATCCAGGTAATTGGCGCCACCACCTTCAATGAATACCGTAAGTATATTGAAAAGGATGCCGCACTGGAGCGCCGTTTCCAGCCGGTAACGGTGGTAGAGCCGTCTATTCAGGATACCATTGATGTGCTGCTGGGCGTGAAGAATTATTATGAGGACTACCATCGTGTAAAGATGGCAGATGATATTGTCAGAAAGACCGTTGTACTTTCCGAGCGATATATTACAGATCGTTTTCTGCCGGATAAGGCGATTGACCTGTTGGATGAGTCCTGTACACACGCTTCGCTGAGGAACAGAAACCTGGAAGAGTATGATGAATCTAAGGATAAAATCAGCGAGCTGAAGGAAAAGGAAGAAGAACTGCGGGAGGAAGACGAGATCAATTATGAACAGCTTGCAACTGTTCAGTACGATATAGCCAAGCTGGAAAAACAGATTGAGGAGATGAATCCGGATACCCTGTTTGCCCAGGTGACAGAGGAAGATATTGCCCATGTAATTGAATTGTGGACGGGCATTCCTGCGTCAAAGGTGACAGAAAATGAACTGCATAAGCTGGCTGATCTGGAGGATAAGCTGCGTTCCAGAGTGGTCGGTCAGGATGAAGCGGTAAAGGCGCTGGCAGCGGCAGTAAAACGCAGCCGTGTACAGATCAGCCCCCGCAGACGTCCTGCATCGTTTATCTTTGTGGGTCCCACCGGCGTTGGTAAGACCGAATTGGTAAAGGTATTGTCAACGGAGTTGTTCAATACACCGGAAACGCTGATTCGTCTGGATATGAGCGAATTCATGGAGAAGCACTCTGTCAGCAAGATTATCGGTTCTCCTCCGGGCTATGTGGGCTATGATGAAGCCGGTCAGGTTACGGAAAAGGTAAGACGCAGACCATACAGTGTATTGCTGTTTGATGAAATTGAAAAAGCGCATCCGGATGTGCTGAATATTCTGCTGCAGATTCTGGATGAAGGCGTTCTGACAGACGCACAGGGCAGAAAGGTGAATTTCAGTAATACGGTTATTGTCATGACCTCGAATGCCGGCAGCGAAAAGAAGGAAAATGCCCTTGGTTTTGCCAAGACACAGGCACAGGCAACCGAAGAAAAAGTCAGGAAGGCACTTTCGGAATTCCTTCGTCCGGAATTCCTGAGCCGTCTGGATGAGATTATCGTATTCTCTGCGCTGACAGAGGAGGATTATGTTGCCATCAGTAAGCTGATGCTGGATGAATATGTAGATACGCTGAAAGAAAAAGGTATTTCCTTTGCATATGACGATCAGGCAAGACAGTATCTGGCAAAGAAATCCTTTGGCGGCAGCAGCGGCGCCAGGGATCTGCGCAATCTGATCCGCAAAGAGGTAGAGGACAAAATTGCCTCTGCTATCGTTGACAGCAGAGATGGTATCATAACAGCCATTCATGTAACGGCAAAGGATGACGCAATCAGACTGGAAGTATTATAAAAAACGTAACCCCCTGTACAGTCCGGGCTGTACAGGGGGTTTGCTGCGGTATCAGATAAAAAGATCATAGAATTCTTCGCTTTCCGCCATAGAGAAGGTCTGGTTGCCGGCTACGATGAAATGGTTTTCCAGACGGATGTTAATGGATTTGAGAATATTCTTGATTTTAATGGTAGATTCGATATCCTTTCTGGAAGGATAGGGAATACCGCTGGGGTGATTGTGGGCAAGAATCGCAGAGGCAGCCTTATGCTGGATAGCCAGTTCAATGAGCTGTTTGGTATAAACCTCAGAAGCATTGACAGACCCTTTGCTGAGTGTGCCGAAGTACAATTCCGTTTCCGCTGCATCCCGCAGAACAAGAATAACCTTTTCGGAAGGAGCACCGATAAAGGCAGCAATAATCTTGTTTTTAAACAAAGGAATCTGCCGTTTGCTGTGTTCAGAGTAATATTTGTCATCCAGGTATTTGCGGGAAAGAGAAGGTATCAGCTTGATCAGTACTGCCTGATTAGAGCTTGCGCCATAATCCAGCAGCAGGGAATAGGGGGCTTCAAATACGGCGGATAAAGACCCGCAGGAATTGATCAGTCTGGCGGAAAGAGCCTGTGCATCCTTATTCGGCATGGCAAAGCTCAGCAGTACTTCCAGTGTTTCGATATCACCGGCGCCGCCTTCCTGCTGAAGACCCTCCAGTATTGTAGAATTGATTTTAGACATGATGAAAGCTCCTTTTATTCTGTAAACATATGTTTGAAATCGGAATGATCGGACAGGTTTTCTATCCGGGTGCCGGAAACGATATACCATTCTTTGATATGAATATGGATACCGTTCAGACTATCTGAGATCATAGAAAACAACCCCATATCTTCCGGAGTGGGATATGCGATACCAGAGGTTGTACTGGTACATAGAATCATGGTTGCTGCGTTGTACTTCATAGCGAGGTTACACAGATTTTCCACAATGCGTTCTCCTTCTGTATAGGGCAGGGTACCGAAAAATAATTCGGTTTCCATTGCATCAAAAAAGGCATAGATATGTACAGGCTTTTGTTTTTTCAGTGAATAGGCGATCAACCGGGTTTTTAACTGGTTTTCGTCATAGCGTTTTCTGAGATTAAAATTCCTGTCTTTCATGTAATTGTGACAGATAACCGGAATGCTGTTCATCAGGACTGCCGATTTTTCGGGCAGTCCGAATTGCCTGAGTTCCTCATAGGAAGCGTCAAAAACAGCTGAAATAGAGCCGAAATGGTTCAGAAGCTCATGTGCAATCGGATTGGTATCCCGCATCGGGATGGTGTAAAAAAGCATTAATTCCAGAATCTCATGATCGTTAAAATGTTCAAAATCAGAGGCAATGAATTTTTCTCTGACCCGCCGTCTGTGTCCGCTGTGAATGGATTGTTTCTTCATACTATCACCTGACATTTATTATACTATACAAAAAGCAATTATACAAGGAGAGGGCAAGTATTTTTTGAAAATAAATGGATGATTAATATTTACAAAATGGTTTGACTATTGTATAATATTAATTGAAATTTTAACGATTATTGTTTAATTTCGTTTGATTTGATAGATTGGTTTTCGTTTTTATTTCTAAAATGGAAATCTCAAAAATATCTCATGTTATTTCGGAGGTGCAAAATGGCAAAATCAAAGAAAAACAATAAAAAGGGGAAGAATAATCGATCCCCTAAAAAAAATACGATGAAGCCGATCTCGTCTGAATTGGAACAGAAGGAGTCGGTTGTTCCTGAGGAGCCG
>CACZSU010000212.1 GCA_902783855.1 uncultured Ruminococcus sp.
CGATGCCCCCTTTTGTCCGGCAAAGGTGTTCGTCGCCCCGGTGCTGCCGCAGAGAGGATTTTTTACATCACACATAACCGTAATGCTGCACCCTCTCAGGCGGCTGTCAAGACCGCCTGTGTCAATCACAGCTACATCTGCCAGTTCCCTGCCAAATCCGTAAAGCTCTCTGCCGTCAGCCGAAAGAAACCGTATGCCCAGAGCCCTCATGCATCCCATACCGCCGTCATTGGTAGCCGAGCCGCCGATAGCGATAGAAATATCTCTGCACCCATGATCAAGAGCATCCAGAACTAACTCACCTGTACCGAAGGTGGTGGTGTTCATCGGGTTTCGCATCCTCTCCGGTACAAGGAGCAGACCTGAAGCAGCAGCCATTTCTATAATAGCCCTGTTGCCGTCCAGAATGCCATATGAAGAACGGGTCCGGTTCATCAGCGGATCATGCACTTCGGTTGTTACGATTTTTCCGCCTGTGGCAGATACAACAGCATTCATAGTACCCTCGCCGCCGTCAGCTGCTGGTATGCCCAGACATTCGCAGCCGGGGAGTACTTCATTTGCGGCTTTGGTCAATAATGCAATGGTTTGTTCACTTGTCAGACTTCCTTTGAAGGAGTCGGATGCAAAAAGTAGTTTCATAGCGTTTTCCTTATATATATTACAGCTTTACTTGGTTTGATTTCAGAATCTTCATGATACCCTTCCGCTTTCCATAGAGATTACTTCCGGGGCAATCCGGGCAGTAGACTTGCGGTGTGTCACAAGCACCACCGTTTTGCCCGATGATTCCTCTTTGAGTGATTTCAGTATTACGGCTTCATTCAGACTGTCAAGGTTGGATGTCGGTTCATCCAGCAGCATAAAGGGAGCATCATGCAGAAAGGCTCTTGCAAGTCCGATTCGCTGCCGTTCACCGCCCGAAAGGGTGTCGCCAAGCTCACCGACCTCTGTTTCATAACCCTTCGGCAGCGTCATAATAAAATCGTGTATGGATGCCTTTTTGCAGGCGGTTTCAATTTCCTCCTGTGTGGCATCAAGCTTGGCAATGCGGATATTCCCGGCAACAGTGTCCTTGAAAAGCTGTGTTTCCTGGGTCATATAGCTTTCCATTTCACGGAGGTTATCAGTGTTGATTTCCTCAACACTCTTTTCTGAAACGCTGACAGTACCCTGGTTTGTACTCCAGAAACGCATTAGCAGCTTGAGCAGCGTTGACTTTCCGCAGCCGCTTTTTCCTACAATGCCGATGATTTTGTTTTCGGGGAAGGATATGGACAGATCTTTCAGCACCGTTTCACCGCCGTAGGAAAAGGTGACATTCTCCGCTTTTGCACCTTTGAAAGTAATGGTTTCTTTTCCGGTAATATCCTCGGTTTCGGGCTTTTCGTCAATTATAGCAAGTACCCTTGCACCCGATGCAACAGTTGCTTGCAAGGTTGTTCCAAGATTTGCCAGTGCCGTCACAGGACCGAAGGAGGACATCAGAGCAATCAGCGGTATCAGAAAGCCGTCAAAACCGATAATCCCCTTACTGTATAGTACGGTGCAGAGAATCAGCATAGCAGCGTCAAAGAACAGAATAAATGTATTGGCAAGTGCAAGATTTACGCCGGTCAGTTTGTTGAGCTTACCTTGCTTTGCGGACAGTTCGTTTGTCTTGTCTGTCAGCTTTTGCAGGCGTTCCTGACCGCCGCCGTACTGGATGGTTTCATCCAGACCACGGATGCTTTCCAGCATGAATGCCGCCAGATTTCCTGCATCCCCTCTCAACTCATCGCCGAGGGTGCCGCTGCGTTTTGAAATGATCAGAGGCAGTACCACACCCACGCTGACAAAAGCCACAAGTGCCAGCAAGCCAAGGCTCCAATGATAGGAACCGATGAAGACCACCATCACCAGCTCCACTAAAAAGGCAATACAGATAGGGGAGATGGTATGGGCATAGAACACTTCCAGCAGTTCCACATCCGATGTTATCAGGGAAATCAGATCACCCTTGTCACGTCCTTCTAATTTTGCCGGACACAGGCGGCGAAGAGCGCCAAAAACCTTGTCACGGATGATAGCCAGCAGTGTAAAGGCAATGTAATGATTGGTGCGCTGTTCAGTATAGCGCAAAACCGCGCGTACCAGTGCAAACACGATCAGCAGTACCCACACCGCCGTGATCGGCAGCGGTATGTCAGATTTCAGACCATGCAGCACCGCAAAGCCGCCGAGAATCGGAATAAACTGTGCGCATAAAAAGCCCAGTGTTCCCATTGTGACAGCAAGTATCATAAATCCGGTAAGGGGCTTTACGAGCTTTACCATGCGGAGCAGTGTTCCGAGTTTACTTTGCTTTTTCATTTTACACAGCCTCCTTCCCGTAGCTTTCCAGTGCAGACTGGGTTTTCCATAGACGGGTATAAGCGCCGTTTTTCTTCAGAAGCTCCGTATGTGTTCCGCTTTCTGCAATATTGCCGTTTTCCATCACATAAATCTTATCGGCATCCACCACGTTTGCCAGCCGGTGAGAAATCATGATAACAGTCTTTTTCTTTGTCAGAGCGTGAATTGCAGAAAGTATCGCTTCTTCGCTTTCAATATCAATATTGCTGGTCGCTTCGTCAAATATGTAAACAGGCGAATCGTGCAAAGCAGCACGGGCGAGGGCTAACCTCTGCTTCTGACCGCCGGACAGGTTTCCGGCATTTTCCAGAAGCCCGGTGTCAAGCCCGTTTTCGGATTTCAGAAAAGCGGAAAGCTGACATTCGTCAAGCACCTGCCAGAGCTTTGCATCATCAGCATTCCTGTCGGCGAGAAGTAGATTTTCCCTGACCGTCCCCTTGAAGAATACACTTCCGAAGCCGATGTATGTAACAGCCCTCATCAGACTTTGCTCGGAGATGGTGTCCATTTCCTTGCCGTCAATAGTCAGACTTCCGCTGCCGATGGTATTTCTGCCCATGATCAGTGATGCTATGGTAGATTTGCCGCTGCCGGATTCACCGACAATTCCGACAAAGCCGTTTTTCGGGATCGTGATGCTGACATTATGCAGTATTTCCCTGTCCTCTGTATAGGAGAAGCAGACATTTTTTAGTGCGATTTCGCTGCCGCTGACGGTTTCTGTCTTTTCGTCAGGTTCAGCTTCACTGAGGAATCTGAAGATCTTATCGCTCGCCGCCATGCCGTTCATGGCAACGTGAAAGTAGCTGCCGAGCCTTCTCATCGGCAGGAAAAAGTCAGCGGAAAGTAAAATCATAAATATACAGTTGGCAAGTCCGATATTCCCGTCAACAAAAGAT
Source organism: uncultured Ruminococcus sp. (assembly GCA_902783855.1). Lineage (GTDB taxonomy): Bacteria > Bacillota > Clostridia > Oscillospirales > Acutalibacteraceae > UBA1213. Next base: position 3,294 of record CACZSU010000212.1, read on the forward strand.
TTCATTGCCAGCAGAATACCCAGAGCCGCGCCGCCGTATGCTACAAAATCCATGATCGTAACGGAATTGAGCTGCATCGTCAGCACCGCCATTGTTACCTTGCGGAAATGCTCGGATTCACGGTTCATTTCCACGTTTTTGTACCCGTCAGCCTGATAGGTTTTGAGGGTTGTCATGCCCTGCAGGTTTTCAAGGAAGGTGCTGCCGAGCTTCGTGTACTGTCCCCAGTATTTGGACAGTATCTTTTTGGCGATCTTCTGTACCATCATAATAGCACCGGGAATCAGCGGAACGCAGATAAGCAGTATCGCTGCCACAAGCCAGCTGCCGCCAAAGCCGAAAAGAAAAAACAGAGCGATCGGTGCGATAAAGGCATAGAAAAACTGCGGCATATACTGCCCGAAATAGCTTTCAAGCTGATCGACACCCTCCACACTTTCCTGCACCAGTTCGGCGGTAGTGGAGTGTTCACGGTAGCTTGTTCCCAGCCGCAGGAGCTTAGCGTATATCTTTTCACGCATTACTCTTTTGACGGTGCGTGAGGCAAAATAGCTCATGCGTGTGGCGTATTTTGTGGTAAAGAATCGTGCAAGCACCGTACAGACAATGATGATAAGCGGAACAATCAGGTTATTCAGCGTCCACACCTTTTCATACAGTCTTTGAACGGATACGGCGATGGTGACGCTCATCACCACATTCAGACACAGTTCCAGAAATTGCAGGATGATGTTCCCGATGATATATTTGCGGCTTTCGGGACACATCTGCATCAGTCGTTTGTCAAACATTTTTATATTTCTCCTTAGTCGAATTTAGATGATTAGATATATTTTACCACATTTTTTCTTTGATGTCTATGGATTGCAATAAGTTTTATTTATTGTTGAAAAATAGCTGATTTAAAAACAAAATAAAGCAGGAAAGCCGAAAACCATCAGCCGGCTCGGCGCGGTAAATTTGACTTTTCCGGTATTGCATAAAAATAGTGAATATGTTATAATACAAAATAAGGTTAAAGTGTATAATATAAGAACGGCAAACGGTAAAAAAACTATCTTTATTGTACACGAAGATGAAATATTCAGGAGGTTTAGTAATGGGAAAAAAACGTTTGGTAACGAGAAGCGACTTTGATGGTCTTGTAAGTGCCATGATACTCCGTGAACTTGATATCATAGATGATATTAAATTCGTGCACCCGAAGGATGTTCAGGATGGTAAGATTGAACTGTCAAAAAATGATATAACAACCAACCTGCCGTTTGATGCAAGAGTAGGGCTTGCTTTTGACCACCACGAATCTGAGATTGACAGACTTAAATCTATTGAAACCGGCAGCGAACTGATTATAGACCCTGATGCACGAAGCGCAGCAAGAGTTGTATACAATTATTTCGGCGGAAAAGAAAAGCTGCCCGGAATTACAGAAGAATTGATGACTGCCGTTGATAAGGGGGACAGTGCTGATTTTACGGTTGATGAGATACTGAATCCGAAAGGTTGGGTACTGCTTCATTACCTTATGGATCCCCGCACAGGTCTTGGAAGATTCCGTGATTTCCGTATATCCAACTATGACCTCATGATGCAGCTGATAGGCTTCTGTATGAATCATACCATAGATGAGATACTTGAGCTTCCTGATGTTAAAGAACGTGTGGATCTGTATTTTGCGCAGACGGAGCTTTTCAAGGAGCAGCTTCACAGACTTGCACAGATACATGATAAGGTAGTTGTTCTTGATCTTCGCAATGAAGAGGTCATTCATGCCGGAAACCGTTTTATGATATATGCTTTATATCCTCAGTGTCAGATTTCTGTTCATGTTGCCTGGGGATTCAGAAAGCAGAATACAGCTGTTATGATAGGTAAATCTATCGTAAACAAGGCTTCGGAAGTAGATATAGGGGAACTGTGCCTGGAATATGGCGGCGGCGGTCATAAAAATGCCGGTACCTGCCAGCTTGACAATGATAAAGTAGATGCAGCACTGCCGGATATAATTGCAGCGCTTAATAAGTGATATCCATGTGGAACGTTAACTTTGCGCTGGTAAAAAGTTAACAGGATAAATTTCTCCCTTCGTGTCTGATGATGACTCAGAGGGAGATTTTTTATACCTGAATCCGTGAGATTGACCCTTTTGCCGCCGCAGGTAACGGAGGAGCCATTGCCGGATTTGAGTTTCGCAGAAATTACAGTAAACGACAAAAGGATTTTTACTTTGCTTTAATCCTACAAACATAATTGCACAGCCGATGATTGAGTAAAGTCAAAATAATAATGTTGTTTGCTATAAATGTATTCCGCGGGTGTGAATTTGTTTAAGCTATAACCCGAGCGGAGCGCTATATTCTGATACAAGGCAAGGCCACACGTGGGAGGTGTAATAGCAGAAGGGTCAAGGAATACGAACGAGAGCAGTGACACCGGCGGCACACCGGCGCAGCGACTGACGCGTTCAGGGAGCGGCAGCCTGCCGCCGCCGATTTCATAAAGTACTTGACATTTTCAGTTAAATGGGGTAAAATGATGGAGTGATCATGCCGGTGGGACGGTATCTCTGCCGGGACAATTGCATATGTGTCTTCGTAGCTCAGCAGGATAGAGCGTTCGCCTCCTAAGAAAATGTTGCAACACACACTTTTGGTTGAAAAGTGTTTGGTAATGTGGTAGAATAATCTCAAATTTAATACACGTC
>CACZSU010000213.1 GCA_902783855.1 uncultured Ruminococcus sp.
CTTCTCGCCTGCCGGCTCGGTCGGTGCTTCTGCCTGCGGCAGAGATGTCCACCGGACATCCGCACCCCCCTTCCTAAAAAAACTATATTTTTTAATAGAAGAGAACTTCTTAATTGTGCAATTTACCTTGTTCAGAATAAATATTTTTAAAAATTGATTTCCATGCACGGGGTGCGGCGCAAATTTTGCCGTCAGCGGCTATTCTATAATAAAGGAGAACACAATATGAAAGAACAGTATACAGCTGTTGAATTGGAAACATTCTTTTTTACATCAGGGGATGTTATCACTGCCAGCGAGAATCCTGATGCGGAAAACGGCACTCCCTTTGAGCCAGTAAACGGCGACTGACTGTCATACCGGATGATCAAAGGCAGTCGCCTGAATCATAAAGCGCAAAATCCGCTCCTTTCCCGGGTGCTGAGAAATGCATTCCGGTCAGGGAGACGGTTGCAAAATTCAATTATGTTGTCGAAAGAAGGGTTAAAGTATGAATCTACAGAAGTTTACAGAAAAAAGTATTGATGCCGTAAAAGCAGCTAAGGATATGTGTGTGGAATACGGCAATCAAAGAATGGGTCAGGAGCATATGCTGTATGCCCTGATTCAACAGGAAAATGGTCTGATCGGTGAGCTGATCAGAAAAATCGGCGCCGATCCCGCCTATATCGGATCTCAGGCTGAACAGGAAATCAACAAGCTGCCCAAGGTTTCAGGCAGCGGCGTTGATCCGGAACGTATCTATCTCGACCGGGAGCTTGATCTTGCTTTGACAGAAGCGGAAAAGCAGGCACAGAAAATGAAGGATGAGTATGTTTCTGTTGAACATATCATGCTCGGTATGCTTGAAAAGCCCCAGGATAATATAAAACGAATTCTTTCTGCCGCTGGTATCACGGTCAGCAGCTTTCTGAACGCCCTCAAGGACATCAGAGGCAATCAGCGTGTCACCAGCGAAAATCCGGAAGACACCTACAACGTTCTGAAAAAATATGGTCAGGATCTTGTCGAATTGGCAAAGCAGCAAAAGCTGGATCCTGTCATCGGCAGAGATGACGAAATCCGCAATGTGATCCGCATCCTGTCCAGAAAAACCAAAAACAACCCCTGCCTGATCGGTGAACCCGGCGTCGGCAAAACAGCCATTGCTGAAGGTCTTGCCCTGCGTATTGTACGGGGAGATGTACCCAATAATCTGAAAAACAGGAAGCTGTTCTCTCTGGATATGGGTGCGCTTATTGCGGGTGCAAAATTCAGGGGGGAATTTGAGGAACGTCTGAAGGCTGTACTGAACGAGGTTAAAAAAAGCAACGGTGAGATCATTCTGTTTATTGATGAGCTGCATACCATTGTGGGTGCGGGAAAGGCTGACGGCGCAATGGATGCCGGAAACCTGCTTAAACCAATGCTTGCAAGAGGTGAATTACACTGTGTAGGCGCTACTACCCTCAATGAATACCGCAAATATATAGAAAAAGATCCGGCTCTGGAACGCCGGTTCCAGCCCTTACTGGTCAGCGAGCCGACTGTAGAGGATTGTATCTCTATCCTCAGAGGATTGAAAGAACGGTATGAAGTGTATCATGGCGTCAAAATTCAGGATCAGGCGCTTATTGCCGCAGCGGTGCTTTCCAACCGCTACATTTCAGATCGTTTTCTACCCGACAAGGCAATTGATCTCATTGATGAGGCCTGCGCCCTGATCAAAACGGAAATCGACAGTATGCCGCTGGAAATGGATTCCATTTCCCATAAGATCATGCAGCTTGAAATTGAAGAAGCCGCCCTCAAAAAGGAAACGGACAAACTTTCTCTGGAGCATCTTGCACAAATCCAGGAGGAGCTTGCCAATCATCGTGCCGAATTCGATTCCATGAAGGCAAAATGGAACAACGAAAAGAAAGCGATTGAAAAAGTTCAGAAGCTGCGTGAGCAGATCGAACAGACCAATGCCCGGATTGAAAAAGCACAGAATGAATATGACCTGGGCAAGGCCGCCGAACTCAAATACGGCGTTCTGCCTCCCTTGCAGAAGGAACTGGAGGAGCAGGAAAAACTTGCAGAAAACAAAACCAATTCCCTGCTGCGTGACAGGGTCACCGAAGAAGAAATTGCCAGAATCGTTGCCCGCTGGACAGGCATCCCTGTTGCAAAGCTGATGGAGGGTGAACGCCAGAAGCTGCTGCATCTGGACGATACCCTGCACCAGAGAGTTATCGGTCAGGATGAAGCGGTACAAAAGGTCAGTGATGCCATTCTTCGTTCCCGTGCCGGTATTCAGGATCCCAAACGTCCCATAGGCTCCTTCCTCTTCCTCGGCCCCACCGGCGTTGGAAAAACGGAGCTTGCCAAGGCGCTTGCCCAAGCGTTGTTTGATGATGAACACAACATGATTCGTATTGATATGAGCGAATATATGGAAAAGCACTCTGTATCCCGTCTGATCGGCGCGCCTCCCGGCTATGTAGGCTATGATGAGGGCGGTCAGCTGACAGAGGCAATCCGCCGGCAGCCCTATGCGGTTGTCCTGTTTGACGAAATCGAAAAGGCGCATCCGGATGTATTCAACGTTCTGCTGCAGGTACTGGATGACGGCAGAATTACCGACAGCCAGGGCAGGACAGTCGATTTCAAAAACACCATCATCATTCTCACATCCAACCTGGGTTCTGATATCATTCTGGAAGGAATTGATAAAAATGGTGAGATCAACGAACAGGCACGCAGCCGTGTTCATGATGTTCTCAAACGCAGCTTCCGCCCCGAATTCCTGAACCGACTTGACGAAATTATTTTCTACAAACCGCTGACAAAGGAAAATATCATCGGTATCGCCCGTCTGATTATCCGTCAGCTTGACGCACGGCTTGCGGAAAAACAGCTGCACGTAATATTTACGGATGCAGCTATGGAACTGGCAGCCGAACGTGGATATGATCCTGTTTTCGGCGCAAGACCCCTCAAGCGGTATATCCAGTCCCATATTGAAACCCTTATAGCCAGAAAAATTGTCAGCGAAGACCTGACGCCTGGTTCCACTCTGACGGTTGACTGTCAGAACGGACAGCCTGTGATTCTGGTGAACAATCCATCTTGATTGAGTAAAAGTGATTAGTGCAAAGCGGTCTGGAATAATCGCTTACACTAATCACTATTTTTAAATAAACGGTGATTTTTATGCAATCTGTTTCTGTTCCCGCAAAATATAAGGGAATTATTTTTATTATTCTGTCCGCCTTTTGTTTCGCCTTTATGAATCTGTTTGTCAGGCTGTCGGGGGACATTCCCTCCATGCAGAAATGCTTTTTCCGCAATTTTGTTGCAGTGTTTTTTGCACTGGGTGTATTACTCAAGAAAAAGCAAAGCCTGAAATGGAAAAAAGGCAATTTCAAATGGCTCTTTCTGCGTTCTGCCATCGGAACGCTGGGCATTATCTGCAATTTCTATGCCATTGACCATATTCCACTGGCAGATGCATCTATACTAAACAAAATGTCCCCCTTTTTTGTCATTGTATTTTCTTTTTTCATTTTAAAAGAGCGACTGACATTCTTTCAGGGTGCAGCGGTATGTATTGCCTTTATAGGCAGTCTGTTTATCATAAAGCCATCTTTTCAGAATGTGGCGCTGGTGCCGTCTGCTGCCGGGTTGCTGGGCGGTATGGCAGCCGGGTTTGCCTATACCATGGTGCGTATTCTGGGACAAAAGGGAGAAAACGGTTCGTTGATTGTTTTTTTCTTTTCCGGTTTTTCCTGTCTTGCTACGCTGCCGAATCTGATTCTGAATTTCTACCCTATGCAGTGGTGGCAGCTGCTGATGCTGCTTGGCGCAGGACTTTCCGCAACAGGCGGACAGTTTGCCATTACCGCTGCCTATTATCATGCTCCCGCACGGGAAATCTCTGTATATGATTATTCTCAGATCATTTTTGCTACCCTGCTGGGTCTGATCTTTCTCGGCGAGCTGCCCGACATATACAGCTTTGTGGGTTATGTCGTCATCATACTGGCAGCTGTCCTGATGTTCCTGTATAACAATAAAAAATGGATATTCCGGGAAAAGTTAACACAATGACTGCTCGTAATCATAATATTTTGTTTAAATTACTTGCTGCAAGCTGACAAATATGGTATAATGGTAAAAATTTATTTCACAGGAGGAGATTCTCATGAGAAAAGGTTCTAAAATCGGCGCATTATTGCTGGCTTCTGCTTTGATTCTGGCTTTTGCCGGATGCAGCGGCGGCGGTAGTGACACAACCTCTGCCCCTGCTGCAGATTCATCTGCAGCTTCCACTGATACGGCAGCTTCCACTGCTGAAGAAAGCACGGAAAGCGCTGCTGAAGATTCTGCTGCCAGCACCGAAGATGAAAAATCCGATGATGCCGGTACTGCTGCCGATTCAGAAAATGTGAAGGATTATCTGTATTTTGACAATAGCGAAACCAAATGGGAAAAGGTCTGCGTTTACTGGTGGAACGACAACTATGACCTCATCACCAACAAACTGACAGGCGACCCCTACCCCGCCAATACCGAAGACGGCAAACAGGATCTCGGTACATCCTGGCCGGGCGTAGAAATGGAAAAGGTCGGCGACAGCGATATCTATCGTGCTGTTATGCCTGTAGGTGCAACCAAGATTATTTTCAATACTGGCATTAAGGACGAAGACGTCAGAAAGGGTACAGAAGCATATCAGACTGACGATATGCATTTTAACGAGGCTGCCAATGCCGGTCAGGTATACAAGATTGATATGTCGCAGGAGGCTGTCAAAGGCAGAGGCGTTGAAAAAACCAAATTCAGATACCCTGCAGGCAATTGGTCAGATTATACTGCATAATCCCGCTGCTTTTGTATCGGCGTTCGCCGGTCATGCTATTATGACAAGGGTTAGTTGGTCCCCCCTTCCTTAACTCCCTGCTGAATATCCGCCCGCCTATTGTCCTAAAGGACGATAGACGGGCTGTTTCCTGCGCTCCGGCACGCAGCGGTGCCCCGGCAGCGCCGGGGCGTCCTCGCTTACATCATTTCAAAGGGTACTTTACAGTAGCATGGGGAAGTTTATTCGCTAGGATTGGTTTCGGTTTATAGCAGTTCAGCTATGATCGGAGTAACTGTTTGGCACATCCCAGAAATTGGTATAGAGTAATTCAGGGTTCCCTAACGCTTCTGCATTCGTAAAATTGACCCCTCTAACGCCACAGGCGACTGAGGGGTTAAAGACACAAGCTGCAATTGTACTTAGCAAAGGATTTTAAAGGGTTGCAATAGCTATTGAAAAAATGATTTCAGCGATGAGCGTCACACGAAAATCGATTTTTAAAAATATTTATTCTGAACAAGGCAGATTGTACAAGTAAGATAGACCTCTTTTTATTAAATATATATCGTTTTTTTAGGAAAGGGGGGTGCGGGTGTCCGGTGGACATCTCTGCCACAGGCAGAAGCACCGACCGAGCCGGCAGGTGAGAAGGGGGATAACCCTTTGTTTCCAAACAAAGGGTTTCCCCAGGGGAGTGCTGGCAAAAATTGATTTCCGTGGTGAGCGTCACAAGCTGTATTGACAAAATGGGGAATTCGTGGGATAATATAGGTTGTATTGCTGTGTGCATCAATACAGCCTTGTATAGAAATAAAGTTGGAGGAATCATTATGGCAAAGGAACTTGCAAAGGCTTACAGCCCTGGCGAATTTGAGGAAAGAATTTATAAATTCTGGGAAGATAACGGCTATTTTCACGCCGAAGTGGACGAATCGAAAAAACCTTATTGTATTATGATGCCGCCGCCCAATATCACCGGGCAGCTTCATATGGGTCATGCACTGGACAATACTCTGCAGGATATTCTTATACGCTTCAAGAGAATGCAGGGCTACAGTGCTCTGTGGCTGCCGGGTACCGACCATGCCTCTATCGCAACCGAAGCAAAAATCGTAGAGGCTATGCGCAAGGAAGGTATCTCCAAGGAAGATATCGGCAGAGAAAAATTTCTTGAGCGCGCCTGGGCATGGAAAGCTGAATTCGGCGGACGCATTGTAAAACAGCTGCGGAAAATGGGTTCTTCCGCTGACTGGGAAAGAGAACGCTTCACCATGGACGAGGGCTGCAATAAGGCTGTCAAAAATGTCTTTGTCCGTCTGTACGAAAAGGGTCTGATCTACCGGGGTGAAAGAATTATCAACTGGTGTCCGAAATGTCTGACCTCCATTTCTGATGCAGAAGTTGAATACGAGGAACAAGCAGGTCATTTCTGGCATCTGCGCTATGCTCTGTCTGACGGCAGCGGTTATATTAATCTTGCTACTACCCGTCCGGAAACGCTTTTAGGTGATACCGCTGTTGCTGTTAACCCCAAGGATGAGCGCTATCAGGCTCTGATCGGCAAAACCGTTATTCTGCCGCTTGTTCACCGTGAAATCCCCATTGTTGCAGACGATTATGTTGAAATGGATTTCGGTACCGGCGTTGTAAAAATCACACCCGCACATGACCCCAATGACTTTGAAGTTGGTCTGCGCCACCAGCTCCCGGTAATCAATGTCATGACCGATGATGCCAGAATCACAGAGGATTATCCCAGATATGCCGGAATGGACCGCTACGAGGCAAGAAAGGCTATCGTCAAGGATCTGGAAGAAGAGGGCGCTCTCGTTAAAATAGAGGACTATTCTCACAATGTAGGCACCTGCTACCGCTGCTCGACTACCGTTGAGCCGAGAGTTTCCAAACAGTGGTTTGTGAAAATGAAGCCGCTTGCCGGTCCTGCTATTGATGCGGTGAAAAACGATGATACCGAGTTCATTCCTCCGCATTTTGAAAAAACCTATTTCCACTGGCTCGAAAATATCCGTGACTGGTGTATCTCCCGTCAGCTCTGGTGGGGTCATCAGATTCCTGCTTTCTACTGTGATGACTGCGAAGAAACTGTCGTTACCAAGGAAAATGAAGCAACCTGTCCCAGATGCGGCAAACCCATGCGTCAGGATCCTGATACCCTCGATACCTGGTTCAGCTCTGCACTGTGGCCGTTCTCTACGCTCGGCTGGCCGGACGATACAAAGGAGCTTGCGTATTTCTATCCCACCAGCGTTCTGGTAACCGGCTATGATATCATTCCGTTCTGGGTAATGCGTATGATGTTCAGCGGTCTGGAGCATACAGGCAAGGTTCCGTTCTACAAAGTGCTGATCCACGGTCTGGTACGTGACGAATTGGGCAGAAAAATGAGCAAGTCCCTGGGCAACGGTATTGACCCGCTGGAGGTTATTGAAAAATTCGGTGCAGATGCTTTGCGTCTGACTCTGGTTACCGGTAACGCCCCCGGCAATGATATGCGTTACTCCGAAAAAAAAATCACTGCCAGCCGTAATTTTGCCAACAAACTCTGGAATGCAGCCAGATTCATTCATATGAATATTGACGATTATGACGTTAAAAATGAACTGCCTGCCACCCTGACAACTGAGGATCAGTGGATTATCTCTACCCTCAATCAGACCATCAAAGTCGTTACCGAAAACCTTGAAAACTTTGAACTGGGTGTCGCTGTTCAGAATATCTATGACTTTACCTGGGACTGTCTGTGCGACTGGTATATTGAACTGGCAAAAGCCCGTCTGCAAAGCGAAGGAGAAACCGCTCAGAACGCAAGACAGGTACTTGTCTGGGTTATGGATAACACCCTCAGACTGCTGCATCCCTTCATGCCGTTTATTACCGAGGAAATCTGGCAGTCTATGCCGCATGAAGGCGAAACAATCATGACACAGTCCTATCCTGTTTACAATGAGGCTCATTGCTTCGATACGGCTGCGCGAGAGATGACAATGGTTATGGATGCTATTAAGGCTATCCGTAACCGCAGAACAGAGATGAATGTTCCGCCTTCCAGAAAAGCAAAGGTCTTTATTGCAGCAAAAGAACAGACTGTATTCCGCAATGGTACAGCCTTCTTCATTAAACTGGCAAGCGCCAGCGATGTTGAGGTCGCTGATCACTATGAGATAGAAGGTGCAGTAACAGTTGTCACCTCCGACGCCAAAATCTACATCCCCATGGATGAACTTGTAGACAAGGAAGCAGAGCTGAAACGTCTGCACAAAGAACTGGAAGCTGCTCAAAAGGATCTGGCATTTAATCAGAAGAAGCTGAACAACCAGGGCTTCCTGGCTAAAGCACCCGAAAAGGTTGTCAATGACATCAAAGAAAAAGCCGCTAAACTGACCGAAAAAATCAGCATGATCGAAGCTGCTATAGAAGCTCTCAATTAAGCCATTTTCTGAATCCGTGAGATTCATATCAGAGCATTTGGAAAACCAGTAGTATCCATGACGCCGTCAGCGTGACGCTGTACTCTGAACGCGATAGTCGCTTCACTACGTTCCGCTCCGGTTATAGCCCGAACATATTCACACCCGCGGAATACATACATTAGCCCACCAATTCAAAGCAAAGCCGCCATAAACCAAAATCAATCTTAGCGAACATACTTCTCGATGCTATAGTAGAGCACACTCTGAAATGATGTAAGCGAGGACGCCCCGGCGCATGGCGCCGGGGCACCGCAGCGTGACTGAGCTATGACCCAGCCCGTCTATCGCCCGTCAAGGCAACCGGCGTGCCGCCGGTGTCACTGCTCTCGGTCGAATACCTTGCCTCTTCCACTATTGCATTACCTACGTATGGGCTTGACTTGTATTTGTTTAAGCGGGCGGATAGCAGCAGGGAGTTAAGGAAGGGAGTTTTCCAAAGGGGGAACCTTAAGAGGGTACCCCATACACGGCAAGCACACACAGTGGAACCGAAC
>CACZSU010000214.1 GCA_902783855.1 uncultured Ruminococcus sp.
AACGCAGAAAAAACTTTTTGTTTTTGAAACTCCCCATTTTCCCCACCCTGAATAAAAAGCAGCAATTGTGACAAAATCAGGAGGTCAAAAATGAATAATCATAAAAGCAAAGCAGTGAAGAATCTTTCCGACAAGGCTGCTTTTGTGGTAAAGATTCTGAGCATAGCTCAGGATGACAAATATATCAACAATCTTAGGTTGACAGCATTGCCCACATGAGGGCTTGTCTTGTATTGGTGAGGGCGCAGTTGATTTGTGTTAAAGTACAATTGAATTCTGTTTGTATTATATACCAAAATCTCCTATAATACAAGGTAAGAAGTGGAAAAAAGATAACTATATTAACAAATATGATTCAGGAAGGCAAGGATGAGATGATAAGTGGTTAGTGAGAATTGGTTGAAAATCTGACTGCTGTAAACCTCAATTCCTGACTCCACACTCAAAAAGGGGGTGGGTGGAATGAAAAAATGGAATCTGTTTTCGCTGGCATGGCCCATTTTTGTGGAAACTGCATTGTTTATGCTGCTGGGGTTCATTGATGTGTTTGTCATGAGTAAATATGACGATCTGGCGGCGTCCTCTGTGAATACGGCTAATCAGGCGATCTCTATCGTTACTATCGTCTTTTCGGTTATTTCGGGTGCCAGCGCTGTTCTGATCTCACAATACCTTGGTGCGGAAAAAAGAGAAAGCGCGTCCAGAATTGCCGCTTTGTCGATTGTGTTCAATCTGCTGACAGGTATCGTAATCAGTGCTGCGTTTCTGTTTTTCAGCGACCCGATCCTGTCATTTATCGGTGCAGAGGGTACCGTAATGAAATTTGCCTCTCAGTACCTGTCCATTGTCGGCGGCTGTATTTTTTTGCAGGCACATATGAGTGCTGTAGCGGTTATTGTCCGTAATCATGGTCTGACAAAGGTCACAATGTATATCTCTCTGGGAATGAATATTGTTAATGCAGGGTTTGATATGGTGCTGGTACTGGGCTTGTTTGGTATGCCGAGGATGGGTGTTGCTGGAGCGGCTGTTGCGACCATGTTCAGCCGGATCGTAGGAACAGTCATCCTGACGGTATACCTTTTCCGTAAGGTGGAAAAGCCGTCTGTATTCAGACTGCTGCTGCCGTTTCCGAAAAAGGATTTTGCGGATATGCTGAAAATCGGTATTCCGTCTGCTATGGAGAGCTTTCTGTATAATCTGTCACAGCTGGTAATCACCTCTATGGTGCTGAATTATCTGACGGAAAACGAGCTGGTAACGAAAACCTATGTGCAGAATATTTCCATGTTTTTTTATATTTTTGCAGTTGCCATCGGTCAGGCATCCCAGATTATCACCGGACATTATGTGGGAGCCGGGCAGTACGATCTGGCATATAAAAAGGGCTTTTCGGCATATGGAAAAGCACTTGCCTTTGCCGTATTGCTCAGCGGCACCGGGATTCTGCTGCGCCGTCAGCTGATGCAGATTTTTACCGATAATCCCCAGGTAATCACTTTGGGCTGCAATATACTGATTTTCAATATTCTGCTGGAGCTTGGCAGAACCACCAATATCGTTGTAATTGCCAATCTGCGGGGAGCGGGGGATGTATATTTTCCCACAGTCTGTGCTATTTTCTCCATGTGGGTAATCAGTGTGTTGGGATCTTATCTGCTGGCAGTGCAGATGGGGCTGGGCATCTACGGATTGTGGGCAGCTATTGCCGGTGACGAGGTATTCCGTGGTATCCTGATGGTGCTGCGCTGGAAAAGCGGAAAGTGGAGAAGCAAGTCGATTATAAAAAATGCATCCTCTCCGCCCGGAGAAAAAGTGCCCGGTCAGTGCATATTCCTGATAAACAGCGGGTTAAAACAGCAGAACATACAGGAGGAGAATGCTTATGAATGCAGCAGCAATAATTCATCGCTCAAACAGTGAGTTTGACTATGCACTGGATACAGACAGAGTTGTGATTACCATCAAAACGGGCAAGGATGTGGATCATGTTTCTGTTATTCATCAGGATCCGTTTATCCATGAATTACGCCGGAAACCGCAATGGTTCGGCGATAAGACAGAGATGGAACGGTATATGGAGCTGGACAGGTACTGGCTGTGGAGGGTCATTCTCAAGCCTGCATATAAACGGCTGCAATACTGCTTTGAAATTATCAGCGGTGACGAAACCTGGCTGCTATATGAAAGCAAGCTGGTCAGACCGGAGCAGGCAGATGAAACTTCCAGACAGTACTTTAAATTTCCATGGCTGAATCCGTCTGATGTGATAGCGCCGCCGTCCTGGGTAGAGCATACCGTCTGGTACCAGATTATGCCCGACCGGTTCGCGCTCAGCAGTGATTTTCAGAATTACGGCAGATTCAAGCCATGGGCGGATATGTCCTCTCCCCATTGGTCAGACCTGTACGGCGGCAGCCTGCGGGGGATTACGGAAAAGCTGGATTATCTGAAAAAGCTGGGTATCGGCGGGATATATATGACCCCCATTTTCCGTTCGCCTTCCAATCATAAATATGATACCATAGACTATCGCTGCATAGACCCGGATTTCGGTACAGAGGAGGATATGCAGGAGCTGGTGCGGCAGGCACATAAGCGGGGTATCCGTATTATGCTGGATGCGGTATTCAACCACTGCGGATCCGGTTTTGCACCATGGCAGGATGTACGGAAAAACGGCAGGTCATCCCCCTACTATGATTGGTTTTTTATCAACCGGGAGGATTTTTCTTCTGATCATTATTCTACGGAGGACGGGCGGTTTTATTCCTTTTCATTCTGGGCTGGTATGCCCAAGCTCAATACGAATCATCCTGAGGTAAGAAAGTTTTTTACGGATCTGAGCTGTTACTGGGCAGAGCAGTGGGATATTGACGGCATCCGCTTTGATGTGGGGGACGAGATATCCCATACCTTTGTGCGGGAGCTGCACAGCCGTCTGAAAGCCGTCAAACCGGATATTTTTCTGCTGGGCGAGATATGGAATGATTCGCTGGGCTGGGTCACAAGCCGGGAATATGATTCTGTGATGAACTATCCGTTCTGCGGCTGCGTCAATGACTTCTTCGGCAATGAAAAGCTGAACAGTACCGAGCTGATGTATATGCTGAATTATTGCCGCAGTCTTTACCCCGAACAGGTAACAAGGGTATTATTCAATTTTCTGGATACACATGATACACAGCGGGCGATTGACAGATGCAGAAATGAGGATGTTCTGCTGCAGAAATTAGCTTTTCTGCTGACGATGCCGGGAACACCCTGCCTGTATTATGCGACTGAAATAGCCATGCATGGAAAAGAAACCATGTATAACCGTCAGTGTATGCCATGGCAGCGGATACAGGCAGGTGAATTTGACGGTCAGATTTCTCGTACAGCTGAGCTGATTGCACTCAGAAATAACTACACAGAGCTGTGTGATAACGAGATGGAATTTCTGAGGGATGACCGTTATCCACGGCTGGTCGGCTATATCCGGTCGGGAAGAATCTGTGTCTGGCTGAATGCCGGGGACTGTCCGGCAGAGGTGGATGTGAAAGGAAAGCTGCTCTTTGCAAACCGGTACCAGCGGGGTGTGATTAATACAGACGGTATAGTCATAAGCGATCTGTTATACAATGAGTAACATATACAAAATAGACGGTTGAAAATTGTTAAAATGCCGAAAATTGGTTTTATGAAAAATGTGTTTGATTTCTGGCATGGATTATTGTATAATATAGACAGAGAATAACAGGCACAGTTACAATGTATGGAAAGCCAATGGCTTTATTGTTATAGTTGCTGCAGTAGTCCCTCCGCAAGACGTTGCTCTGCGGGGGGATACGGTTTTTAAAAATATGACAGAGAGAAGGATGTCAGCATGGGACTGAAGGATTTCAGAAATAAAATCAGACGCAATCTTGTGCCTGAGATGAAGGAGCAGGCGCCGCAGTATTGGGAAGAGGATTCGTATATGATCGTGGTGCCGATGTCAGAGGAAACGAATCTGATGGGTCAGGTACGGGACAGAATAGCCGCTGTCAGGGGAATTGACATCATAGATTTTCGTGAACCGTCCGGGGAATCACCTGCTATGATGAAAATCAGGTATAACGGCGAAACCTATCCGGTGGCATATGTAGAGGAACCGTTTACTTTAGAGAACCTGGCTGTTATGAAAAAACAGCCGCTGTCACAAGCAGAAGAAACGGCTGCCCAAAGTGCGGGAAAAGCGTTGAAGCTGATGATGAATTTTCACGGTGACCCGCAGCAATGCTATCATCTGCATATAAAGCTCTGTGCGGCGGCTGTGGCAGAAGCTGCGATCGTTATGGATGAAAGTGCCGAGAAAATTCTGTCGGGAAGATGGGTGAAAATGACGGCTGCATCCGAGGTAGAGCCTTCTGCCGACAGTTTGTTTACGGTTCAGGGCGTATCGGATGGGAATGAGGTATGGCTGCATACCCATGGTTTGATCCGCTTCGGGCTGAGAGAACTGGAAGTGCTGTGTTCCGATAACGAAAACGCCGAACATCATTTTGAAATAATCAATGCGCTTGCCAAAAGGATGATTTCAGGGGATGAGGGCGATATTGCAGAGGGTGTGTATTATCTTGGACTGATCGGAGATGAGATACCGGTAGTGGTGACAGCGGTACCGTGGACAGAGGGCTTACAGGAGTATAGTCATGGCTGTATGGGCGGAGCGTCAGACAGAGAGAACGGGCATAACAGCAAAACATCCTTAGTGTTTGCTTATAAGGGACCGCAGGATCAGGAAAAACATATTCTGAGCAAGGTGACGATTTATGACGAAGTCTGGGAAGACCACGCTATGTTCTTTATCAGTACGCGGGAAACCCAGCGGATGAGCCGGCTGGCAAGAGAGCGTTTTGATTATGTACGTCCATTTGTGGGAAAACCGGATTGTCAGGTTGTTCTTAAGCTGGCGTTAAAAGCACTGAATGAAGAGGAAGGAGATATGCAGGTCGAGCATATCTGGTTTGAGCTGGTCGGATTTGAGGGCAATGGTTTCCGTGCCAGATTGACACAAAATCCTTATTATATTGATTATATGCACGCAGGGGATGAGGCTGTTTATACAGTAGAAGACATTACGGACTGGGTGATCCAGACCCCTGAATCCCAGTATGTACCCGACAATGTTTATCTTTTACACAAATAGTTTTTTTGAATGTGGAGTTTGGAAAGTGGAATCTGGAATTTTAAAATTACTGACCGCTAATGATGAAGGCTGCTTGTATTTTATAAATAGAAAGTTGAATTCCATGTGGGAGTGGCGGCTCAGCGGTCAGTGTAAAATTAGTTGGCAAAAAGAGTAACTGCCAGTTTGAAAGAGCTGCGTAAAAGCCGTGTGCATCTGAATGTATTTCGCGGGTGTGAATATATTTAAGCTATAACCAGAGCGGAACGCTGAAAACGAATACAAGTCAAGCCCACACGTGAGAGATGCAATAGCAGAAGTATCAAGGAATCCGAACGAGAGCAGTGACACCGGCGGCACGCCGGCGCAGCGACTGCCGCGTTCAGCCAGCGCCGGCTCGGCGCCGCCGCAAAATAAGGTGTGGGGTTGCAATTTATCGGGCAGATGTGGTACAATAATGGAAGAGTTCATAGACTGGATGAAGCGGAAGAAAAAGCCAGCCATTACTCTACACTTAACAAAATTGAAGGGAAGCAATATTGATGGAAAAATTAATGGATGTTGGCTCAATGGAGCAATATTATGAACAGATAGTTGTTAAGAAAATGTCGCAGAAAAAGAAAACCATGCTGATATTGGGATTTGTACTTCTCATACTGGGCATGGCGGTATCGGTTGTGCTGGCGGCGGCGCTGCCGCTGATGGCAGTAGCAGCGTTTGCTTGTCTGGCGGGCTGCGGTTACTTGATATATTATATTATCTCCAATTCCAAGGTGGAATATGAATACACCTTTGTCAGCGGAGAAATCCGGATTGAGCGCATCAAACGCCAGCTCAGACGGAAAAAGGTCTGTGCCTTTGACGTAAAGGCAGTTGATGATATCGGAAAGTTCAATGACCTGGAAAACGGTCAGAAAAACATTGATCTATCCAAACAGGAGCTGGTACTGCACGCGGAACAGGACGAGATGAATCCGTCAACATATTATCTGCTGATTCATGATAAGATTCGTCATAAGCCGGCAGCGCTGCTGTTCAGTCCCGATGAAAGAACATTGGAAAAGATTCGACCGTTCCTTTCTATTGCGTTGAAAAAGAAGTTTCTGGAAATCCAGAATGAAGAAAAGCTGCATAAGAAGAAAAACGGTGATCTTCAGACAGCCTGATACCATCGCCGCCGCAGTCAGCAAGGCACTGCGGCGGCATTTTTAGTCATAAAAGGAGGAAATGACAATGGAAGCCGAGCTTACCACGCTTTGTTATATTGAAAGGGACGGTCAGTATCTGATGCTGCACCGGACAAAAAAAGAGAATGATCCCAGCCATGATCTGTGGATGGGCGTCGGGGGGCATTTTGAACCAGGAGAGAGTCCCGAAGACTGTGTTCTGCGTGAAGTAAAGGAAGAAACCGGTCTGACGTTGACAGAGTATGCCTTGCGTGGGATTGTTACCTTTTCAGACGGAGATTGGGTAGAGTATATGTTTCTGTATAGTGCGTCAGGATTTGACGGCAGTATCGGAGTTTGTAATGAAGGTGATCTGGTATGGGTAGATAAAGAGAAAAGCGTGACAGAATTGCCTATATGGGAAGGTGACCGTATTTTTCTCCGGCTGATGAATGAAGGAAAGCCGTTTTTTTCACTTAAGCTGCACTATGAAAACCGGGTGCTGCAATACGCCGTACTGGACGGAAAGCCGTTGGAGCTGAATAAGAAATAACCATCAAAGAAAGCGACACCGGAGACATGGAAATCAATTTTAAAAATATTTATTCTGAACAAGGCAAATCGTACAATTAAGATTGATCTATTTTATTATAGTTTTTTTAGGAAAGGAATGCGGGTGTCCGGTGGACATCTCTGACGTAGGCAGAAGTACCGACCGAGCCGGCAGGCGAGAAGGGTGATAACCCTTTGTGTTTAAACAAAGGGTTTCCCTAAGGAAGTGCTGGCAGAAATTGATTTCCATGGTGTATTATAGTTGACAAATGCAGGGAATTGTTATAAAATTAATAAGATAAGATAGATGGAGGATGCCGGTATCAATCGGCGTCGTTTCAGACGTATGGGCAATCGGGAGCCATAACGGGAAAGCAGCCGTTTTTCGGCGATATGCTGAGTTGTTGTGTGTTGCACGGGCTTTGCGTACTAATTTTGGAGGTCATAAGAATGAGTTTTTCGATTCTCGGAACGGGCAAGGCTGTGCCCGCATATATACTGAGCAATGATGAGTTGTCCACTATGGTGGAAACAAACGACGAATGGATTCGTACCAGAACCGGTATTGAAGAAAGACGTATAGCTAAACAGGAAACCATCACTGAGCTGTGTGTGGAGGCTGCTAACCGTGCGCTGGAGAATGCAGGCGTAACGGCACAGGAACTGGATCTGATCATCTGCTCAACCATGCGGGGGGAAAATATTACTCCGTCACAGGGCTGTATGATCCAGAAGGAGATTGGTGCAGTCTGCCCGGCGTTCGATATCAACGCAGCCTGCTCGGGTTTTATTTATGCACTGGATGTAGCGGCAGGCTTTTTTGCCAGAAAGACCGTCAAAAAGGTGCTGATTGTGTCCATGGATAATCTGTCCAATATTATAGACTGGACAGACCGCTCTACCTGTGTATTGTTTGGTGACGGCGGTGCGGCAGCCGTACTGGGCGAGGGTGATGACCTGTTGTCCATACACCTGACAGCCACCGGCAATGATGCCGCCATCCGGATTCCCCACGGCAGCAATTCTTCCCCCTTCTATGAGCATGAGGAAGAAAAGGCAGTACTGCATATGGCGGGTAACGATGTGTATCGTTTTGCAACAGCTGCTATGGCAAACGGCATTAAAAAGGCAGTAGCGGATGCCGGACTGGAACAGTCTGATATTGACTGTGTGATCCCGCACCAGGCAAATATCCGCATTATCAATACAGCAGCCAAAAACCTGGACATACCGAGAGAAAAATTCTTCTGTAATGTGCAGCATTACGGCAATACGTCCTCTGCCAGTGTACCGATTGCACTGGACGAAGCAAACAGAAGCGGTATTCTGAAAAAAGGCGATATTATTGCTATGTGTGCATTCGGCGGCGGACTGACCACCGGTACCTGCATCATCCGCTGGAACGGCACCGGTCAGTCATAAGACTGGTGTAAACGTCTGAACAGTATCGTGAAATCAGAAGAAAACGGAGGTAGTTTCAGAGAATGGGTAAGACAGTATTTGTGTTTTCGGGACAGGGCGCACAGGTTCCGGGAATGGGAAAATCTTTGTATGATAATTCGGCTGCGGCAAAGGCAGTTTTTGATATGGCAGAGCGGATTCGTCCGGGTACACTGCATCAGTGCTTTGAGGGCACAAAAGAGGAATTGTCTGTAACGATCAATACCCAGCCGTGTGTGTTTGCGGTTGATCTGGCAGCGGCAGCAGCAGTGGCGGAAAAAGGAATCCGACCCGATTATGTGGCAGGCTTTTCGCTGGGAGAAATTGCTGCGATTGCATTTGCAGGAATGCTGTCCTATGACGACGCTTTCCGTCTGGTATGCAAGCGGGCAGAGGTGATGGATCAGGCAGCCAATGAACAGAAGGGCGCTATGGCAGCGGTTATGAAACTGACGCCGGCTGCTGTGGAAGCTATCTGCAGCGAATTCCGCCAGGCATATCCCGTAAATTATAACAGCCCTGCCCAGACCGTAGTAGCGGCGGCAGAGAATGAAATAGACGCACTTTGCGCAAAGGTGAAGGAAGCAAAGGGCAAGGCAGTAAAGTTAGCAGTCAGCGGTGCATTCCACTCACCGTTTATGAACAGCGCAGCCGCTGCAATGGAGGAATACCTCCGTACAGTAGAGCTGCGGTCGCCGGAAATACCTGTGTATTCCAATTATACAGCACAGCCGTATGCGGGTGATTACAAGTCGCTGGTAGCGGCACAGGTGAACCATCCTGTAAAATGGCAGACCATGGTGGAGAACCTGGTACAGCAGGGAGCCGATCGTTTTATAGAGGTTGGCGTCGGCAAGACACTGACAGGTCTGATCAGAAAAATCAATGCAGAAGTTACAGCAGTGAATATCGAAACAAAGGAGGGACTTGATGCTCTGCAGTAAGGGCATCGGGGCAGAATCATGTTTGAATTGACAGGAAAAACAGCTATCGTAACAGGCGGTTCCAGAGGAATCGGCAGAGAGATCGCATTGAAATATGCCGACCTGGGAGCAAATATTGCAATTGTACATTATGGTGACGGCGAAAATGCGGCACAGACCGAAAAG
This sequence comes from uncultured Ruminococcus sp., assembly GCA_902783855.1. GTDB lineage: Bacteria > Bacillota > Clostridia > Oscillospirales > Acutalibacteraceae > UBA1213. Next base: position 9,420 of record CACZSU010000214.1, read on the forward strand.
GACCTGCTGGAAAAGGGTGTGAAGGCAGCCTCCTATGAGTGTAATGTGGCAGATTTTGAAGCCAGCGCAGCATTGGTGGATAAGATCATAGAAGAATTCGGCGAGGTGCATATTCTGGTGAATAATGCTGGTATTGTCAGAGATACCCTGATGCTGTCTATGAAGGAATCCGATTTTGACGCAGTTATTGCCGTCAACCTCAAGGGTGTTTTCAATATGACAAAGGCAGTGTATAGGCATTTTAAGCAGAAACGCCGGGGCAGGATCATTAATATGTCGTCCATCGTGGGACTGACAGGCAATGCCGGACAGTCCAATTATTCTGCATCAAAGGCAGGTATTATCGGCATGACAAAGTCCGTGGCAAAGGAGCTTGGCTCAAGAAATGTGACGGTCAATGCAATTGCACCGGGATTCATCAAGACCGAAATGACAGACGGTATGCCGGAAAAGGCAAGGGAAGCAGCCCTGGCAGCCATTCCTATGAAACGGATGGGACAGGTAGAGGATATTGCCAATCTTGCCGCCTTCCTTGCCAGCGATGAGGCAGCCTATATAACAGGTGAGGTTATTCGTGTAGACGGCGGGTTGGCTATGTAAGTGTGCCGCAGCTACGGGAAGAAATCATAGAAAGAAAGGAATAGCTTAAATGAAAAGAGTGGTTGTTACTGGACTTGGTGCGATAACGCCTGTCGGCAATGATGTACCGACAATGTGGGAAAATATGAAAAAGGGCGTTTGCGGAATTGATACGATTACGAAGTTCGACCCTTCCACCTCCAAAGCAAAGGTAGCTGCCGAGGTAAAAGGGTTTGAAGCTGAAAAGTATATAGATAAAAGAGAATGCCGTAAGCTGGATCTGTTCTGTCAGTATGCGCTGGCAGCCGCAGCTCAGGCAGTAGAGGACAGCGGTATATTGGGAAAGGTTGACGAAGACCGGCTGGGTGTATATGTGGGTTCCGGTGTAGGCGGCATCAATACGTTCTATGAGCAGAGTGTGAATCTGTATACAGGCAAGAACGTATCTCCCTTTTTCATTCCGATGATGATCGGCAATATCGCAGCGGGTAATATTGCAATCCGCTTCAAGGCAAAGGGACCGTGTCTGCCTGTCGTAACCGCTTGTTCTACCTCTACACACGCAGTGGGCGAAGCATTCCGTGCGATCAGATACGGAATGGCAGATGCCATTATTACAGGCGGTGCGGAGGCAACGATCACACCGCTGGCAGTCAAAGGATTTACAAGCTGCAAGGCACTCACTTTGTCCGAGGATCCCAGCCGTGCGTCCATTCCGTTTGATAAGGAGCGCTCGGGATTTGTAATGGGTGAGGGCGCAGGTATCCTGATTCTGGAGGAATATGAACACGCTGTTGCAAGAGGTGCCAGGATTTACGGAGAAATCTGCGGTTATGGCAATACCTGCGATGCACACCATATTACTGCGCCGGATCCGGAAGGAAAGGGTGCGGCAAACTGTGTACGCCTGGCACTGGAAGAAGCCGGTTATCAGGGTACAGAGGAACTGTATATCAATGCACACGGTACATCAACCAAGCTGAATGACGCAGGCGAAACGAAAGCGTTCAAGGAAGTGCTGGGTGAAAGAGCCTATCAGGCGCATATCAGTTCAACCAAATCCATGACAGGGCATATGCTGGGTGCAACGGGTGCAGTAGAAGCCATTGCATCTCTGTTGGCACTGCGGGATGGAATCATACCTCCGACAGTCAATTATCAGGTACCTGATCCGGAATGTGATCTGGATTATACACCTGATAAAGCGGTAGAAGCACAGGTAGATATGGCATTGTCAACGACATTTGGCTTTGGCGGGCATAATGCTTGTATAGTCCTGAAAAAGTGATACCGTAATGAATGGTCATTATATGCTAAAGTAAGGTGGGAAACTGCAATGTACAGTATAGAGGAAATTAAGGAATTGCTTGCAGCATTTGATGCGTCCAAGGCAACGGAGCTGGAAATCCGTCTGGGAGAGGACAGCAGTATCCGTATCCGCCAGAAGGCAGCGGGAACCGTGTGTGAAAAAATGGCAGAAACAGCAGAGCCTTCTGTCGGCGTACTGTCAACCGTGCCGGTACCGTCAGCGGAGCCGGAGAAGGAAGCCGAAGGCAAGCCGATTGAATCTCCGATGGTAGGCGTATTCTACAGCTCACCGTCACCTGACAGCGAGCCGTATGTAACAGCGGGCAGCCGGGTAAATAAAGGAGATGTGCTGTGCCTGATCGAAGCAATGAAGCTGATGAATGAGGTAACCGCTGAAAAGAGCGGAACCATAACAGAGGTATGTGTAGAAAACGGTCAGATCGTAGAGTATGGTCAGCCGTTGTTTATGATAAAATAAGGAGCAGCCGCTATGAATAAAGAAGAAATAATGCAAGTGATCCCGCATAGAAATTCCATGCTTCTGATTGATGAAGCAACCAAAACAGGGGAAAATACCTGTGAGGGAAAGAAATATATCAAGGGTGACGAGTGGTTTCTGGACGGTCATTTTCCCCGAAATCCGGTCGTACCGGGCGTGATATTGTGTGAGATGATGGCGCAGGCAAGTGCTGTTATCATTGCAGACGTTTCGGCAAAAAGCACACCGTATTTCACCGGAATAGATAAGGCAAAATTCAGGAATAAGGTTTTGCCGGGCGATACGCTGGAGATACAGTGCGAGCTGACGGGACAAAAAAGGAATTTCTATTTTATCAAGGGCAAGGGATATGTCAACGGCAAGCTGAGTGTTTCGGCAGAGTTTTCTTTTGCATTGGTTGAGAGGGAGTAATCGAGTTGTTTTCAAAGATACTGATTGCCAATCGGGGCGAAATAGCCGTGCGGATTATCCGTGCCTGCCGTGAAATGGGCATCTCTACAGTTGCTGTTTATTCACAGGCAGACCGTGACGCCCTTCATGTTACCATGGCGGATGAAAGCTATTGCATCGGCGGGCCGCAGGTAGCGGACAGCTATCTGAATATTGCTGCCATACTGGAGGCGGCAGCCCTGTCGGGAGCACAGGCGATTCATCCGGGATACGGATTGTTGTCGGAAAATGCAAAATTTGCGGCACTTTGTAAAAAATGTAATATAGAATTTATCGGACCGAGCGCCGAGATGATAGATCGTCTTGGGGATAAGGATGAAGCAAGAAAGACCATGCGTGCGGCAGGTGTGCCTGTTACACCGGGCAGCGATATTATTGATGATATTAACAAGGCAAGACAGAAGGCGCAGGAGATCGGCTTTCCGCTGCTGGTCAAGGCAAGAAGCGGCGGCGGCGGAAGGGGCATCAGAAGAGTTGACAGGATCGAGGATTTTGATAACGCCTTTTTGTCAGCCAAGGCAGAGGCGCAGAGCGCCTTTGGTGACGGAGCAGTATATATGGAAAAATTCCTCAGCCCCGTTAAGCACGTAGAGATGCAGCTGTTGTGTGATAAATACGGCAATGTGGTATGTCTGGGTGAACGGGAGTGCTCCGTGCAGCGAAAAAATCAGAAGCTGATTGAGGAAAGTCCCTCGCCTGCCATTACGCCGGAGATACGGCGGGGTATGATGGAGGCAGCTGCAAAGGCAGCAAAGGCGGTCGGCTATGAAAACGCCGGAACAGTTGAGTTTTTGCTGGATAAGGATAAGAATTTCTATTTCATGGAGATGAATACCCGTCTGCAGGTGGAGCACGCTGTTACGGAGATGGTTGTGGGAATTGATATCGTGCAGTGGCAGATACGCATTGCCTCAGGGGCAAAGCTGACAATTACGCAGGATAAGGTTTATCTGCATGGCAATGCGATTGAATGCCGGATCAATGCAGAGGACGCAGCTCATAACTATCGTCCCAGCTGCGGCAAAATCGGATTTATACATATTCCGGGCGGACCGAACGTGCGGTTTGATACGGCGATATATCAGGATTACAGTATTCCGCCGTATTATGATTCCATGATCGGAAAGCTGATTGTGCAGGCACGTTCCCGCGAGCTTGCCATACGAAAGATGAAAATGGCGCTCAGTGAGCTGACGATTAACGGTATACATCATAACCGTGATCTGCATATTGACATCCTGTCCGACCCTGAGTTTGTGTCGGGAGAATATACAACAGGGTTTATGGAGGAACGCAGCAAGCGCAGAGAAGCGGAAAATAAGACAGAAGAATAACCCTAATACGGAGATTGGTCGGGTGAAGCATTGAATACATCAGATATTTTTAATTTTTTAAAGCCAAAAAATGAGCTTGAGAATCAGGGGGAATCCATACCGAATCAGCCGTTTATACCGAATGAGCTGTGGGTGAAGTGCCCCGTATGTAAAAAGGCAGTTCTGTCCTCCGATCTGACGGAGAATTATAAGGTATGTCCGAATTGCAGCTACCATTTCCGGATTGGCGCAAGGCAGAGAATAGAGATGACTGTGGATGAGGGCAGCTTTGAAGAATTTGATGCAGAAATGACATCGACAAATATCATTGACTTTCCCGATTATACCAGAAAGCTGAAAAATGCCAAGCTGAACAGCGGTGAGAATGAATCTGTTATCACCGGAAAGGCAGTAATCGGCGGATGTACCGCTGTGCTGGCAGTGATGAATTCGCAGTTTATGATGGGTTCTATGGGGACAGTCACCGGCGAAAAGATCACCAGGGCATTTGAATATGCGACAGAGCAGCAGCTGCCGGTGATTGTATTCACTGTGTCAGGCGGCGCCAGAATGCAGGAGGGGATTTTGTCCCTGATGCAGATGGCAAAAACCAGCGCAGCGGTCAAGCGTCACAGCGATGCCGGACTGTTGTATATAACGGTTCTGACGGATCCCACAACCGGCGGTGTAACAGCGAGCTTTGCGATGGAAGGCGATATTATCCTATCCGAGCCGAAAGCACTGATCGGATTTGCAGGACCAAGAGTCATAGAACAGACGATCCGCCAGAAGCTGCCGAAGGATTTCCAGTCAGCGGAATTCCTGTTGGAAAAGGGCTTTGTGGATAAGGTGGTTCCCCGCAGCGAAATGAAGGAAACCCTGACAAAGCTGTTGGTGCTTCACGGCAGCCAACCCCAAGTAGAACCAGAGGAGGGCGATGCAGAATGAGCGCATTTGATAGTGTGACAGCCGCCAGAGCAAACGATCGCCCGACAGCGATAGATTATATTACAAGGATATTCGGCGACAGCTTTATTGAGCTGCACGGCGACAGACGTTTTTCGGATGATAAAGCGGTTATCGGCGGAATCGCTGAGCTGAACGGAACACCAGTGACAGTGATAGCCCTGGAAAAGGGACGGAATCTCAAGGAACGTATGGAACGGAATTTTGGTTCAGCCCATCCCGAGGGTTACCGTAAAGCTCTGCGGCTGATGAAGCAGGCAGAGAAGTTCCATCGTCCGGTATTGTGCTTTGTAGATACGTCAGGGGCATACTGTGGTATCGGCGCAGAGGAACGTGGTCAGGGTCAGGCTATTGCTGAGAACCTGATGGAAATGATGACGCTGAAAACGCCCGTACTGTCCATTCTGATTGGTGAAGGCGGCAGCGGAGGAGCGTTGGCGCTGGCAGTAGCAGACGAAGTATGGATGCTGGAGAATGCGATTTATTCGGTCATTTCGCCGGAGGGCTGTGCCAGCATTCTCTGGAAGGATGCTTCCAAAACAGCGGAAGCCTCTGAGTGCCTGAAGCTGACCTCACAGGATCTGTTCAAGCTGGGTGTGATAGAACGGATCATCCGGGAGCCGAAAAATGTGGACAGTATCATGTTCGACAGCTTTAAAACACTGATTGCCCAGACATTTGAAAAATTAAGCGCAGTGGATACAGAAACACTGCTGAATAAACGCTATAACCGGTTCCGCAAGTTCTGATGAGCAGGAATGCGGTGGGAGCATGATGAATGTACTCGGAAACGGATTTACACTGGTTACAAGGGGACGCCCTTTCTCAGGGCGTCCCTTATTCAAAAGCAGAAGCAGGAGCGTGAACCATGTCAGAATTGAACATCGTATTGGTAGAGCCTGAAATACCGCAGAATACAGGGAATATTGCCCGTACCTGTGCGGCAACAGGCGCCAGACTTCATATAGTAAAGCCTATGGGTTTTACACCGACAGATAAGCATCTGAAACGATCGGGACTGGATTACTGGCAGTATCTCGATCTGACATATTACGAAAGTCTGCTTGATTTTTTTGAGCAGACAAAGGGTGGACAGTATTATTTCTTTTCCACCAAAGCCCCCCGCAAATTCACGGATATTCACTATCCGGATAAATGCTACCTGCTGTTCGGAAAAGAAACCAAGGGCTTGCCGGAGCAGGTTTTACATGATCATCCCGATACGACAGTGCGGATTCCGATGATCAGTGACGCCCGCAGTCTGAATTTGTCCAATTCGGCTGCCATTGCCGCCTATGAAGTGCTGCGGCAGTGGGATTATCCGGAACTGCAGAATGAAGGCAGGCTGAGAGAATTCGATTGGGATAATTTTCATTTTCAGGGATAATGCAGACTGACAGCCAAGAAAAGAAAAAGGGAGAAACAGGAAATGATAACAGTAAGTAATGTATCGGTTAATTTCAGCGGAACGCCGCTGTTTTCGGATGTAAATTTAAAGCTGACGGATAATAACTGCTATGGTATTATCGGGGCGAACGGAGCCGGCAAATCCACCTTTCTGAAGGTGCTTTCAGGTGAGCTGGAGCCGACCAAGGGAGAGGTGATTATTCCCGAAAACACGAGAATGTCGGTTCTCAAACAGGATCATTTTGCTTTTGATGAATATACGGTGCTGGATACGGTCATTTACGGCAATAAAAAGCTGTATGATATCATGAAGGAGAAGGATGCGATCTACCTGAAGGAGGATTTTTCCGATGAGGACGGTATCCGGGCATCGGAGCTGGAGGCAGAATTTGCGGAGATGAACGGCTGGGAGGCGGAAAGCGACGCTTCAAAGCTGATACAGGGACTGGGACTTTCCGAGGATATTCTGTACTCCCAGATGAGCAGCCTGACAGGTAACGAAAAGGTCAAGGTACTGTTGGCACAGGCATTGTTCGGCAATCCGGAAATCATCCTGCTGGACGAGCCGACCAATAACCTGGATATCAAAGCCATTGCATGGCTGGAAGACTTTATACTGGATTATGAGGGAACGGTTATAGTGGTATCCCATGACCGGCATTTTCTGAATACGGTATGTACCCATATGGTGGATATTGATTATAATAAGATCAAGCTGTATGTGGGTAACTATGAATTCTGGTATGAATCCAGCCAGCTGATACAGGCAATGATCAAACAGCAGAATAAAAAGACAGAAGAAAAGATCAAGGAGTTGCAGTCCTTTGTGCAGCGCTTTTCTGCCAATAAATCCAAATCCAAACAGGCAACCTCCCGCCGTAAGCTGCTTGATAAGCTGACGGTAGAGGAAATGCCTGCATCCTCCCGCCGCTATCCGTTTGTAGGCTTTACGCCAGACAGAGAGGTAGGCAAGGAGGTGTTGTATGTCGAGAACCTTTCCAAGACCGTTGACGGCGAAAAGGTGCTTGACAATGTATCCTTCCGGATTGAGCGCACAGATAAGGTGGCATTCCTGTGCGATAATGAAATAGCGATTACCACATTGTTTGAAATACTGATGGGACATATGGAGCCGGACGAGGGCGAATTCAAGTGGGGCAATACCACCACCCAGTCCTATTTCCCGAAGGATAATACGGCGTTTTTTGAGGGAAATGATGATACGATCATCGACTGGCTGCGGCAGTATGTCCGGGGAAATGATAATACAGATACCTATCTGAGAGGCTTTCTGGGCAGGATGCTGTTTTCAGGCGATGATGTGTTCAAACCTGTAAAGGTGCTGTCCGGCGGAGAAAAGGTCAGATGTATGCTGTCAAGAATGATGATGTTCGGCGCAAACGTGCTGGTGCTTGATCAGCCCACCAACCACCTGGATCTGGAATCCATTACGGCAGTCAATAAGGGCTTGTCCAATTTCAAGGGCGTGGTGCTGTTTACGTCACATGACCACGAATTCATTTCAACGGTTGCTAACCGGATTATCGTGATTGAGAAGAACGGTATCAAGGATATCACCAGAACATATGACGAGTATCTGGCAGAAAAATATAATGTAGAAGGGTGATGGGGAATATGGCAGAATCGGACAGAGCCGATGCGTTTCTGAACGCATACCGGGAGCTGGAAGAAGCATTGAATCAGAAATACAGTACAGGCAGTGAGAAATCTTTTGGCAGTCCGATTGTGCGCTATATGAACGAAAAGGAGAGCAAGCCCTATCGGGAAAACCTGGATATATGCCGGGAAATACGTAATTTTCTGAGTCATCATTCTGAGTATGGCGGCGAGAGGATCATCCAGCCTTCCGCTTCTATGATACAGTTTCTGAACGAAGTGACGGAGTTTATCAGACGGCCGCCGCTGGCGCTGGAGTTTGCCACATTGTACGCTGACATTCTGAAAGCGACCCTCTCGCAGAAAGCCCAGACAGTGATGAAGAAAATGGAACGGCAGGGTTTTTCTCATGTGCCGGTTATAGACGGCGGAGAATGCGTGGGTGTATTCAGCGTCAGCACGATTTTCGCCTATTCCCTGACCTGCGGCATGACCAGTCTGCGGGATGATATGACGATAGAGGATTTTGGTGATATGATTCATTTTGATCGCCATTCAGCCGAGCGGTTCCGCTTTGTTGACAGGGAAACGACGATTTATCAGGTACGCAGCGAATTTGAGCGTAAGAATTGTCATTCCAAGCGGCTAGCGGCTGTATTCATTACGGACAATGGTTCATCCAGAGGTCGGATACTGGGTATGCTGACGCCGTGGGATGTGATCAATGAATAACGTTTCTGTACCGGAAAGAGGAAGTGAATCCAATGGAAAAGGTAATGGTTGCCATGAGCGGAGGCGTAGACAGTTCGGTTGCCGCTGCCGTATTGAAGGAATCATATGAGGTGACGGGGGTTACGCTGCGTCTGTTTACAAATGAGGATATACAGCTGGACAGAAGCAAGACTTGCTGTAGCCTGGAGGACGTAGAGGATGCAAGAAGGGTAGCCAACCGTCTGAATATACCCTATTATGTATATAATTTCGGAGATCGGTTCCGTGAGTGCGTAATTGATAAGTTCAACCGCAGCTATATAGAGGGGCTGACGCCGAATCCCTGCATAGATTGCAACCGGTTCATTAAATTCAGCGCCCTGCTGCAGCGTGCGGAGCTGCTGGGACAGGATTATATAGCAACAGGGCATTATGTGCGCCGCCGCTATGATGCTGAAGCAGGGCGTTACCAGCTGCTCAAGGGAGCAGATGCCGGAAAGGATCAGAGCTATGTACTGTACAGCATGACACAGGAGCAGCTGGCAAGGACGCTGTTTCCCATCGGGGAGATGACCAAGTCGCAGACGAGAGCTGTTGCGGAACAATACGGGCTGATCAATGCAGATAAGCCGGATAGTCAGGATATCTGTTTTGTACCGGACGGAGATTATGCAGGTTTTATCGAAAGAGATACAGGCAGACAATTTCCTGAGGGGGATTTTGTAGATAAGGATGGTAACATACTGGGCAGACATAAGGGCATGATACGGTATACCATCGGACAGAGGAAGGGGCTGGGCATAGCGCTTGGCAAGCCTGCTTATGTCATAGCAAAGGATATGGAGAAGAATCAGGTTGTACTGGGAGATAATGCGGATCTGTTCTGCGAAACAGCCTATGCCTGTGATGTAAACTGGCTGTCGGTAAAGCGTCCGGAAAAGCCCATACGGGTCTGTGCCAGAGTGCGTTATAACCAGAAGGAGCAGCCCGCAACGCTGTATCCGCTGGAAAATGGAAATATCAAGGTAGTATTTGATCAGCCGCAGCGGGCAATCACTTACGGACAGGCACTGGTGTGCTATGACGGAGAATTACTGCTGGGCGGAGGAACCTGCTGTAGTGCAGGGGCAGCAATGATGAATGAGTCGTCATGGAGATGAACATATGAATTTTGACAGAAAAACAATACAAAAAATACTCTTTGTGGGAACTGTGCTGATACTGGTTTATCTGGGATTGCAGCATATGAGCATTGTGTTCCAGTTTCTTGCGTGGTTGTTGTATGTTGCCATGCCGTTTATCGTGGCAATCTGCTGTTCGTTCTTTCTGAATGTGCCGCTGAAAGCCATAGAGAAGCATTTGTTCCGGCCGCGTAATGGAAACCCTGTCAATCCGATTCTGGAAAAGATGCGCAGACCAGTTGCACTGACCTTATCCATTCTGATATTTGTGGCGGTCATTGTCGCCTTTCTGATTATTATTATACCAGAGATAGGAAAGAGCCTGAATTCACTGATTCTGGCAATACCGGACGCAGCCAATAATCTGAATAATCAGATCAAGGACTGGGCGGATAATAATGATTACGTTTTGCAGGTTGTAAAGTATTTCAATCCGGAATACGGAAAGGATATTATAGAAAACGGCAAGAAGATCGGCGTCAATACGACGGTAATCAATTCAGATGCGATAACAGGCGCATTGTCAGGCTTTTTGTCCAGTAATGCAGGCGGTCTGGTGAATTATACCATGAATATGCTGTCTTCGATTTTCAATGCGGCGGTCAATGTTTTTCTTGGCATCGTATTGTCCATTTATGCGCTGCTGAAAAAGGAAAAGATTGCCTCGGATGTAAAGAAGCTGATTTATGCGATATGTCCGCCCCGTACCTCTGACTTTATTGTAGAGGTAGGCGTGCTGACAAACAAATCTTTTTATAATACGATCACTGGACAGATGATGGAATGTATCATACTGGGCAGCCTGACAGCACTGGGAATGACAATACTTGGATTTCCATACGCAGCGCTTGTGGGTGTAATGGTAGCGATTCTGTCATGGGTACCGATGTTTGGTGTGTACATCGGTGCAGGAATCGGAGCGTTGTTTTTGTTGACGTCTGACCCCATGCAGGCGGTATGGTTTATTGTGTTTATGATTATACTGCAGCAGATTGAGGGTAATCTGATTTATCCGAGAGTAGTCGGTAATAATGTTGGCTTGCCGGCGATCATCGTCATTTCAGCCATCGTATTGTTCAGTAATTTCTTTGGCATTATCGGATTGCTGGTGTGTGTGCCAATCACATCGGTGCTGTATACCTTAGTTCGACGTCTGGTGTTCATGCGGCTGCGTTCACGCCGTGTACCGCATGAAAAATACGAGGTAAAGGAATTTAATGTCAGGGTTCGCCCGAAGGTACATAAGGCAAAGCATAATACCGGAAAACGGGTGAAGTTCAACCTACCCATGAAATTCATCATCAAAGAAAAAGCACATAAAAAACAAACGGAACATAAAAATGTCTGAAGATATTGTAAAGAAAAAAGCATCCGGAGGGGTGCTTTTTTTATACTTTCCGGTGAATAACATCAGTGTCAGTCAGAAAAATAAAACCTGTAATCCATGGGAAAGGGGTTTAAAAAAAGTGTGAGGTGTGGTATAATGTGATGGATAAAAGGAATTAGTGGAGGTGACGGAAGTGGATAATGAGTTTTTGTTTGAGATGGATGAGCTGATGAATGAAGGTAAATTTGATGAAGTGATTGAGCGTATCGGTGAACTGGACGAGGACGAGGTCGGTGTGGAGCTGCATATCATGCTGGCACACGCTCTGTCGCAGTGCGCCAGGTATCATGAAGCCATTGAAACACTGAAGGAAATAGAGGAAGAAACATCCGGAGATGATATGGGTTACCATCTTGAGATGGCAGGGGCATTATTCGGTCTGCATCATTATCGTGCTGCGATTCAGGAGGCAAAGGTTTGTCTGGAAATTGATGATACCTGTGTAGAGCCTTGGCTGCTGCTGTGTCTGGTATTCCAGGAAACGGGTGAAAATGATAAGTTTGAAGAAGCATCCGAAAAGGCAAAGGAAATTGATGAGGAGGCATGGGACAATATTTTCGGCGACCGTTCTGATGAGCTGGAACTGTATACGCCGGAGGAAACAGACCTGGTGCTGCGGTTTATTTCAAGACATTTCGGTATGCCGGTATGTATGATACGGGGGGAGTCGGACGATAAAAATGAGGAACCCCATCCGATTAATTGTCTGCTGATACCGCCTGATGAAGAAAACGATTTTTACAAGATGGTGTCTATCGGCATTGGTGCGTACCGGGGAATAGATAAGAATACCGGACAGATTCATCGTATAGAAATGGCGGCTTTTCTGCCGTCGGTCTATAGCGTTGACGAAATCAGAAGCCGATATGGCTGGGTGGCAAGGATTATGCGGCAGTTCGGCGAAATGATCCAGTTTGACGAATCCTGGCTTGCTGCCGGACACAGTATTTCTTATGGCGACCCGTTGGATGCATCTGTAGGATATAACGGTGTGATTTTCAATGACGTGTTTGTGGATTCTCCCTTGCGGGATCGGTGTATGATACGTATGGATGAGGAAGTGCAGTTTTTGCGGCTGATTCCGCTGTATGAAGAAGAGATGATGTTTAAAATAGAAAGCGGTTATTCTGCTTTGTTTCAGCGGTTGATGGAGCAGGTTCCGCCAGAAAAAATAGATGTGATTGTTGATGACAGACCAAACACCTGTCTGGATGTGCGGCAGGCAGGAAAAAAATGGGCTTTGCCGAGAAGTTCCATCGAAAGTCTGCTGCAATGGGAAGGTGCTGATGGCTGTTACGCAACCGACCGCATTACAGTTGACGGAATGAAGGTCGGTTTTATGGTCAGAGTACAGCCTGATGACGCAAAACGGGACAGCGGATGGCGTTTTTATGCAGGCGATGAGGATCAGAACTATATGAATGATATAGGTCATGCAGATATTTTCAGTCTGAATACTATCTGTAATTATGACCCGGATATTATTGAATATCTGGAACAACCAGTCGGTTCAGCTTACTATCGTGACAAAAAGGGTATTTTCAGGAAATGCAGGCGATAAGGAGGTTACTTTGAAGAAGCGGATCATTTACAAATCCTCGTCAAGCCCACAGAGTGGAGCCGGTCAGTATGAAGGGTCAAAGGATACGAATGAGAGTGTAAGGGTGCAGCGTCATGCTGCCGGCACACCGGTTTGCAGCAAAAAATGGATGCCGTCTTCGGCGGGACAGCTGATCCGGGATTTGTCGGGCGGTGTGATTGTTGCGCTGATTTCTATTCCGATTTCAATGGGCTATGCACAGATCGCCGGACTGCCGATGCAGTATGGTTTGTATGGGTCGGTGTTTCCGATTATTTTGTTTGGATTGCTGACCTCGTCACGAGATTTTGTGTTTGGTGTGGATGCAGCGCCTGCAGCTCTGGTTGGCGGCTTGATTGCATCAATGGGGATTGCAGAAGGCTCCCCTCAGGCAATGACAGTTGTGCCGACATTGACGTTTTTTACGGCTTTATGGCTGTTACTGTTCTGTATGCTTCGTGCGGGGCGCATTGTACGGTACATTTCCTCTGCTGTAATGGGGGGATTTGTTACCGGTATTTGTTGTACGATTATACTGATGCAGTTTCCGAAGCTGTTCGGGGGAACAGCCGGTACAGGAGAGGCGCCTGAATTAATTGTACATATTGTGGAACAGCTTCCGCTGTTCCATCCGGTTTCCTTCGGATTGAGTGTGCTGTCTGTTGCACTTATTATGATGGCAAAAAGATGGGTGCCGAAGCTGCCGATGTCAGTGATTGTAATGGCAGCGGCGGCAGCGTTTGGCTGCTTTTTTCCCTTTGAGAGTATCGGGGTGAAGCTGCTGCCGCACGTAGATGCAGGATTGCCTGCCGCTGTTGCTTTGCCGTCAGTAGGCTCCTTGTCAGAGTTGAGCAAGTATTTGTTTTCATCTCTGTCAGTAGCAGCTGTCATTCTGGCAGAATCCTTGCTGGCATCCGGCAGCAATGCCTTGAAGGACGGATATCGTCTGGATAATAATCGTGAGATTGCCGCATATGCAGCGGCAAATCTGGCAGCTGCCTTGTGCGGCTGCTGCCCTGTCAATGCCAGTGTTTCCCGCACCGGAATTGTCAGACAATTCGGCGTCAGCTCCCAGTGGCAGTCAGTTGCAGCAGGATTATCTATGGTAGTGGTATTGTTTTTTGCTGCGCCCATAATTGAATACCTGCCGGTTCCTGTACTGACCGCGATTGTGGTATCTGCGCTGATGAATGCCTGCGAATTTGGAGAAGCGGTGCATTTTTTCCGGCACAGCCGGACGGAGTTTTATATTTTTATGGGTGCTTTTCTGGCAGTCATGATTTTTGGAACGGTGTACGGTGTCATGATCGGTATTGTTCTGTCGTTTGTGGCAGTGATTATCCGTGCGGTGACACCGCCGAGAGATTTTCTTGGTGTGATTGATGGAAAAGAAAACAGCTTTTATTCGCTGCGGCGTAACGGTGAAGCCAAACCGATTCAGCATACGCTGATCTATCGTTTTGGCGGAAATCTGTTTTTTGCAAATATAGATACACTGTGCAATGATATTGAAAAAGCTGTCAAGGAGGATACAGAGGTAATTATAATTCATGCCGGCGCTTGTGGTCAGGTAGATATCACAGCAGCCGAACGGTTGATGATGCTGTATGATGATTACCGGAACAGGGGAATCAGGCTATACATAACAGAGCATATCGGTCAGGTAAATGACCAGCTGCGTGCATTTGGCGCCCGCCGTCTGACAGAAAGCGGCGCAGTCAGGATGACAACTGATCTGGCACTGCGGGATGCAGGCATACATTATCCGTATCCCACAGAACCACGTGCAGATGCTTTTGGAAGTATTGTCCCACAGGGTCAGGCTGCACCGCATCATATCAGCAAACGTGCGAAAGGCATACAGCCGGAGCTGGAATGGGTATTCGGCACGGAGGCGAATGCCTATCGGGAGCGGATTGCTGATGAGCTGGTTGAAATGCTGTTCAGAGAGGATATCACGATCGCTGAGTTTGAGGATGCGGAAAAACATACCTTCTGGGGTAGGGTCAATATGTTTGATGAGGATGAAATACTGGATCGGATTGAGCAGAGGGTCGAAAAAGAGTTTGCTGGACATCCGGAGCGGCTGATACGTCTGGAGCAGATTATCGAAAGCCGCCGCAATTATATTGAAAAGCGGATGAAACAGATGGATCCGGAAATACTCAAAAAGCTGCAGGAAAGAAGACAGCTTTATCTGGAACGATATACTTCAGACTTCAGATACCCGTCAAGCCCACATATGGGTGATGAATAGCTCAAAGTTCAAAGCTCAAAAAAAGAAGGGATTCTCTTCCCAAAAACGTAGTTTGTTAAAAGATGATTTCAATTCCGGAATCAAGCATCTTTTGCCTCTGCCACAAGTCACGGAAATCAATTTTAAAAATATTTATTCTGAACAGGCAAATTGTACAATTAAGATAGATCCCTTTTATAAAAAACTATAGTTTTTTTAGGAAGGGGGGTGCGGATGTCCGGTGGACATCTCTGCCGCAGGCAGAAGCACCGACCGAGCCGGCAGGCGAGAA
>CACZSU010000215.1 GCA_902783855.1 uncultured Ruminococcus sp.
ATGATTGCGGGCGAATCAAAGAATAGCCCAGTTCGTGAAAAAGCCTTTGGCACTGACGAACGCTCAAGTCAACATTAAATGTCTTTTTGATGTAGTCAGAAAGCGAATTCCCGTCCCATGTTTTATATCCTAAATCTTTTGGAGATGCTTGAAGTGCAGAATCAATTATCTTTTTCTGTTCTTCTGAAAGTTTACATGGTCTTCCGGGTTGCTTTTTGGTTTTCAAAGCCTCAAAACCCTGCTCATCGGCAATTCTAACCCAACCTGTAACAGCAGCTTTGGTCACACCGGCAGATGCTCCTACTTTTGAAGCAGGAGTTCCCGACAATACCATGTTGACCGCAAATACACGGAAAAGATATTTTGATTCGTCACTTGACGACATAATAGCTTGACCTTGTGCAAGTAAATCAGATGGGTTGGTTTGATATTTTCTATTATTCATTGTTACACCACTCCTGTGAGTAGTATAACATATCGGTCATTGTTTTGTAAAGTAAATATATTTATGTCGTTTACTATAATTCCGATTTTCTCCATGATGCATACCTTCGTAAAAAATATTCTGCAGACACCCACCCAAAAAGATGAGTGTCTGCTTTTTATTTACTAATTTTTCATCAGTTCATTGAGCCTTGCTTGCACCTTGTCGTAATCATATCCGGCAGCAGTTAGTTTCTGCTCACGCTCGTCACCGTTACCCCACTTACCCTGAATAAACTTCTTTTGTAATCTCATCCACGGATTTGAGAGCGGGCTTTGCCATAAGCTCATTCTCTTGCCCGAACCTTGCTGTAATCATAACCTGCCGTAGTCAGCTTCTGCTTGCATTCATCTCCGGCTCCCACCTTCCGGTAATGACTTCTTTTGCAAGTTCATCAACTGTGTTTTCTTTATGGTAGTGGCTGTCGATGTGGTTTTCTTTGCAGTCTTCTTGTACCCGTTATAGCCGCCGTTCGTGACAATCTGCTTAAATATATTGACACTGTTTTTTATTTTTGTACCATAAACGCTTGACAAGCTAAAAGCTATTAGCTATAATAAAGCTAATAACTTTTAGCTTTATTATTTGGAGGAGATTATGTCAACAAAAGATAGAATACTGGAAGAAGCATTGACGCTGTTTGCGGAGAAGGGATACGATGGTACTGGTGTGGATCAGATTGCGGAAGCTGTCGGAATCAAAGCTCCATCCCTTTACAAACACTTTAAAGGAAAAGAGGATATTCTTAATACGATAATAGATTCAGCAGAAGTTCGCTACGATGAGTATTTCGGCTCAGACAGAAACATCGGCAGGCTCCCCGGAAACAAGGAGCAGTTTGTACAGATGGCAATGAAAAAGGTTTCATTTACTATGCACGACCCGATGATTCAAAAAATCCGTAAATTTCTTGTGCAAGAGCAATTTCGCAGTGAACGGCTCGCTGAAATCACCACAAGACATCAGCTTGATGGAATACAGCGAATGTATACGAGGATAATTGAAGGGATGATGAATGAAGGATGGTTCAAAAAGGATGACCCTGTTTTGCTTGCAACAGAGTTGACTGCACCTGTAGTTCTTTTAATTTCTAAAGCAGACAGACAGCCACAGTGTGAGAAGGAAATACTGGAAAGCATTGAAAAGCATATCAGGCACTTTTGTGAGGTATATATGAAAGGAGTATAACAATGAATAACAATAATTACAGAATTCGTCTTGAAGAAAAGAAGGATTACAGAGTTGTCGAAGAGCTTGTCCGTGAATCATTCTGGAATGTTTACCGTCCGAGCTGCAGTGAGCATTATGTCATTCATATGCTGCGTGATGATTCTGCTTTTGTTAATGAACTGGATTTTGTTATGGAGCAGGACGGCAGAATTATCGGTCAGAATATGTTTATGAAAACGATCATAGAAGCCGACGATGGCAGAACGATTCCTGTTCTCACAATGGGTCCGATTTGTATTGCAAATGATCTGAAGCGCCAAGGCTACGGCAAGGCAATACTTGACTATTCCTTAGAAAAAGCTGCCGGGATGGGCTTCGGTGCGGTACTGTTTGAGGGCAATATTGACTTTTACGGCAAAAGCGGTTTTGACTACGCAAGTAAGTTTGATATCCGTTATCACGACCTGCCGGAGGGAGCGGATGCGTCGTTCTTTCTCTGCAAGGAGCTGGTATCCGGTTATCTTGACGGTATCAGTGGCGTGTATCAGACGCCGCAGGGCTACTACGTTGATGACGCTGATGTCGAGGAATTTGACAAACAGTTTCCGTACAAAGAAAAGCTGAAATCACCGGGACAGATTTTCTGAGAAATTGCGGCGGAAAATGAAACACATATCATCCACGCAATTCATTGATTGGTATTCTCGCCAACAGCGGTAAGGATGAGATTACGGTCAATTCATCGCTGTACGCAGTCGGGATATATGAAAAGTTCGGCTTCATCAAAACAGCCGAGCCGCAGGAGGACAGCAGTATCCGATTCGTGCCAATGCTTTACAGAAAGAAGTAAAATAATGCCGAAAGAGATCAATCCCAAGAACAGCTCCAGAGCAACGGCTTATGCGCTCTGGATGAAAGTGCCGAACCCGATGGTGACGTTTTCAAAACGCTTGATATTACCAATCTACTGACAGTCAGCAGGAAAAAGAAGTTAAAATTCAATATGCTTCTCTGTTATTGTATCACAAAAGCAGCCGTAAACGTTAAGGAGTTTTATACTCTGCCGGTGGGCGAAAAGCTGATGCAATATGACACAATCGCCGTCAGCACGATCGTAAACAACAAGTGCGGCGATATCAACTTCTGCGATATCCCGTATACAGAGGATCTGGAAGAATTCAACCGTACATATCTGGAAAATACCTCATGGGTTGCCGAGCACTGCGACAACAGGGATTTGTCAGAAAACAATATGGTGATAGGTACATCTGCGATCGTTGAAACCGAGTTGGACGGCGCAGTGGGAATGAATACCGGTGTTTTCAATAATCCTTTTATTATCTGGGGAAGGTACCGGAAAAAGTTCTTCCGATACTATCTTCCTATATCTTTTCAGTTTCACCATACGCAGATGGACGGCTCTCACGCAGGCAGGTTTTTAGAAAATTTACAAAAGGAAATCAATGCGCTATAAACAGGCA
>CACZSU010000216.1 GCA_902783855.1 uncultured Ruminococcus sp.
TACCCAAAAGGCAGCAGAGGTATTCCCCGATGCAAAACTGGAAACGATCGAAGGCGCCGGTCATGGCTTCGGCGGAGAGGATGATATGAAGGCGTCCGCAATGGCAGTTGATTTCGTCAGCCAGCTGGCAGGAATCAAAGGGTAAGTCCCTGAAAAAGGAGGACAAATCATGGCAAAGGTATTGATTGTAGATGACGAGCCGGATATTGTAACGCTGATACAGCGGTATGCAAAGCGGGAAGGCTATGAGGTGACCAGTGTAGAGGATGGCAGCGAGGCAATTGAAGTCTGCCGCAGGGAGGATTTTGATATTATCGTGATGGATGTCATGATGCCGGATACAGATGGATTTACTGCCTGCCGGAAGATACGGGAGATGAAGGATATACCGGTTCTGATGCTGTCTGCACGGGGAACGGAATATGATAAGCTGTTTGGCTTTGAGGTTGGCATTGATGATTATGTGACAAAGCCCTTTTCACCCAAGGAGCTGATGGCAAGAATCAAGGTGATTATCAGCCGCCACCAGTCAGGCGGTACACCGAAATCCCCGGAATTGCTCAAAGCCGGCGGAATTGAAATCGACAAGCTGGGGCATACGGTCAGCATAGATGGAGAGAAAATTGACCTGACAGCAAAGGAATACGGCATTTTGCTGTATTTAGTGACAAACCGGGGCATTGTTCTGTCCAGAGATCAGATTCTCAGCGAGGTCTGGGGATATGATTACTTCGGGGATGACCGGACGGTTGACTGGCAGATCAAGCTGCTCCGTGGAAAATTAGGTAAGTACCGCAACAGTATCCATACCATAAGAGGGGCGGGATATAAATTTGAAACGGAAAGCTAAGTCATTCAGATTTAAACTGTGGATGTATTTTATTCTGTTCACGGCATTGATATTCACGGTATTGTGGCTGCTGCAGACAGTCTTTTTGCAGAGCTTTTATAATGCCATGATTATCCGCAATACCAAAGATACGGCTGAACAGATCAGAACCTGTGTGGACTGCATCGGTTACGAGGAACAGATTGATAACCTGACGCATGATAATACGCTGCTGGTATTCATCACGGATACAGGCGGCAGGGTATTGTATAGCTCGGACGCATTCAAGGGTTTGCAAAATCAGATGCATCTGAAGGATAAAAAATCCGAAAACTCCGGTAATTCGGAAAACACTGGAAAGCCCGGAAATATAGATGATTTTGAAAAGCGTGACAAAAAAGAAATGCGGGGGGGTATTTACAGGAACCTTCCGGAGGTATATGAGGACTTTCTGGATACAATTCTGGACAGCGAAACCGGTACAGCGGAATATACAGATGACAGCCTGTACATATACGGTACGGTGATAGATGCAGACAGCGAGATTGACCGGCGGGTGCTGTATGTCAGCAGTACGATAGACGGCGTCGGGTCATCCGTCAGTATTATCCGTATACAGCTGATGTGGGTAACGCTGCTGTCCCTTCTGGCAGGGTTTGTTCTGGCATGGTTTCTGTCAAGACGGTTTGCCAATCCGGTGGGACAGCTGACCGAAAAAGCCGGAAAGCTGGGAGAACAGACCTATTCCGATACCTTCCGCAAGGGTTTCTGCTCAGAGCTGGACGAGCTCAGCGATACGCTGGACAAAACCCATGAAAAGCTGATGCAGGCAAGGGATTTCCAGATGGAATTGCTGGCTAATGTATCCCACGATCTGCGTACACCGATCACGATGATCAAAGGCTATGCGGAAATGGTGCGTGATATCTCCTGGGAGGATGAACAGCAGTGCCGGGAGGATTTAGCGGTGGTTATCAAAGAAGCCGACAGACTGACTGCACTGGTCAACGAGATCATGGAGTATTCGGAAATGCAGACAGAGGGTCTCCGGTCTGATTTGGTGCCGCTGAATCTGAGCCGGTTGGTACAGAAGACAGCGGATAGCTTTGAAACACTGTATAAGCCAGTGGGCATCCACATAGAGAGAAGCATTGAGCCGGATGTGTATGTCAGCGGAAACAGCGGCAGGCTGCAGCGGGCGCTGTACAATCTGCTGGATAATGCCTATCGGCATACAGACGACAGTAAGCGTATTGATTTTTCACTGTCAATTCAGGACACTATGGCAAAGATTGCTGTGCGGGATTATGGCGCAGGCATTCCGCAGACGGATTTGCCGCATATCTGGGACAGATATTATACTGCCCGTCAGCGGAAGGGTAAGGGCGTATCCGGACTGGGACTGGCGATTGTACGGCAGATCACCCAGATGCACAATGGTACCTGTTGTGTGGAATCCTCGGATGAAACCGGCAGCACCTTTGTGATCATGATTCCTCGGCAGGACGACAATGCAAGGAGGTCGGATAATGAGATATTGCACCAGATGTAAATGCTTATATAAAAATGATCAGACAGAATCCTGTCCGGTGTGCGGCAGAAAGACCATAACGGATCCGAGCCATTTTTCACCTGTCAGGATTGTGACTGCCAATGGTTTTGAACTGGAACGGATACGGGCGGCACTGGAGGACGGGGATATTCCGTATTCCTATCAGGAAGCTCCCAGAGATGCAGGTATACAGATATTGAATGCAGCACCGCCGGAAAACTGTGATGTGTTCGTACCGCTGAGTGCTTACCAACAGGCAGTGGAGCTGTTGATTGGTATCGGAGCGCTGCAGGAGGATGCCATACCCGATGAAGCCGATCCGGTTTTGCAAAAGGCACAAAAGGAGGCGGCTGAAGAAGAACTTCCGCCGCAGAAGGCGAAAATGATTCGTATTGTATCGGGAATCGGGTTTCTTCTGTTGCTGGTGCTGGTGGTATGGCTGACGGATTTTGTGATGGAATTGATCATACAGCTGTTTGCGTAATTGTATATAGCAGATAATATAATCTTTTTGGGGATTGTGTTGATTTTTTGAAATGAATGGTGTAAAATGAAAGCAATAAGAATGATGCTTTTCGGGAGGCTGATAGATATGAAAAGATCGGGTGTATTTGCTTTTGTTTTTTCTCTGCTGACAGTGGTGCTGATAGCAGCTCCCTTAGCTTTACAGGTATCTGCCGTGTACAGTGTGGATGAGCTTAATGGTGTATCCAAAAGCGGCGGCGCTAACCATTCAGCTGGCATTGTGGGCAGCTTTAATGAATGGAGTACCGACGGTGAGATACCGATGGTCAACGAAAATGGTGTATGGAAGGGTGCAATTTGTTTGCCGGCTCCGACAGATGGGATGATCGTACAGGCAACAACGGATGACGGCAGTGGTGTCCAGGTGCCAAGAAAGACGGAAGACAATGAAGATATGTATGGTATCACGTTCAAGGTCCGGCTGGATGGCAGCTGGGACGACAGCTGGGGCGATTATGAACCATCGTATGACCGTACCTATAACAGCCAGACGAATTGCTATGTCCCGGCAAGGACAGGTACGCCGATTCTGATCGGCGTTATACTGGACACAACGAAGAATTCGCCCGAAGCACTGGAAAATCCCGGAACATATTTGAAAAAGGATGCGGCACCGGACATCAACTGGCTGCCGGTAGAATACAAGGTAGTGAGTTCCACAGCGGAACTGAAAGAATTTCTGGGAACCGAAAATCTGAGCAGTTTTAATATTCCGGAAAAGAACTATACGATAGCAGCTGCGTATGCCAGAGGTGATGACAGCATCGTTTCCAGTGATGCAGATACCTCTTCGGGCGGGGTACAGATGCTGACTACGGAAACGGTACAGGCACCTGCTGCCGACCAGTCCCAGACGATGACAACAATCGTGATTGTTGACCTTGGTGTGATACTGGTAGTGGCTTTAGTGGTCATTTTGGTATTTGCAGTGAAGGCAGTTAAAAAACAATAATCAAAGCAATGCGGTTTTTCTGGAATGTTGAAAAGCCGCATTTTTGGTGTATTTGTGAGTAAATACCAATATAAACAGATGAAATATGGTCAAAATTACGTGCGGCGCCTTGAAATAATAAAAAATATTTGTAAATTTTAACAAAGGTTACAACAATGATACCAATTTATAGGGCGTATGCCTATGCAATGTGACAAAAACAGGAAGGAAATCTGTTGAAAAATTTGAAATATATAGATATATCTCACTTCAATGTTTGAGATCTGATTTGCAGATGGGGCTGAAACAACACAGAATCGGTGTCGGCAGTCAAAAAAGGAAATATTTTCTATTATTACAGGCTTGATTTTTTGGAACAGACATAGTATAATGGGTAATAACGAAACTTGCATGAGTTTCTTATATATTTTTTTAGGAGGATAACTACAATGAGAAAATCAAAGATTTTAGCTTCTGCTGTATCTGTTGCTCTTGTGGCATCTGTTGCTGCTTCTGCTGCTATCAGCGCAAGCGCTGTAGCAAAGGTAGACGAAATTGCAAGCCATAACATGGGTATCGTTGGTAGCTTCAATGATTGGAGCACTGATGGTGAGGTTGCTATGACAAACAATGGCGGCGTATGGGAAGGTGTAGTAGATATTCCTGAGGTTACTGAAGGTATGGTTGTAGACGCTACCAAGGATGACGGTAACGGCACACAGATTCCCAGAGGCATGAAGGGTATCACCTTCAAGGTACGTCTGGACGGCAGCTGGGATGACAGCTGGGGCGATTATGAGCCTGCTTTTGACCGTACCTACAACAGCCAGACAAACTGCTGCGTAGAAGCTAAGGTAGGCACACACGTAAAGATCACTGTTAAGCTGGATACCACTCAGAACTCACCTGAGGCACTGAGCAATCCGGACACCGATGCAAAGGCTGATGCAGTTGATATCAACTATCTGCCTGTTACTTACACTGTAGAGGAAGTTAAGGCTGAGGAGTCCAAGAAAGAAGAGTCCAAAGAGGAGTCTAAGGAAGAGGAAGATACTTCCACACCTCCGACTGGTGACACCACATCTTCTGTTGCACTGGTAGCAGTTGTACTTGCTTCACTGGGCACAGCAGTAGTAATGACAAAGAAAGCATCTGCTAAGGACTAATTCTTAGTATCATACTTTAATAGTCTGAAAAAAACATAGGCGGCTGTCTGCGAAAATGCAGACAGCCGTTTTTTACGTAGTGCAGATGAATTCAAAGGTGGTATACAGAGGCATAAGCCGCTGCATATGGGATTGAATAGCAGCCTGTTTGGATGGGGAAAGAGGTGTAGAGCAGGTAAAGATGAGATGGTTGCCATTGGCGGTAAGCTGACCATTGATATGGTAGAGATCACAGAGCCGGTCACATAGAATAGAGGGAGCATTCTGATCAGTGATAGAAGCAGCCAGAATCAGGCTGCTTCTGATGGCGTCCACAGAGGGGTCAGCAGAGCAGATAGCAAATAGCTGTTGAAAGGCAGCCAGCCGGTCTTCGGATGCAGTAGACAGAAACATTTCCCGATAGACTTCATCTATGTAATCATACAGCATTTGTAATCCTTCGGAATAAGCAGCCAGCTCCGCATAGAAGGGAGAAGTGTCCTCCGGTTCCGGCAGTCCGATAAAGGGTAGCTTTTGATAGATGGATTGTAAAGCAGTCATAAAAACCTCCATTCTGATTTATGCAGTCGTAACAGAGATGGTATCGGGCAGTATCAGACTGCTGGAAGCAGGAGTGTAGTCAGTGGTATTGGAAAAGCTGTAATTGACCACACCGCTGACGGCAATAATTCTGCTGCCAAGGGCGGCAGTAATAAATGGCTGACCAACCCGCATTTCGGAAAAAAACTGCCGGATAGCCGCTTCGGTTTCCTGAATGGCAGTATCGGACGGATAACCGTCTTCAATGGAAATGCTGACCCTGACGCTGACGGTATCGGTAACAGCCGGATAGACGTGGATGGTCATGCCGGGGATGCTATGCTGTTGGATGAGTGCATCGGCACGGCTGACCGTATCGTTAGCGGCGGGATTGGACTTTGCGGCAAGGTAGATATTGATATTGCCGGTACCCTGGCTGACCTCAACGACATTGGCGGAGTAAACGCCTTCAACGGATTCAGCCAGCTTTTTGTAGTAGGCGGCATTGAAACCATCGGGCGGATTGCGGTAGCTTTCGATAATACGGCTGCGCAGCTCCTCATCACTTTCGTCATCGCTGCCCATAAAGAGAGCAGAGGAGTTTTCTACATGAATACCGGTGGAGAAGTAAGTGACAACGGTCGTAATCTGATCACGTTGGATATTGTAGCGGCTGCCGGTGTACTGGGCTTCTATATCCACAAAACAGGCGCCGGTGTTGCGAAAGATAGTGGCGTTACGGGTGCAGATGAAATTCAACGATCCGTCAGAGGTGGTAAAGACAGATCCGACTGGTATGACAAGATCATATTCAGGCGGTTTTTCCACACTGACATAGAGTGCCCCGACCGCTTTTTTGCCCTTATGGCGGGTCAGACCCCGTTGTTCAGCGTGACGGTCCAGCGCTTCACCCGATGCAGTAGCAACGAAGGCAGCATTTTGGATCCAGTCCAGCTGACAGGACAGGGCATGGATTTCCCCGGCTAATAGCTGAAGCCGTTTTTCTGTGTCGCCGTCCTCCTCAGGAAGACGATCGGTCAGATCAGTATATTTTTCTTTCATTCTATCCAGAATTTCGGCATATTGATAACGGATAACAATCACTCCTTATGTATAAAGTATATGGCAGGATCAGAATTCCTGCCCGTTGATATAGACTTTGCCATCGTTGGCGAGTTTGATGTAAGCACCGCCGTCCGACATGATCAGGACTTCACCGGGTTTGACATTGTCTTCATAGTAGGGCATTCTGACGCCCATACATAATTGCCCCTTTTCCGTAGGTATGATCACAATGTCATTATGCTTTCCGGGAAGGCTGACAATGCCCGGCGGATTGACCATTTCACATTGTCCCTTACCGGAACCTGAAACAGCGGATAATTTTGTGTTGATACCGCAGTTAGCAGCAGCCGTATCCACCAGACTGTCAGGCTTTTTGGGAACCAGATTTCTGCTGATCCACATAGTTAGTCACCTCCGCAAAAATAGTTGTTTTTTCTCCGGCTGCATCGACGGTCAGTTGAACCTCTTTAATCCGGTAGCAGCTGGAATCGTCTTCTAATAACAGATGGTCACCCGGTAAACAGTGGATGCAGCCGCTGCATTGAGCAGTAATGGTTTGATAAGCACTTTCCGATTTACGGATCAATGCATCAATATCCGTAATACTGTTTACTTTGTGGCCGACAGCGTTGACGTAACGTTTTCGTCTGACATCAATGGCTTCGGCTTTGTTGCTGTGAAATGTCATGTTGTAACCGCCGGCGGGGTAGGTTCTGGCGATAATATCGGATACCAGAGTACTGCGGTTCAGACGGCGTGAAAGTGAAATCAGGATGGCTTTGCTGACCCGGATAGTGTCAGGTACATAGGACCCGGAAATATCAATGATACCGTCATTGGTAATGACGGGAGAGGTGTGGCTGAATTTATTGCAGAAATCAACCAGAACCCCCCATTCGCTTGTACCCTTGGATATGACAAATTCGCCGTTGTAGCTTTTGTCATCGGCACGATATCCGGAAAAGCCCAGTTCACGGAAATGTCGGGCAAACAGCAGACCGAAGGAAGGCAGACAGTAGGTCTGGGGCAAGGCTTCGTTGTCAAGCAAGAGTGCCTCCATGCTTCTGCCTTTAATCGTCACAAAGGCGGAATTGTCGGAATAGGTTTCGGTTTGTTCGTCTGTGATGCCGTTAAAGAGGATATCCTCGCCATAGCGTACACAAATGCGGGTGATTTCCGGAAGAGGTCTTGTAATGGGAAGACGTATGGTAATACCGTCTGCCGGGGCGTCATCCGCCCGCAGCAGGGAGAGGAAAAGAGGACGGCTGAATTGGATCACCGAACCGTGTGCATCAGTAAGTAAAATTGTCAGCATAAAAAAATCCTTTCATTTGGTGCAATAGGTCTGTCGGGGCGTGGAACATGAGGATTGAGCCGTACCAGGGTATCAATGCAGAGATGGTAACGGATGGCATAATCCCACAGACAGCTGTTGCCGTCAGTGTATACGACAGGTATTTCTGTTGGTTCTGACAGGATTTCAATAAAGCGGAAACGGTATTGAATCACATTTTCTATATCACTGAAGACCAGCTCCAGCGACTGCAGACAGGCATTGACCGGTTCCTGGGACGGAATGGTAAGGATACCGGTACTGCCCATAGTCTGTTGAAGCTCTGCAAAGGATTCCGTGCAGTGTTCTCCGAAGAATTCACCCTCACCGCTGATAACCAGGGGATTGGCACCGATATCCCGGAGAGTAACGCCGCCGTAGGCAGTATTCGTCTGGTGGGTGCGTTTTTCCCTGGAAATACGGATGATGTTGGGGTTGATAGGAAAGACAAAATCACGGAATTTCATTTTTATATCCACATTCATGCGAATTCCTCCATTGCGTCAAGCAGTCTTTGGTACCGCAGCATATCCTGACGGATAGCATCGGAGAAAGCACGGAGTGTTTCGTGTTCGTTATCCTGGGATTGCTGCGGAACTGTGTTTTGTACATTCTGTTCTGTCATAATAATCTCCAATCTGAGAGGGATAAGGCTGTCAATCAGCCTTATCCTGATGAATGGTTGTCATGTTCAGTGCGGTAGCACTGATGTGTTCACTGAATTGTTCCTGATCAGCAGCGGCAAGGAAATCATCCCAGATACAGCCGCTGAGCAGGATTGTGCTGCCGTCTGCCTCAAAGGACAGCGTAAACCCGTCCAGATCGGCAAAATTGCAGTTGTGAAAAGGTTTTTTAAACCGGATGCCTTCGAGAAAGACCTTATAGCGGCAGTTTTTTCTGACTACAGCCACATCCTCCGAGGAAAAGCAGGTACGTATCCGATGCAGCTGTGCGGTTTTTCTGACTTCTGCTTTGCGGACCTGCAGCAGTTTTTTGCCGTCAATAGTGACGGTCACATCTCTGCCGCAGACAGATTCTTCATGATGGATCATCATCCGCCTCCGATCTTCTGTCAGCTCGCAGCCGCAGACGGATTTCTATCAGATAAGCGAGCATATCCTCGTTAAAGCGGCAGGGTTCACCTGAAAGGGCGAGAATATTTTTTTCACTGTCGAGCCTGGTCAGCTCAATACAGATATTTTCGGCAGTCCTCCGGCAGCCGGAGCTTCCCAGCTTTTCATGAACAGCGACCGTCAGATACAGACTATCGCTGAACAGCGGATCCGGATCGCCGATCAGAAAATCCGCCTGTTGATGTTCTGTCCGGTAAAAGACGCAGCAATCCCGTAGGGGGAAGGGGAGTATATGCTCCCCGGAGTTTTCACGGAACACAATGTTGCTGAGCTTTGGATCCTGAACCAGACGGCTGATGAGTATGTCGGCATAATGCAAGACAGGCACCTCCTTATGATACCGCTCTGACAGCGGCTTTGTAATAGCTGCCATAAGGGCAGCTGTAAGCATCTTTCCATAGTACATAGTATTCGTTTTTCCCGTCGCTGACAGTATCACCTCTTTCGGCAGCTTCGAGTAAAGCAGGTTCTGCGTAGAGATAATACCTGACAGGTTCCGTGCGTGCGCCGCCCTGATGGCTGATGCCGCCGTCAGCCCGCTGTAAATTACGAACGGGAGAGAGAACGCCGGCACCGGTGAAGGAAAGGGCGCCCTTGTACAGGGTGAGGGGTGTGCCAAGTTCACGAATCGCATTCTGGATGATCTGCTGCATAATCACACTCCCTTAAAGGCGAACTGGTTGTCCACAGTCAGGTCATGGATAGCGTCAAAGGCTTCACGGCAAAGAGATTCGGCAGCCTGCAGCCGTTCCATACCGGCTTTTTTAACTGTGAGATCGCCGATTTTAATTTCGCTTCCGCTGCCGCCTGTCAATCCCAGTAAAGCCAGCCGGTAGCAAGCGAGGGCAGCTGCAGCGAAGGAAACCCTGCAGCTGTTTTCACGCTCAACCGGGGCAGCAAGGCGGAACTGAACATAATCCATAGCACCCTCGCATAGGAATTTCAGTCCTGCTGCCTGTGACTTGTCGAGATTGGTCAGACGGCAGAAGATATCAAAAATCCATTCAATATCCACTGCCATACCTCCTTAGCAGGTCAGAACCTTGGAGGCATCGGGGAAGATTTTAGCAAAGCCGGTAATGCAGCTGATAGCGGTTTTTTCAAGCTGTCTGTCGATGAGCTTGTCATGATCCATCAAAATACCGCCTGCCTGTACCATTTCAAGGGCACAATTCTTGTCCAGACCGATGATTTTATTGCCGCTGATGTCAGGGACGTGCAGCAGTCTGGCACCCAGGGGCGTAATCATATTGCCTGTTCCGTGAAAATCCAGACCTGCGCGTGCATCCTTCATTTCGTTCATAGCGAGCAGCTTTGTCATAATGCCTGTGGGAGCGAGCATAGTGTTCAGCTCATAGGGCGTCAGTTCCGACCACAGCCGGATCAGATCCTGATAGCTGATGGTATTGCTTTCAGCGGCAGAAATTGTGTCAGCAGCGCCGCTGCTGCCGTCGCCATTGAGAATGACATCCACAGCATCCTGCAGCTGCTGACGGGCGATATAAGCGCCGATCTGACGGAGGGTTACGGTAAAGAGGTCAAGCTTCTGGAACTTGACAGCTTCATAGGACGCTACCAGCATTCTGCCGCGTTTCTGCAGCTTGACGAGATGATCGCTGGTACGGATATTGGTCTGGGGCAGATAGGAGCCTTCTCCCACCGGCTTGAGAGATTTTTCGTCCTTGGTAGGAGCGGAGATCACCGAACGATAGTCCATGCCGTCAATAACGGTACGGGTAGCGATGATGTCGGAGAGAATGTCAGCACGTTCCATGCCCTGTCTGACAGCTCTGGCAACATATTCAGGGAAAAGCGCAGCACTGTCGCTGCTCTGGAAAAATTTGTGAACGCAGTCAGAGCCGGCGCCGCCGACCTTGATATCAAAGCGCTTGAGCTGACGCTGGTAAGCGTCCAGACCCTCCAGATCGGTATTGGCATAATTGGCGGATGGGTCGAGTTCTTCAAGAATATCGGTAAAAGAGCGACTGCCATTGCCGTACATTCCTTTTTCGAGTTTAAGATTGTCAAAATAAGCCATTAAAGCATCCTCCATTCATTAAAGTATAAATCCAAAGGTTTTAGCGGTTGTATCCACATCCAGTACGAGATATTCTGTACCGTTTGTGCCATCGGCATTGATTTTGCCACCGGAAGCGGTAATTTTGCTGTAGCCGACATCGGGAGCAGTGGTATAGGCAGCTCTTGCGTAGCCGCTGAGCTGAACGGAAGCGTAGCCATTGCGGATATTGGTGCAGATACCGCAGAATCTGCCGGAAGCGGCCTGAACGACCCCGTTGCCAGTAATCATAACGGGATCGCCGACAGCGATTGTTCCCTGTGTTTCAAAGGTGAGTACATTCTCACCAAAACCATTAAAGCAAACATTCATATAAAAATCCTCCTTAGATATTTTTGTAGTCATTGTTGTTGGATCTGCCGTTGTTTCTGACAGCAGTAAGCTGGGGCTTGAGCGGCATAGACTGAGCAGCCTTTTTGGTCAGAGCGGAGCAGAGGTCTTCCAGCTGCACGGCACTCATTTTGCCGGTGATAAAAGCAAGTGTTTCCTTTTTCAGTTCCGGCAGGGCAATAGCCGCCATTTTGCCTATATCATGCTCCAGACGGGTGCGATAGGCATCTCCATCTGCTGCTCTTTCAGAAAGGCGGCGATAGTTTTCAGCGAGCAGCTGCATTTCTTCGGCGGAGAAGGTTTGTTCTCCGCCCTCATTCAATCTTTTTTCGATATTCAAATGGGTCAACTCTCCTTTGTTGTAAAATTTGGTAACACCAGCGGCCTTCTGAGCGGGCACAGCGACAAACGACCATTCATACGCATCGGTAGGGTTGTCGAGCGTAGCGAAGCAAAGCTGATTGTCATAGTAATGCCCCCTGATATGACCGCAGCCGTTCTGATCCTTACCGCAGACCGAGCAGATTCTGTTTCTGACAGAGCAGCCGACGCTGACTTCCTTTTTGATGCCGCTGTCGATCAGGGTGATGATACGGCTGCTGCAGTCAGCTTTGGGAATGTAGGCATCTGCCTTGAGCTGCAGATAAGGTCTTCCGTCAGAGGTAGTTTTGCCGGAAGGATGATCCACATGACAGCGGAAGATCCTGGCGGTCTGATTGTCCGACCTGGGTTCATGGTCGGTGATTCCGGTTACACCCACGAATAATGCTGCGAGGGTATGAAGTGCGTCATCAGAGAAGCGTTCAAAATCCCTGTCGATTTCGTTGTCGCAGAGGGTAAGGGAAAAGGTGTAGATTTCCTCCTCTGAAAAGTTCCTGCGGGTGTATTGGTTGATTAAAGCTAAATCATCCTTGTTCAAGATTCATTTTCCTTTCTGTAGAGTTTATCTGCCTGTGCATTGTACAGTCTTGCCTTGGCAAGCTCCACTTCATCCTGGAGATTGATAGAATCCCATTCAATCCGGAAGGGGCAGGAAAGACCGTTGATGGACAGGAAGGTGCTGCAAATTTTGCGGATGGGAGCTTCAAGGATGCGTCTGTAGTACTCCAGTTCACTTGTGAGGATGTCAGCCTGCTGAGAGGACATTCTTTCGGTTGTCGACCAGCACAGACCGAGTAAAAAAGGCGGGATAGACAGTTTGGCAACGATTTGTTCCAAAATTTGTCTGACCGGTATTTCACTGTCAGGAATCTGGTTGTCAGCACCGATAGCCTTGATGCTGACGTCACCAGCGGAGATAAAATCCCTAGGTTCCCGGCTTTTCATTGCCCTGCTCCATTCCTCAGCGATCAGCATGATACGTTCCTTGGTAAAGCTCCTGTCTGACTCCTGGGGTTTGTAGGTAACGGCAAAGCGGACATTGCCGACCCTATCCCAGTTGGTTCCGATAGCATTCAGGATTTTCAGCAGAATGTCTGTCACAAACGGCAGTCCTTTCAGCAGAGAGGTACCATATACCTTTCCTGGTTCCGGCATGATGGTGCTGCACATCACCAGATCAGGATAAGGTATTTCCTTTTGTATGCCATACGTATCAGTGGTACAGATTTTCACCTGTAATGGATTGTCATCACTTACCAGCTCTACATCATCGAGATCACTGTTGTAGAGGGCGGCGATATTGCCGCTGCTGTCAAGGACGATTTCACCGATAGCAGTTCCGTAAGTCAGCATCTGTTCAGCATAGGAGCAGATAAAGGATTCAATCCCGCAGCCGGCGGCATTGACCCTGACGTTATGCAGAAAGCTGTCCAATTGGTGTTGAGCAGACTGACTGGAGCAGGTGACGTGGAAGCCGCCCACCAGACGGACAATTTTATAGATGGCAGCATCAATGACAGGGACAGATTCTCTCAAAGAGCGGTAAAGCTGTTTTTCGCATTTGGTGAGCGGAGCGTAGCGGCTCAGAGCTGCGAAAGGATGGGAGTGACCGCTGCCAGCGGCAGTGTAGACCTGTATCTGGTTGTTTTGTTTCTTTTTCTGAAACCAGCTCAAAATATCACCTCCTGTCGGTTCACCGAAACGGCGAATAGAGTTTCTTCTTCCTGGTTAAGGTGGGTAGTAGTAAAGTAGCGGATATCATCCATAGCGTGATCATTTTCCTTGACAGGTGCATCCCTGCCGCTGCTTTCCCAGCAGTACAGCCCGAATTCCCGGATAGCATCCCCGCAGGAACGGCAAATACGGATATCGCCTTGCTTGAGAGCGGTGCTGACCTGACGGATACCATCGAGAACGTTGTTTTTTGCGGGAACCACCCGGAATTTACCGTGACGGCGGATTACTTCGATAAAGCTGGCAGCAGAGGGATCAACGATAACCCGACTGATGTCCCGATCACCGGCGAGAGCGCAAAGACCGCTGTAATGTTCCTCATCTGTGCGGGATGAGCCTTCTGTTCTGGAGTTGTAATAATACTCGTCAATTCTGTACCAGCACCCTGCGAAAAGCCCCCAAAGCCCGAAGGAAGAGGGATTGACGGTGCCATAGTCGCAGGAAATGACATAATCGTCAAAACAGTCGGACGGTACATCAAACAGCATTCGTTCATCCGACATAAAGGGATAGACCAGACCTTCCGAGGCAACCCATTTGCCGAGCACATAACGCTGGTAAAAGCTGCCGGAATACATTTTCCGGTAGCGGTTGAGCATTTGTTGGGAGAGGGAGGGATTGTCTTCCATCGTAAAATGGATGTAGCACAGATTTTTCTCTTTGGTTTTTCTGACCCATTCCCTGCAGAACCAGTGCTGAGGGTATTCGGGATTGCAGTTGAACCAGAGCTTGGAGCCATCCACACTGCATCTGGCGACAGCCTGTTCCACGAAGGATCTGGGCATGAGAGCAGCTTCATCAAACAGAACACCGCATAGGGTCATTCCCTGTATCAGGGCAGCGGAGCTTTCGTCACGGCCGCCGAAAAGATAGAAAGTATTGCAGCGGCCGCCAGTCCCCACCAGAAGCTGATTAGCGGAAAGCCGGTCAGTTACCTCGAAACCCAGACTACGCAGGATAGAGATGAGCGGAACGACCACATTACGCTTGACAGATTTGATTGTTTTGCCGCAGATAGCGAAGCTGCATCGGTCAAAGCGGATCATACTCCAGGAAACAAATGAAACACTCATACAAAGCGTTTTGCCGCTGCGGACAGCGCCATCACAGATAATGCCGTCAAAAGCATCGCCCTTACCGCACCACCAGCGCAGAACCTGCAGCTGTTTTGGGGAGAATGTTGTAAATTTCACCATAAGCCTCCTTAGTTTTCGGAATCGGGCTGACCGACCAGGGCACGATAGAAGTCAGAAACCTGACTATGCTCCTGTTGGTCGGCAGATTCGAGTTTTTCGAGTGCCTTGATTCTGTCGAAGAATTTAATTTCAAGAGCGCCATCCTTGGGGCGTTTGATTTCAGCGACATTAAAGAGATCCAGACTGCCCAGATCCTGTTCATCGGGATTATCTGTAAACATGAGCCTGACAGCGTCAGCCACATTGCCGAAAGCCAGCCGCTGATAGCCGGCTCTTGCCTGCTGCCGGTAGTTTTTATTTCTTTCGGCAAACAGGCGCTCAATTTCCTGATTAACGGCGGACCTGGCAAGTAAAGCGGCGCCGTGCTTATCGGGATCGTGATAACCGGCAAAGGCAGCGGCTTCTTTAAAGTTGCCGCTGTTGACATAGTAGCTGCAAAATTTCTTTTCTCTGGGCGTCAGGGAACGTTCCGTTTTCATATTGCAAACCTCCTTTCAACAGTCCCCGAAAAAACAAAAGAATTTGACCCCAAAAGGTCAAATTCTCTGACAAAAAATAAAAATTTATAGAAAATTCCGGAAAAAACAGTAATCAGGAAAGATAATCCTCCACAACATCATATAAGTGTTCGGGAAAGAGTACTTCTGCAACAATGAGGTCGAACAGATTTCTGATTCCGCAGTAATCGTCGGAGATATCCTCAACGATAACGGTATTGTCCGGAGATTCAATACCAATGCCATAAACGGAAACGGTCGAAAGCCCATCCTGAGCGGTGTAGGAGCGGAGCATGGTATAGCAAAGGGAGCCGATTTGTTGTTTGTCCAGTATTTCAGTCTGCATAGTGATCTGCCTTTCGTATCAATAAAATGGTTGTCATGACAGAATTCATTATATAGTAAGACTCCAGAAAACGCAATACAACAATTGTCTATATTTTATGAGTGAAAAATATGATATAACGCCTATATTCTTTTTAAAATAATCTAAAATACAGCTTTATGCACAAAGCGGCAAGAAATTACTGTATATTTTGCATAAATGGCATTTTATAGCAGAGAAAAGATGATATATAACAGCTGTTCAGGCTGTAACCAGAGCGGAGCGCCGGAAACGAATACAAATCAAGTCCACACGTGGGAGATGCAATAGCAGAAGGGTCAAGGAATACGAACGAGAGCAGTGACACCGGCGGCACGCCGCACGGA
Source organism: uncultured Ruminococcus sp. (assembly GCA_902783855.1). GTDB lineage: Bacteria > Bacillota > Clostridia > Oscillospirales > Acutalibacteraceae > UBA1213. Next base: position 15,980 of record CACZSU010000216.1, read on the forward strand.
AATCAATTTTTAAAAATATTTATTCTGAACAGTTAAATCGTACAATTAAGGTAGATTCCTTTTATGAAAAAACTAAAAAAAACTATAGTTTTTTTAGGAAGGGGGGCGGATGTCCGGTGGACATCTCTGCCGCAGGCAGAAGCCCAGGAAAGTGCTGGCAAAATTGATTTCCGTGGGCACGCTGGCTCGGAGCTTGTAATGATGGGATAAACGTGATATAATGGTTGCGGAAAAGGAACGGGAATAGGTGTATACAGAAGAAAGAGGGGGGACGATGATGAAAGACAGTGAAACGAAACAGTATGATATATTGCTGGAATGGATGTGGTGTGCTGTCAATCATCAGACGCCGCAGAGGCTGCCGGAGGATCATGCGGGATATGAGCAGCTGCTGAAAATATGTATAGAGCAGAATATAACGGCATTTGTAGCGGAAGCAGTGGAGCAATCAGAAGCGCCGGAGGACATCCGGAGTATGTTCCGTGACGAGCGGTTAAATGCCGTGCGGGTGAACATTCTGATGAATGAAGAAGGCAGGAAGATACAGGTGTTGTTGGAGCAGGAGAAGGTACCCCATGTTTTGTTAAAGGGAGAAACGATCGGATGCTGTTATCCGGATCCCTTTTTACGTCAGAAGGGTGATATAGATATATGGATTGAGCCGGATTGTGCGCAGAACGTAAAACGGATTATGACAGAGCAGGGCTATAATACGAGTCATTATGGCATCTATCATGACGATGTCTACCGGAAAGCGCCGTTTTATTGCTTTGAGATGCACCGGATGTTATTTACGGAGAGGGAACTGTTGTTCCATCAGTATTATGAGGACAGACGCCGCCTGTGGATTCCGACAGAGGGGACGTCATACGAATACCATCTGACGGACGAGGAAGTATATATTTACTGTGTACTTCATGCGGTCAAGCATCTGCAAAAAGCAGGTGTGGGGATACGTGTACTGACAGATCTGTATTATTATCTGGAGCGGCATAAGGGACTGGATTTTGCATATATACAGATGCAGCTGAACCGTTTAAAAGCGGAAAAGGAGGAACAGCTGCTGCGGCAATATTCAACAAAGCTGTTTTCACCTGACGGAAAAGAGTGGCTAAGGGGACTGCCGGAGAAGAAACGGAAATGGTTATATTCGCTGCTGCAGTTTGGTGCCTACGGTAACCGTGAGCATGAGATACAGCAGAATATTGATAAGTTGTCCCATGGCGGCAAAAAGAAGGGTGCGAAGCTGCGGTATCTGACAGGACGGATTTTTTCCATACCGGAGGTCTACAAAATCCGTTGTCCCAGGCTGTATCGTCATCGGCTGACCAGACCGCTGATATTTTTTGTAAGGCTTCACAACGGTCTGACTGTCAGAAGGAAAAGCCTTATACAGGAGATGAAAATTATTCTGAGAAAGTGATGGACAGCCAGAGCCGCTTACTGTAACTTGAATCTGTGAAACTCAGATTGATTTGCGTGGCAAAGTGTAAAATAATAGTTGGCAAATCGAATAATTGCTAATTTAAATGAGTTGCGTAAAAGTCGTGGGTAACTAAATGTATTCCGCGGGTGTGAATATGTTCAGGCTATAACCAGAGCGAAGCGCTGAAAACGAATACAAGTCAAGCCCACACGTGAGAGATGCAATA
>CACZSU010000217.1 GCA_902783855.1 uncultured Ruminococcus sp.
AAGGGTCAAGGAATACGAACGAGAGCAGTGACACCGGCGGCACGCCGGCGCAGCGACTGACGCGTTCAGGGAGCGCCGGCTCGGCGCGCCGGGGTTGTAATTTGGGGGAGAGTGTGGTATAATGGGAACGGAAGTAAATCCCGACAGTTCGTTTGCGCCATCCTGTCGTTAAAAAAAACCAGGGCATCCTTTACAAGGTAGGAGTTTCCGGATGAACCGGCTTACAGGGTCGGGAACCGGGATACAGGATGCGTCTGTCGGTGCGGCAGGCGCTTTTTTATTGAGGTGTAGTATGTATTATCTGAAAACAAGTGCAACTTTTGACAGCGCCCATTTTCTGGCGGGATATGACGGAAAATGTGCCAACATCCATGGTCATTGCTGGCGGCTGGAGGTAGTGGTCAGCGGGAATGAACTGGCAGCAGAAGGGACAAAGCGTGGAATGCTGGTGGATTTCGGCGATATGAAGAAAATGGTTCGTTCCATGGCAGAACGTTTTGACCATGTACTGCTGATGGAACGAGGTTCTATGAAGGAAAAAACACTGGCGGCACTGCGGGAGGAATCCTTCACAATAGTAGAGCTGCCGTTTCGTCCGACAGCCGAAAATCTGGCAAAGCATTTTTATACATTGCTGCGGGAAGAAGGACTGCCGGTGGATACGGTCACCGTATACGAAACTGCCGACAATTGCGCGGTATACAGGGAGGGTGCGTATGCTTGCAGTAACTGAAAAATTTGTCAGCATCAACGGGGAAGGCGCCCATGCCGGCGAGCTGGCGGCATTCATCCGGTTCCGGGGCTGCAATCTGCAGTGCAGCTACTGTGATACCCGCTGGTCAAACTGCCGGACGGCGCGTGCGGATATGATGCGTGTACAGCAGCTGACAGAATGGGTCAGCCATACCGGCGTCAGAAATGTGACCCTTACAGGCGGCGAACCGCTGCTGCAGGAGGATATCGGCAGTCTGATACAATCGTTGATGCAGGGCGGCTATCGTGTGGAAATCGAAACCAATGGCAGTGTTCCTGTGGCACCTTTTATCCGGTCTGCATACCGTCCGGTGCTGACGATGGACTACAAGCTGCCGGGCAGCGGCATGGAATCGCATATGTGTACAGAAAATTTTGCCTGCCTTGGGGAGCATGATACCGTCAAATTTGTGGCAGGCAGCTATGAAGACCTTCTGCGTGCAAAGGAAATTATAGATCAATTTGCGCTGGCTCAGAAATGCCACCTGTATCTCAGTCCTGTATTCGGGAAAATAGATACGGCAGAAATGGTGGAATTTATGATCCGCTATCAGATGAAGGATGTCAGGCTGCAGCTGCAAATGCATAAATATATCTGGGATCCACAAAAGAGAGGGGTATGACATATGAAGGCTTTGGTATTATTCAGCGGCGGAGTGGACAGCACCACCTGTCTTGCGCTGGCAGTGCACCAGTACGGCAGCCGTGAGGTGCTGGCACTATCTGTATATTACGGACAAAAACACGCAAAGGAAATAGAAGCGGCAAAGCAGATTGCCGCTTATTATCAGGTGGAGTACAAGGAGCTGGATCTGGCAGCGATTTTTGCAGCATCGGACTGTTCTCTCTTACAGGGAGCGTCAGAGGAAATTCCCAAGGAAAGCTATGCCGATCAGTTGCAGAAAACAAACGGTGCGCCGGTGTCTACATATGTACCGTTCCGGAACGGTCTTTTTCTGGCGTCAGCGGCGAGCATTGCCTTATCCTATGGGTGCAGTGAAATTTTCTATGGCGCACATAGTGACGATGCGGCAGGAAATGCTTATCCCGATTGCAGCAGCGATTTTAACGATGCCATGAACCGTGCTGTCTTTCTGGGCAGCGGTCAGCAGCTCAGGGTTACGGCGCCCTTTATCGGCATGAATAAAGCACAGGTGGTCAGAAAGGGTCTGGAACTGAAGGTGCCGTATGAAAAAACATGGAGCTGCTACGAGGGCAGCGACCGCCCCTGCGGAAAATGCGGAACCTGTCGTGACAGACTGGCGGCTTTCCGTGCAAACGGTCTGATGATTGAATGAAAAAGGAGGCGTCCTTCATGGAAGGCAGAAATGAAAACGAAAGAGGTACCATCAGTCTGCTGGGAAACCAGCATACGGCATATGCATATGATTACGACCCGTCTGTGCTGGAAACGTTTCCGAACAAGCACAGGGAAAATGATTATTTTGTAAAATTCAATTGTCCGGAGTTTACCAGCCTTTGTCCGATTACAGGACAGCCGGACTTTGCCAATATTACCATTGCCTATGTGCCGGACGAAAAAATGGTGGAGAGCAAGTCGCTGAAACTATATCTGTTCAGCTTCCGCAATCACGGCGATTTTCATGAGGATTGTATCAACATCATTATGAAGGATCTGATCCGTCTGATGGAGCCGAAATACATCGAGGTGTGGGGGAGATTCCTGCCCAGGGGCGGGCTGTCCATCGACCCTTACTGTAATTACGGAAAGGCTGGCACACGCTGGGAAACGGTTGCATGGGAACGTCTGTCCCGTCATGATATGCTTCCGGAGCCAGTGGATAACCGTTGAAATGTATGGTACGTGCTTTTCCATTAGATAAATTGCGCCTGCCCCCTGTCGGTATCCGCGGGAGCAGGCGCTTGTTGTTCGCCGTATTAAATTGCACTAAAGGGTGTATTATTACTTTTCGCATAGCTTTCAGCAGATGAACCGCTTTTGCCGTGGATTGTCACCTTCTCGCAGCCTTGGAACGCATCAAATCTGATAATTGTCACGCTGTCCGGTATTGTGATGCTGGTAAGACTCCGGCAGTCAGCGAACGCATGATCTCCGATGCTTGTAATTCCATTTGAAACGAAAATAGTTTTTATATCATTTCTTTTATACCACGGAGATTGTTTTCCTTCTGTGCTGTCATAATCGCTCATTTCTCCGCTGCCGCTGATGACAAG
>CACZSU010000218.1 GCA_902783855.1 uncultured Ruminococcus sp.
GCTGGTCACCTTTCAGGTCTGTGCCAGGCTCTTTTTCTTTGGTGGGGCTACAACAGCCCCTTGCTCATATGATACAAGTATATACCAAAAATATCCACTTGTCAAACGTAATAAAGACAATTAACCAATACGACTAAAAGTTAAAATATGATTTATTCATTTAAATCAATCTGTTTTTTAGTAAGCCCTTTCCTTAATTCATGATACAATGGACTTTCCATTGTCATTACCTGATGAACACCTATACCTTTTATCAAAGATATTTTAAGTTTGTATTTCACCCAGAAATAAGCGTATATGAACAGTGCTACAAACAATATCATACATAATAAATAAATATTTGCTTTCTGGGTCTTATCAGGAGATATATTCATCATCATATAAATCTGAAGAATTATCCCTATTATCTGAAAAAACGGAAATAACGGCGTTTTATATGAACGTGGAACTTTTTTCATTTTATGTCTGAATATGATTACATTTACATGAGATGTAATATATGAAAGCATCCAGAAAAGCGAGCAGGTCAGTGTAAGGAATGTAACCTGTTTTCCTGTTGAGATACCTGAAGCTTCAATGATAATAGTCAGGATACCAAGCAGAAGAATTACAATATAAGGCGCACCGTGCTTATTCTTTTTCTGAAAGAAAGATGGAAGCAGATCCATTTTTGCCATTCCGCAGCATATTTCCGATACAGAACATATAATTGAATTCTGTGTACTTACAGCCGCAAATATTGCAACTGCTATCATCCAGTATCTGCCCCATTTTCCAAGCATTGCAACAGCATAAAGCAAATGTGGGGATACAGCGTCACCAAGATCAGACCACATTGTATAATTCTTGAATCCGAACACCATTACTATCTGTATTATACACATTATAACAAGTGAAAGTATCATACTGAGAGGCACTTTCTTTCTCGGTTCTTTCATATCTTTTGCAAGAGGAACGATAAACTCTGCTCCTATGAAAAACCAAAATGCAGTTGCAGTTAACGGAAGAATGTCTGAGAGGTCAGATGATATCACCGCACTCTGTTCGACCATTTCTCCGCTTCCAAGGCCAAATGCTCCGATAAAACTAAGTATTATCAATGATATGACCATAAAAGCAGCTACTATTTCCTGAAGTAAAGTTGACATATTAACTCCCATCAGATTTACGGCTATGAGTATCAGCGTTATAGATACGCTGAATACGGCAGGCGGAACAGAACCGCCCGCTATTTCAGACATAACATTAGCAAACATCGCGCCCTCTGCCGGTGCAGCGAAAACATTGCTTATCAGATAGCCGCCTACCATTGTAACTATTGTTATCAAAGGTCCGAGTCCGGCAAGAGTATACTGTGCTATACCGCCTGTAAGATTAGGCATTATAGCGTTTAATTCTGCTATTGAAAGGACCGCCATTATATTAGCTGCACAAGCAATTATTATCGCAATAACAAATGGCGTACCTACTGTGCTTGCTCCACTTGCCGAAGATATAAAACAGCTTGTGGCTATCAGCATACCTACTCCGGTAGAGACAGCACCGAATAATCCGATCTTCTTATTCATACAAATCTCTCCGATCAGTCAACAGATGAAGCTTTCAAGGCATCAGCGCCCTCTTCACCTGTTCTTACACGTATAATATTTCTGATATCGGATATAAATATCTTTCCGTCTCCGATATGTCCTGTATATAATTCAAGTTTGAGAAACTCAACAAGTTCCTCAACTTTCTCAGTATCGCAAACTATAGTTACCACACTTTTGGGTAGTAAATGCAAATTAAGATGTTTGGGTTCTGTCATATATTCGGGAACTCCATGCTGTACTCCGCAGCCAATGACATTATTATATACGGTTATTCCGGTAACACCGAGACTCGCCATTTTCTTTACAGTTGATTCATCACTGAATTTTCCTATGAAATCGGCTATCTTTCCCATTCCTGTCATTATTTCCACTCTTGAAAATTCGGCACTCATATACTTATCCTTTCGTTTATTATATACCTGATTCCGCAAAACTTAATCTATTGTTGTGAAAGATATTTGTCTGATTATAGCAAAAAACAATTGGTTTTGATTTAGAATTTTCTTCACCCATTGGGTGAAAAAAGTCAGGTTTCAAAAATTATTAATAATGGGCTATATACAGCCTAATATTGGCTTCTATTCAAGTATGAACTTTGCGGAATCAGGATATATTAAAAATATCCTGCTGATGTTATATCTTCCGCATCATTAGCTGCATATCCTTCACAAAGAAATCCTTTGACGACACTTCCATCTGACAATTCGATATTTCCGACAGTCAAAGGAGCAGTTACATTATCCA
>CACZSU010000219.1 GCA_902783855.1 uncultured Ruminococcus sp.
CATGAAGGTATAAGCCATACCGCCGCCGATAATCAGGGTATCTACCTTATCGAGCAGATTGGTGATAACGCCGATCTTGTCGGAAACCTTTGCACCGCCGAGAATGGCAACAAAGGGTCTTTTCGGATCCTCCAGTGCGCCGCCCATAACGGTAATTTCCTTCTGGATGAGGTAACCGCAGACTGCAGGCAGATAATCAGCCACACCAGCTGTAGAAGCGTGTGCTCTGTGAGCAGTACCGAATGCATCGTTTACATAGATCTCAGCCAGAGAAGCCAGTTCCTTAGCAAAAGCAGGATCATTCTTTTCCTCTTCCTTATGGAAACGAACATTCTCGATCAGTTCAACTTCACCGTCCTGCAGAGAAGCAGCGATGCTCTTTGCGCTTTCGCCGACAACATCAGAAGCCATCTTTACTTCAAAGCCAAGAGCCTTGGAAAGATAAGCAGCAACAGGAGCGAGTGAATACTTCATATTGAATTCACCTTTCGGACGACCGAGGTGAGAGCAGAGGATAACCTTTGCCTTATTGTCAATCAGGTATTTGATCGTTTTGAGAGCCTCATCAATTCTCTTTGGGTCAGAGATATTGCCCTCGCCATCAAACGGAACATTGAAGTCGCAGCGAACAAGCACTTTCTTGCCTGCTACATCAATATCTTCAACCGTTTTCTTGTTAAGATAGTTCATTTTACTTACATCCTTTCCCCGGACAACGCCGGTACCGATTTCACAGGGATTCAACAGCCCTGCACAGCCCCGAAAAAACTTCGGGAATCGCCCATGCCCCGACAAAACCAATTCTGCCGGACACAGTGCTTACAAGGTATATTCTATACTATTTCCGCCAATTTTTCAATAGGTAAAATAAATTTTATCTCTCGAAATGCATTTTTTTATCAATTTTGAATAGTCAGTATCAACAAATACCAGTCAAACGCACAGGTCTATGTCATCGTGCCGGCGGGTCAGATAATCCGCATGGTGAATTGTGTACAGCGGCTCGCCGCTTATTTTCCGAATTCAGGATATTTATTAAGCGTTTCCTCCATGCCGCCGTCAAATATAACTTTTCCCTTTTGCAGGAAGATACACCGCTTGCATATTTCTCTGATATCACGTCCATGGCTTACATAGAGTACCGTAATATCCTTGCTGATCAGCTCACGAATCTTTGCCTTGCACTTTTTCTTGAAGGCAGCGTCACCTACACTCAGAGCCTCATCTATAACCAGAATATCCGGATTCATATTGATATTGATGGCAAAGCCCAGACGCATTTTCATACCGGAAGAATAGGTGCGCACAGGCTGATCCATGTAATCGCCCAGATCAGCAAAATCGACTACCTTCTGTTCAATTTCCCTGATCTCATCCTCGCTCAGTCCCAGCACATAGCATTTGAAGCTGATATTTTCCCGCCCCGTCATATCGGGAACAAAGCCGGCTGTCAGCTCCAGCAAAGCTGCTACTCTGCCCTTGACCCTGACCTCACCTGTTGTAGGAAAGGCAACACCTGTGATCATCTTCAGAACCGTAGATTTACCCGCACCGTTTTTACCGATAATAGCAACAGACTCTCCCCGGTAAATCTTAAAGTTCACACCATCCAAAGCCTTGGAACGTTTGTATTTTCTGGATTTGATAAACAAAGCCTTGAACTGCTCACGACTGTTCTTGTACAGTGTATAGATTTTGGTGACATTACGGAATTCAATAATCGGTTCACCTTTTCCTGTCACGTCTGGTTTTCCTTCACTTATTTCAAACATACTTTTCATGTCCGAAAAACCTTCCTTTGCTCTTTCTCCGTTTACTGCTATTGTACAATTTTAAGCCCCGCTTGTCAACCACCGGCGGCGCCGAGCCGACACGGAAATCAATTTTGCCAGCACTTCCCTGGGGGAAACCCTTTGTTTGGAAACAAAGGGTTATCCCCTTCTCGCCTGCCGGCTCGGTCGGTGCTTCTGCCTGCGGCAGAGATGTCCACCGGACATCCGCACCCCCCTTCCTAAAAAAAC
>CACZSU010000220.1 GCA_902783855.1 uncultured Ruminococcus sp.
ATTCTGAAAGCCCAGCGGTCAGACGGCAGATGGGACAACACGCCTATCCGCTTCACGGTAGACAATAACCTGAACATCAGCTACCAGGTAACAGGCAATGTTTTCATTACCAATTACTGATTATTCGATGCCACACAGATATTGCAAAAACCGGACCACAGAAATGCGGTCCGGCTTTTGCGTTTATGTTTTGGAAATGGGGATTCGTTGTACTCAAGCTGATTTTTTGGTTTCGTCATCCGTTTTATTTTTGGGGATGCGTACCGTGTATTCAATAAAAGCATCGGTTTCATTCCTGCCGCTGACAGCGTCAATACCTGTGGAACGGATGGAATCAACTGCTTTATAAATTGTATTTTCCAGTATTTTAATATCTTTGATGACAAGCGTCGTTTTTTGGTTTTTGGGTTTTTCTTGATTTTTACCAGATAGTACAGTTTCTATGTACCGTTCTGTCTGGGTGACGTTCAGTCCCTGTGCAATGATTTTTCCGAGGACGGATTTTCTGAGCAGCGGTTCTTTAATTTTTAGCAGCGCCTTTGCGTGGCGCTCTGTCAGTCTGTATCGGATAATGGTATCTCTTTCTTCATCCGTAAAGGTCAACATTCTGATTTTTTCTGCAACGGAAGACTGACGCTTGCCGATTCTGCGGGAAATGTCAAAACACGACATATTATAGGATTTCATCAGACGGTTAAAACCTTCCGCTTCGTCAAAAAAATTCATATCACTTTTCTGTAGGTTTTCAATCAGCGAAAACTGATCCGCCTGCCTGTCGCTGCAATTCAGAATCAGACAAGGAACTTTACTCTTTCCGCACATAGCCGCCGCCCGGAGCCTCCTCTCGCCTGCGACTAATTCATATTCACCGATGCTGAGCTTTCTGACTGTCAGGGGTTGCAGAATACCGTTGAACTTAATGCTTTGCGCCAACTCTTTCATTTCCCGAGATGAGAAATATCTTCTGGACTGCACACGACACGGTCTGATACGCACGATCGGAATGTCGTGGATTTTTTTTTCATTACCGATATTGAACAGCACAGCCGTCACTCCCTTCGTATTTATATCCTATCATATCTTAGCTGCGTATTCTGTCAGATTCTGGAGGTTAACCATTATATTCCTGATAAATATTTGTGATAATTCTCATCAGGTTTTCAACATTTTCTACCCTGAATGTTTAAAATACAGTTTCATCATTCTTATTCATTAACAATCTGAAAAAAGCCTGTATTTATCACACTTTTCCGGTTTTATAAGGGTAGTTGATCATAAAATAAAAAAGAGAGTTTTCAACATTCGTTTTGTAAAAAGTTGAAAACTCTCCTGATTTTTCCACCCATTATTCTGTCAGAATCAAAAATGATTCTCAGAGCGGATTTTTATTAATTTTTGTACCCTTTCTGGGATATCGGGCAGGTGTTTCTGCTGTTTTTTTCAGGCATATAATAGTTCTCTGGCTTTGATCCGGCAAAACGGTATGCAGAATGTTTTCAACTTTTCCTCCCAGAATGTTGAAAGCCTTTTCCGACTGTGCCAATTCATTTTCGCCGTCAGGTCCTTTCATGGCGATAAATATGCCGCCCACTTTTACATAAGGCAGACAGTACTCACACAAAGCCGGCAGATTTGCCACTGCCCTGGACACAACTACATCAAACTGTTCTCTGTATTCTTCCTGTCGAGCGCTGTCCTCTGCACGGCTATGTATCAGCTGTGCCTGGAAACCAAGCTGTCCGCAGACCTCCTCTAAAAAAATAAGCCTTTTATTCAGACTATCCAGCAAATATAGTTCCACATCCGGACGCATGATTTTAACTGGAATTCCGGGAAATCCGGCGCCTGTACCGATATCTATTACCTTTGCCCCATCAGGAATAGCCTGACTATTCAGAATGGAAATACTATCTATAAAATGCCGTACAGCAATTCCCTCATCATCTGTAATTGCTGTCAGATTCATTTTTTCATTCCATTCCCGGAGCAATCCAGCATACTGCTTAAACATAGCAAGCTGCTGCTCCGTAATTGTCTGCTTATTTTCCAGACACCACTTTTTTACCATTTCTGCAATCATATGTATCACACCACTTCTATTTGATTAATTACTAACTTTTACTCAGTTAAAAAAACAAAAACCTGCCCTTCAGACAAAAAGCCGTTTTCAAGAAGGAGAGCTTTCGTATCGGCATTCGCCGCCGGCTCGGCGCCGCGTTCAGCCAGACGCTGCTCTCCACCAAACCGACAGGCGAAAAGGGGGGATAACCCTTTGTTTGGGGACAAAGGGTTTCCCAAAGTGCAGCTAAACGGAAATAAAGACGTCACTTGCGCAAGGTTGACAGGTAGATGACCAGAACGGAAATATCGGCAGGGCTGACGCCGGAAATACGGGCTGCTTGTCCGATATTTTCGGGGCGAACCTTTGAGAGCTTTTCACGTGCTTCCAGCCGAAGACCTTCAATTGCTTCGTAATGGATATCCGGCGGCAGCAGCTTTGACTCCAGACGGCGCACCTGATCAATAATAATTAACTGACGTTTAATATAACCCTCATATTTGATTTCAATTTCAACCTGTTCCAGAACACTGGCATCCGTTTCTGTGCGGGTACTGTCCACAGAAGATAATACCTGATAATTCAATTCCGGGCGCTTGATCAGATCGCAAAGACGGATGCCTGTCTTTACCTCAGATGTATGCTGTTCCCTCAGAATCGCATTTAATTCTTCTGTAGGAGAGAGTACGGTTTTTCTGACTCTTTCCAGCTCGGCTTCTATTTTTGCCAGCTTCTGCTGGAAACGCTCCCATCTTTCATCGGGAATCAGACCAATTTTTCTGCCTATCGGCGTCAGACGTACATCGGCATTATCCTGCCGCAATATCAATCTGTATTCGCTGCGTGAGGTCATCATTCTGTACGGATCATTACATCCCTTTGTCACCAGATCATCCACCAGCGTTCCCACATAAGAGCTTGCACGATCCAGCAGCATTGGTTCTTTTCCCTGTATTTTTAAAGCGGCATTGATTCCGGCAACCAAACCCTGCGCTGCCGCTTCTTCATATCCGGAGCTGCCATTGAACTGACCGGCACCATACAGTCCGGAAAATTCCCGGAATTCCAGCGAACTGTTCATCTGTATCGGATCAGCACAAAAATATTCAATCGCATACGCTGGCCGCATCACTGTACAATGCTCCAGACCTTTAATGGTATGATAGAACGCTAACTGTACATCCTCCGGTAAAGAAGATGACATTCCCTGAATATACATTTCCTCCGTATCCAATCCGCAGGGTTCAATAAACAGCTGATGACGAGGTTTATCAGAAAAGCGCACAATTTTATCTTCAATACTGGGACAATATCGGGGACCGATTCCTTCAATTTTGCCGCTATACATGGGGGAACGGTCAATATTATCGAGAATCACCTTTTTCGTATTTTCATTTGTCCAGCTGACATAGCAATTTACCTTATTTTCTCCCGGATCCTGTGTATCATAGGAAAACGGTACGATTGGTTCATCTCCGCTTTGTTCCTCAAGATCGGTAAAATCAATACTGGAACGCAGCACACGTGCCGGTGTCCCTGTTTTGAAACGGCGTATCTGCATTCCCAGCTTTTCCAGTGCATCAGGCAGATAGGTTGACGGGAACATTCCATCCGGTCCGCTCTCATAGGACACGTCACCAACATAGATTCTTCCTCCCAGATAGGTTCCTGTTGCGAGAATAACTGCCTTTGCCTTATACTGTGCTTCCAGTCTGGTTGTCAGTACCCATAAGCCTTCATTATCCCGGTACAGGTCGGTTATTTCAGCCTGACGCAGTTCCAGATTTTCCTGCAGCTCCAGCGTATGCTTCATGTAGGCACTGTATTTTCTTCTGTCAATCTGGGCACGAAGCGAATGAACTGCCGGACCCTTTCCCCTGTTGAGCATTCTGCTTTGCAGGAAACACGCATCCGCTGCCCTTCCCATTTCACCCCCAAGGGCATCTATTTCCCGAACCAGATGACCCTTTGCCGTACCGCCGATAGACGGATTGCACGGACAGTTTCCGACAGCATCCATATTAATTGTAAAAACACCTGTTTTACATCCCAGTCTTGCAGCTGCCAGTCCTGCTTCAATTCCTGCATGACCGGCGCCGATGACTGCCACTTCAAATTCACCTGCAAAAAATTTCATTTTTTCTCATTCCTCCCGAGAGCCTCTTGACTTGTTTGCATTCCCCCGCCGGTTAAACAGTACATTTCTGCGGCTGATACCCAAGGCGCTTATTCATTCCTTTCCGATTAATTATCAGAATCTTTATATACAGAATCAATCCCGAAGTACTCCTCCAGCGTAATCTGACGTTGGTTCAGCTTCTCCGCCAGTTCCTTTCCCACATAGCGGATATGCCAGCTTTCGTATTTATAGCCGGTCACAGATTCCTTTCCCTTTGGATAGCGGATAATAAACCCATAACGATGACAATTGTTTTTCAGCCATTTTGCTTCTGCCGTATCTGCAAAGGAATCATAAACACTGTTGATATCCATTGCCAGTCCCGACTGGTGTTCTGAGTGACCGGGACGGGCAGAAAACCGGTCTGCTGCTTTTTGACCTCTTTCCGCACAATAGCTTTGATATAAAGCAGCCTGAACATCATAGCTTCTGAAACCGGAAACAATATACAGATGAATACCTGCCTTTTCCGCATCCGATTTCATTTTCTGAAACGCAGCTTTTGCCGTCTTGTCCAGACCCTTTCCATATGTCCGGGGCAGAGGATAGGTTTTGTTGACAATGAGAACGCCATCCATATACGTTACGCCATTTCTTACCTCAATAATAGGTCCGTCCCATACGGTAACCTGACAGCTTTTCTCAATGCCATTATACAGCTTTACCGTCACATAGGCAGTGCCTGCTCCGACTGCTTGTATTGTCGCTTTTTTATCTTGCTGACGAATACGAATTACCTTTTCATCACTGCTGCGAAAATTACGTTGCCGCGCAGCTGTTTGCTCAGGCAGTATAGCTTCTATCTGTGTCTGATTGCCAATTTTCATCTGTATATCTGTCTGACTTAATTCTACATTCATTGGCGCAGCCATAACCGTCACCTGACAGCTTGCTTTTACGCCATTATAAAGACACACAGTAATCTGAGCCTTACCCTGACGGAGTGCAGTAAACTCTCCTGTTCCGTCTGTTTTTGTCATATGAATCACGCTGCTGTTGTCCGTCACAAACAGAATCTGATCTGACGCAGTATTGTCAGGCAAAATAGCATTCAGGCTCACTTTTTCCCCTACACCCACCGTCATGCTTTTCTCTCTCAGCTGTACAGTTTCCGGCGCAGACCTGACCTCTATACGGCAGCTGGTACTGACCCCATTATATAGCTGTACAGAAACAATTGCCGTACCTTCACGCTTTGCGGTCAGCCTGACTGAATCCCCTGACGGTATGATTTCAACTACATGGCTGTCACTGACAGAAAACTGTTTATCACAGGCGGCTGTATCATCAGGCAGCACCATCTGTATGATAACGCTTTCCCCCGCCCCCATAGTTATATTCTGGCGGCTGAAAGAAACACTTTCAGGCGATGCCTTGACGGTAGTATGCCATATCTTCCGGCAATGAGTGGATTCAGCAATCACATCTGCTTTTCCGCAGCCGACAGCATGAACCATTCCATCATTCCCCACCGTCAGCACAGACGGCTCAGAAGTAATCCAATGCAACTGTTCGTCGGCATTCAATTGTAATGTTTCTTCCAGTCCCATCACTATTTCTGACACAGTAGACTGCATTCTGTCACCGGACAAATCCAGGCTTCTGACCTCATCTGCACCTAACCCCATAACCATTGCCACCGCAGCTGCCATTGCCATTATTTGTTTGATTTTTTGTAAACAATAGATAGAGTTCACCCCCACCACACTTTGTTCCTCATAAATTGTATCATTCCCCGCCCCTCTTGTCAACCAGCCCCCTTGTGCGCCCACGGAAATCAATTTTTGCCAGCACTCCCCTTCTCGCCTGCCGGCTCGGTCGGTGCTTCTGCCTGCGGCAGAGATGTCCACCGGACATCCGCACCCCCCTTCCTAAAAAAAC
>CACZSU010000221.1 GCA_902783855.1 uncultured Ruminococcus sp.
AAACGCTTCAAATGTTCCTTTGATGATGAATTTTTGTCAAGCGTCATTTTTAATAAATTTTTATGATTCTTTCATGCGGTTGCCCTGTTTCCGTGATAAATGGGTATTGACAAATAGGGTAGAATATTGTATAATATAGAAGCTGTGTAAAGGATAGGACTTTACAGATAACCTTGGCAGGGGTGGTAGAATGGCGAAAAATATGCAGGTTGCGTATCTTCTGGACTTTTACGGCGATTTGCTGACCGAAAAGCAGCGGGAATCGCTTGACTACTATTATAATGATGATCTGTCGCTGGGAGAAATCGGCGCCAATCTCGGTATTTCCCGTCAGGGTGTGCGTGACAATATCAAAAGAGCAGAGACGATACTGTTCGAGATGGAGGAAAAGCTGGGTCTGGCAAAGAAATTCGGGCTGATCCGTCAGAGTCTTGAAACAGTTAAAAAGCACATCAATGTCATTGACCAGCGGAATATGCGTGTATATCGCTCCAATGATATCAACGAAAGTATTAAAGTGATTCTGAAAGAGCTGGATAAGCTCGATGAACTGAAATAAGCACAAGGGCTGGGAACAGCAGAAAAAAACAAAGCAAAAGGGGTGGAACGGACATGGCATTTGAAGGATTATCCGAAAAGCTGAGCAATGCGTTCCGTAAGCTCAGAAGCAAAGGCAAGCTCACGGAAGATGATGTAAAAGCAGCTATGAAAGAAGTACGCATGGCATTGCTGGAAGCGGATGTTAACTATAAGGTAGCAAAGAATTTTACTGCCAAGGTTACAGAGAGAGCAGTCGGCTCTGATGTAATGGAAAGCCTGACGCCCGGACAGATGGTCATCAAAATCGTCAATGAAGAACTGACGGCGCTGATGGGTTCGGAGGAAACGAAGATTAAATTTGCATCCAAGCCGCCGACAGTCATCATGATGTGCGGTCTGCAGGGATCCGGTAAGACGACGCACAGTGCAAAGCTGGCGAAGCTGTTCAAGAAGCAGGGACATCGTCCGCTGCTGGTAGCCTGTGACGTATATCGTCCGGCAGCTATCGAACAGCTGAAGGTTGTGGGCGGACAGGCAGGAACGACTGTGTTTGAAATGGGTCAGGGAGATCCTGTGGAAATTTCCAAGAAGGCAATTTCACACGCTAAGGATTATGGCAATGACATTGTGATTATTGATACAGCGGGACGTCTGCACATTGATGAAAAGCTCATGAACGAGCTGAAGGAAATCAAGGCGGAGGTTCATCCTGACGAAATCCTGCTGGTAGTCGACTCCATGACAGGTCAGGATGCTGTCAATGTAGCAAAATCCTTTGATGAGCTGCTGGATATTACGGGCGTTATCCTGACGAAACTGGACGGCGATACCAGAGGCGGCGCGGCACTGTCTGTCAAGGCAGTAACCGGAAAGCCGATTAAATATGCGGGTATCGGTGAGAAGCTGGATGATCTGGAGGTATTCCATCCGGACAGAATGGCGTCCAGAATTCTCGGTATGGGTGATGTACTGACGCTGATTGAGGATGCGGAGAATCGTCTGGATCAGAAAAAAGCACAGGAAATGGCGCAGAAGTTCCAGCAGAATAAATTCGATATGAATGATCTGTATGAACAGCTTCAGCAGATTAAACGGATGGGCAGTGTCAAGAATATCCTGTCAAAGATTCCGAATATCGGCGACCAGATCAAGGATATGGATTTTGACGACAGACAGCTTGACAGAGTGGGCGCTATGATTTCGTCCATGACCAAAAAGGAACGGGAGGATCCGTCCATTATCAATCCGTCCAGAAAGCGCAGAATTGCAGCTGGCAGCGGTATGAAGGTAGAGGATGTCAACCGGTTGATGAAGCAGTATGCCGAGATGCGTAAGTTCATGAAATCCATGAATGCAAGAGGCAAGGACGGCAAGCGGAAACGGCTGCCGGGACTTGGCGGTATGCCGTTTGGCGGAATGGGCGGTTACAGAAGATAACCGTCGTCAGATGAAGTTTTCACCCGACACGCGTCGGTGAAATAGATTTGAGTTTTTTGCCGCAATACGGCAGAAAGCCAAGAATAAAAGAAAAATGCAAAACAATTTTTGGAGGTAAGAAAAATGGCAGTTAAGATCAGACTTCGCCGTATGGGCGCAAAGAAGGCTCCCTTCTATCGTGTAGTGGTAGCTGATTCCAGATATCCCCGTGACGGCAGATTCATTGAGGAGATCGGTACGTATAATCCCCTGGCAGAACCCACAGAGTTCAAGGTAGACGCTGAGAAGGCAAAGAAATGGATTGCTAAAGGCGCACAGCCGACAGACACTGTAAAAGCACTTCTCAAGAAGAACGGTATTATTGAGTAATAAAATTCCTCGGAGGAAAAAATGAAAGAACTACTGATTGCAATTGTAACAGGATTGGTAGAAAATCCTGAAGAAATTACAGTGAGCGCCGATGACGTGAATGAAGAAGGCGTTGTTGTTTATCATCTTCATGTATCCGAGGATGATATGGGCAGAGTAATCGGCAGACAGGGCAGAATTGCCAAGGCAATCCGTACTGTCATGAGAGCTGCTGCTGCAAGAAATGACGAAAAGATTCAGGTAGAAATTGAATAAATTTTACCAGAGGGAGGACTGATAATCGGTTCTCCCTATTCTTCCACCTGTCGGAGCGTTTTCATTCACAGTGTAGGGGACGCCCGGCATAACGGAACAGGAGTGAAATGATGAAAAAGCAATTTTTAGAAGCAGGAAAAATTGTAGGCGTGCATGGATTGCAGGGCGAGGTGCGGATTGACCCGTGGTGTGACGGACCCGAATTTCTGAGCCGCTTTAAAAGACTGTTTGACAGAGATCAGAATGAAATGAAGGTGCGCCGTGCAAGGGTGCATAAAAATATTGTCATTGTCAAATTTGCGGGAGTAGACACACCGGAACAGGCACAGGCTATGAAGGGGCAGATTGTCTATATTGACCGGTGTGATGTGCGTTTGCCGGAGGATGTTTATTTTGTGCAGGATATTCTGGGGCTGAAAGCGGTGGATGTTGACAGCGGGAAAGAATACGGTACGGTTACACAGGTGTATCAGACGGGCGCAAATGATGTTTATCAGATCAGCCGGGATGGAAAGGACTATCTGATTCCGAAAATACCGGAGGTAGTGACGTCTGTTAACCTGGAGGATGGTACCGTACAAATCAATACAAAAATCATAGGCGGGTTGTTTGAAGATGAGAATTGATATCATTACGCTTTTCCCTGAAATGTGCGAATCGGTGATGAGCGAAAGCATTATCGGCAGAGCAAGAAAAAAGGGCTTGATTGAAATAGAGTGTCACCAGCTGCGGGATTATGCGTTCGATAAGCATAAACGGGTAGACGATACCACCTACGGCGGCGGAATGGGTATGCTGATGATGGCGGAACCCATCGCACTGTGCTTTGAGGATATCTGCAGCAAGCTGGAGGATCGTCCTCATTTTATTTATATGTCGCCAAAGGGCAAGACACTGACCCAACAGCGTCTGAGGGAGCTTTCACAGATGAAGCAGCTCTGTATTCTCTGTGGTCATTATGAGGGAGTGGATCAGCGTCTGATTGACAGCTTTATAGATGAGGAAATATCCATCGGCGATTATGTCCTGACCGGCGGAGAACTGCCGGCACTGGTGCTGGCGGACAGCGTCAGCCGGCTGGTGCCAGGTGTGCTGTCGGATGAGGTCTGCTTTTCAGAGGAAAGCCA
The DNA here is from genome assembly GCA_902783855.1 of uncultured Ruminococcus sp. Lineage (GTDB taxonomy): Bacteria > Bacillota > Clostridia > Oscillospirales > Acutalibacteraceae > UBA1213. Next base: position 3,729 of record CACZSU010000221.1, read on the forward strand.
CTATGACGGTTTGCTGGAATATCCCCAGTATACCAAGCCGTCTGTATGGAGAGGGATGGAGGTTCCCGAGGTTTTGCTGAGCGGTCATCATGCCAACATCGAAAAATGGCGCAAGGAGCAGGCTTTGGATGAAACAAGGAAAAAAAGGCCTGATCTGCTGGAAAAGACAAAAACTGATGAAAATGGTTAAAAGTGACTTTTGTACTAAAATCTGAAAAATTATATCATGCTTTTTTCTTATGTGCAATTTTTTGTGTGACATTTTTATTGTTTTTTTAGCAATATAATTTCATAGTAATTGAAACTAATACAGTTTATGAACAAAAATATACGATAAATTGTCGTTTTGATGACAAAAACTGAAATTTGTCTATTGATATATTATATGAAAATATAATAAAATTAAACGAAAAACTGTACACAACAACGAAATTTGGAGAAAAAAGACGATATTTGGAATGTTATGCCAAAACTGGTATAAATATTTATTCAAATATTATGAAAAAGTATTCACTATCTTAATTCAGGCAAGTTTTCATGGGCAGTAAACTATAAAACTTTTCAACTTTTTGGGCAAAATGAACAAAGGCAGGGGTTAAAAACCTGATTTAAATCGTATAAAATCAAAAACTTGCATCAAAACTGTTGACCAACGTCAAAATTGTGCTATAATTACAAGTAGCTAAACAGCATATGATGATATATGATTAGCTGCAGTTATATGTTTTGGGGTATACTTTTTAAAGGAGGATTTAGTTATGTATGTTAAGGAAGTAATGGTTCAGAATCAGGTTGGTCTTCATGCTCGTCCTGCAACATTCTTTATCCAGAAGGCAAATGAATT
>CACZSU010000222.1 GCA_902783855.1 uncultured Ruminococcus sp.
CCTTTTCTCCGCCAGACGGCGCAGCCATGCCTGCTTTTCCTTATTCTTGAAAATGCCGAAGCCCTCGGTCGTGATGATCATACCGTCTATAAAATTAGACAGCTTGATTTTATCATATTTTCCTTCTACGATAATGGCTTCCTCTACCCTGATCATATCAGCTACCCTCTTTTACAATTAACAGCATCTTTGCAACCAATGTTTCCAACAGAATTCTTGCATTCGTTCTGGTGCTTTTCATTTTTATATCCGTTTCCAGTATAGCCTCCAGAAATTTACGCAGCGTTGCCGCTGAATATTTTGCTGCATTACCAGCAGCATTTTTTAAAGCAAATTCCCGGTTGCCATATTTCAGATCCTTCGCTGCCTGCTGCAAGCCGACGCCGCTTTCGGCTGCCGCCTTTGCACGGTACATATCAATAAAGGCACTACTCAGTCCCGACAGAATCACCTCGGGTCTTTCATTCTGCCCGAAAAGCGTATGCAGCTCCTGATAGGTTCCGTTGAAATCATTCCGCATGATATAACGGGACAGGTAATACACCTTCGTTTCACTGTTCCTCACACACAGCAGATCAATAATCTCTGCTGTTATTTCTCCCTGTGCATAGGCACTGAGCTTATCTATCTCCAGACGCAGGGCATTCATATCCGTCCCCACCATTGTGACAATCTTTCCGGCATTTGCCCGATGCAGGGAAGCTCCGTTCTTTTCTGCCCATTTGATAAGCTGTGCCTCCAATGCAACATCACCAAGAGGATTCAGCTCCAGCACGGTTCCATGTTTTTCTACGCAGGAAACAAATTTACTGAATCTGGTCTTTCCCTTTGCGCCCTCTTTTTTCTTCTTTCCGGCTGTATCTAAAGTGGGCATGGTAAAGACCAGTACGGTTGTCGGTGAAATATCAGCACAAAAACCTTCCAATTCCTTATAATCACTCTCGCTGAGTGCATTGATATCATAATCCGACACTTGTACGCACTTTCTCTCCGAAAACATGGCAATCTGTTCGGATGCGTCAAATATTTCTTCGATGGGCGTATCGCCGCTGAGCTTATAATAATCAAATTCAGAGGGATTCTTGCCGACTGCTTTCTTTACCAGTGCCTCCGTGTATTTTTTTACCAGATATTTTTCTTCACCATAGATCAGATACAGGTTTTTCAACTCACCCGCTGTCATCTCTTTTTTGAAATCCTGTTCATTCAGTTTAGCCAATCATATTCCCTCCTGATTTGTCTGCGTCCGTCCGCATATGTACGTATGCCGATACTGCCTTTCCCTGCTGTACACATCACGTCTGCTGTATCCATCTGCAAGGCAGCCGCATCTGCTTCTGCCCTTGCGGCACTGTCTGATACCAGTACGCTGTCTGCTGTCAGATACTGTGAATTCACCGCTTTTCCGCATACAATCAGCATATCACAGCTGCGCATTTCAAGCGGCAGCTCTGCACAATCGGTTTCATCCTGGATGATCAGATAGCGATATCCTCGTACCGAAAAAGCAACGGCATTACATTGCAGGGTTTTGTAAACACTAATTTCTATTTTACAGCAAGTAAAACGGCTGATCTGCCTGCTCTTGGATGAAGACATGATTACCTCATCTGCGGACAGTATCTGCCGGTGCAGCTGTTCAGAGCATTTCTGCTCGTCATAGACCTGAACCGTCCCGGCATGAAAATAGCGCAGCAGCATTCCGGCATAGGCGGAGCTTTGTGAGGTATGGCAGGTAAGCAGAACATAGTCAATTTTCTTACAGGATGATTCAGACAGATAATTGACCAACTCGCCCACCTTATCATAGCTGCCGCCGCAGCTCAGTACAGCGGATTCCTCCCCATCGGAGAGCAGCACAGAAATACCGTTTCCCGTATCCAGCACCGAAACCTTGACACTATCTGCTTTCACCAGTGCATCTATCACCCCGCCGCCGGTCAGGAATATCAGTGCAGCTGCCAGCAGAACCGATAATGCCGAAAATGCAGCACTCTGTCTGCTGCGTCTTGCTTTTCCGAAACGGCGGCAGATATAGCAGACCACGCCTGCCGCCGCAGTACAGAACAGGGCTATGGGAACGTATTCAGCCGAAGCCCTGATACCCGCATAGGGAAGATTGCCTATCGTTTCCGCTGTCCACAGAATATACTGTGTCAGCCATTGACATACCGCCAGCAGCGGCTTTGTCCAGAAAGCAAAAACCACGCTGAACTCCACCGTTATCGTCAGAAACAGCAGCGGCAGCAACAGGGATGCTGCTGGTGTAATCAACAGATTCGTCAGTACTGCATATGGTGCAAAAAAATGAAAATACACAATTGTCAGCGGAAATGTAAACAACATTGCTGAAAACGGTACAGCAACCGCTTCAATCATAGTCTTCAGCTTTCCATTCCATTTATCATATACTTTTACACGCAGTGAATGATCCGAATTCATTGGAACCAGCCATTCCATCGTGCGTTCTGTTAAGGGTTCGCTTAATGTAACAATCCCCAGCGAAGCAGATACTGACAGCAGAAACCCCACATCACATACTGCATACGGATTCAGAAAGCAAATAATCATTACTGCCGCACCTAATGAATTGATCGAATCTGCCTGACGGAATGCAAACCTTCCCAGCAGCATAATAATTGTCATGATTCCGGCACGCATAATGGACGGCGTGAATCCCACAACTGCCATATAGGCAAACACAAACAGAACACTGACAAGGGATGCCACATTTTTTCGTCCATCCAGTAAGATGCCCAGAACTGCCGTAATGAACCCTGATAGTATTGCCAGGTGAAAGCCAGAGGCTACAATGATATGACTGATGCCTGCATTGCGAAAAACCGCTTGGTCATCATAGGACATAGAAGCTTTATCTCCGATCAGCAATGCCGACACAAATGCCCCCTCCTTTTCCGGAAACAGCAGCCGTATCTTTTCCATGACGCACTTACGCACCTGCAGGGCAATATTATACAACGGTTTCTGTTCGTTTTTTGTCACACGAACAGGCTCCTTCTCTATCAGACTGCCACGCAGATAATTTCCTTTTGCAATATGCGGCAGCCTGTCCCTTTCTGATTCCGCGTAAATGTGAACCGTAACCTCTATGGTATCAAACGGCTCCGCACGTAGCGCAGAGGATGCGGAAATCAGAATCGGTATCGTCTGGGGACTGGCAGGATAATCTACCTGTGTGGTTTTCAGCGAGTAATACATCCGGTCATTCTGCTCATAGGGCAGATCACGGATAACTGCCTTGATATGTACCTCCTGCTCCATCAGAAGATCTGTGCGGTCTACGTAGGCGCACCGGTATCCCCACAGCGTCACCAGTGCCAGACAAGCCGCTATACATCCTGCCGGCAGGTAAACTGTTTTTCTCAGCTTCGCATTCAACAGCGCACCCAGCAGCACCACAGACACCAATGCAGCCGCTGTCAGGATATTTCCAAGGAAAAAAGCGACCATCAGCGCAGCCGAATATGAAAATCCGATCACTGCCAGTGGTCGCCGCATTGCTTATTCCCTCCGTTTACCCATGCATTTCTGTCAAAGCAGAAATCAACACATCTCAACCTTCAGCTTCTTTCCGCCCAGCAAATGGAAATGCAGGTGGAAGACTGTCTGACCTGCGTCTGCACCGCAGTTAGAAACCACTCTGTAGCCGCTTTCATCTATTCCCAGTTCCTTTGCCAGCTGTGCGGCTACCTCATAGATATGGGCAATCACTGCGCTGTTCTCTGCTGTTACATCATTGATAGATGAAAGATGCTTCTTCGGAATAATCAGCACATGAACCGGCGCCATGGGATTGATATCCTTGAATGCATAAACTGTTTCGTCCTCATACACCTTTGTGGAAGGAATATCCCCTTTGATAATGCTGCAAAATAAACAATCCATCTTACTCTCTCCTGTCTTTATTGATTTATTTTTTACGGGCTGTCCGTTGCGTCAGCCGTTTTTCCCAAGCAATTCCTCTGCATAATCCAACGTTGCCTGCGTCATTTCCACGCCGCCGATAATGCGGGCAAGCTCATTTCTCCTGCCTTCATGATCCAGCGGTGTGACCTGGGTATAGGTCTTTTCATTACGGACGCTTTTCTGTATCTTGTAATGACTGTCTGCCAATGATGCAATCTGTGCAAGGTGGGTCACGCACAAAACCTGGCGGGAGGCTGATACCTCCTTCAGCTTGAAGCCCACCTTTTGTGCAGCACTGCCGCTGATGCCCGTATCCACCTCGTCAAAAATCAGCGTATCTATATCATCCTGATCCGACAATACATTCTTGATCGCCAGCATCATTCTGGAAAGCTCACCTCCTGAAGCAATCTTCGCTACCGGCTTGGGCACTTCTCCCGGATTGGTAGAAATCAGGATTTCCACTGCGTCACATCCATTCCGGTTCAGCTCGCATGGCTCTATTCTGACAACCAGCTCTACATTCGGCATATCCAGAAAGGTCATTTCCTCCCTGACACGGGAACAAAAATCCTTTGCTGCATCCTTTCTGCGGGCAGATATCTGCTCTGCCAGCTGCTGTGCCTGCTGCTTTGCTTTCTGGCACGCCTGCGTCAGCTCCGCTCTGTTTTCATCAAACTTTTCCAGATAATTCAGTTCCTCTCTGGCTTTATCCAGAAAGTCCAGCATCTCCTCTATCGTCTGTCCGTACTTCTTTCCCAGCGAATATATCAGATCCAGTCTTTCCTCTATCTCATTGATATTATCGGCTTCTCCATCCGTCACATCCGCCATAGATACCAGCTCGTCACGGCAATCCTCCAGTTCATAGACAGCACTCTGTATCCGTTTGGCAAGTTCATCCGCTTCGGGCATACAATCCACAATCTGCGACAGGCTGTCACAGGCATATTCCAGCTGCTGGATCGCGCCGTCACTGTCTTCACCGCCGTTCAGGTACTCATGCGTTTCATTGATCGAAGCGGCAATCTTTTCACGGTTTTCAATGATATCCCTGCGGTCGCAAAGTTCCTCATATTCTCCTACGTAAAAATCAGCCTGTTCCAGCTCATTGACCTGATAGGACAACAAATCTATCCGTCTTGCCCGTTCGCTTTCATCTACAGTTGCCTGATTCAGCTCTGTTTTCAGACGAACATACTCTCTGAAAACCTTTCGATATGCCTCCACTGACTCTGACAGGCTGCCCAGCTTATCAATGTACGTTATATGCAATTCAGGCGACATCAGTTCATAGCTGGCGTGCTGACCGTGAATGTCAATCAGGTACTGTCCCAGCTCCTTGAGTACGCCGACCGTTGTGGGACGTCCGTTAATACGGCACTTTCCCTTACCGCTGAGTGAAAGCTCCCTTTGCACCAGAAAGGAACCGTCTTCTTCCGGAACAAATCCCAGCTCCTCCGCCGCATGAAGCGCACGCTGTGACAGCTGTGCAAACTCTGCGCTGACAAATGCTGTTTCGCTGCCGCTGCGGATCAGATCCCGGGATGTCCGGTTGCCGAGAATGGCATTGATCGAATCAATGACAATCGACTTACCTGCACCCGTTTCACCGGTCAGCACATTCAGTCCGCTACCGAAATCAATCGTTGTTTTTTCTATCACTGCAATGTTTTCTATATATAGATTTTTAAGCATTGATTCCTCCATTTTCTGCACGAATCATGCGCTGTCCTTTATCAGACAAACCGCAAGGCTCCGGCTGACAGGAGCTGTAACAACGCAGCTTCCCTGTCAATTGCTATTTCCCGTCATCAGCTTTTTCAGATCTGCCACCAGGCTGACAGACGCAGAATCCGTCCTGGTTGCCACAAAAATCGTATCATCGCCTGCAATGGATCCCATTACACCCGGACGATGAATCGTATCCAGTGCCGCACAGACAGCCTGCGCCATCCCTACTCCGGTTTTGATAACTACCAATGTATGGGCATATTCAATACTGGTTACCGCAGTCGAAAACAGATATGCATTGGACATTTCTTCATTATTGGAAATGGTATCATATGCATATTTATAGCTTCCGCTGCTATCCAGCACCTTGATCAGGCGCATTTCCTTGATATCCCTTGATACAGTCGCCTGCGTTACGTTATACCCTTCCTTTCGGAGCATTTCCAGAAGATCAGACTGGGTTTCTATACTGTTATTCCTGATCAATTCCAGAATCTTTGTCTGCCTGAGTGTTTTCATTCAATTTTACCTCTTCTCTGCAAATTTATCATGTAATACTCTATAAAAGGATTTCTCCTTTAATACTATAAATTCAGCACCAAGTTCCGAGGATGTGATTGAGATGGTATCGTGTTTGTCAATTATTACTGTTTTGGCGCCGTCTATCGTCAGATAGACACGGGTGTCATCATCACAGGATGCCATTACGACTAACTCTGAATGATGACTGAAAATAACGGAACGTCCGAATAACGAATGGGGGCAGATCGGCGTCATTACCATACACTTCATTGTCGGCTCTACCACCGGTCCACCGGCTGCCAGCGAATAGGCGCTGGATCCCGTGGGCGTTGATACGATCAGACCGTCACTGCGGTAATGGCACATTTCATCCTGATCCAATGATACATCTATATCAATCAGTCTTGACAAGGAACCTCTTGATATCACCGCATCATTGATGGCATAATAGTCCTTTTTCCCGTCCATACTGTTATGAACAATCCGCAGCATCATCCGTTTTTCGATACTATAATCGCCGGCTGCCAGCCTTCCCAGCCTGTCCAGCTCATCTGCCTCCAGTCCGGCTACAAAGCCCAGCCTTCCCATATTGATACCCAGCAGCGGCTTTCCCAGCGGCGATGCATGACGTGCCGCATGGATAATGGTGCCGTCGCCGCCGATTGTCAGTACCATATCGGAGGCTGCAATCAGGCTGTCCGTATCGGGATAGAACCGCACATTCAGATCCTGATATTGTTTTTTCAGGCTTTCCGTCAGATGTACTTTTATTCCATATTCACACAGAATTCCGATCGTGGTCAGGGACGCTCCGTAAGCTCCCTTTTTCGTCAGATTCGGAATCAATGCTACTGTTCTGATTTTCTGCATGAAATCAATCTCCGTTACTACTATTAATGATCCAGCTCGCCGTGTGACGCAGCCACAAGTGCATCAATATCCACAGTTTTTTCCGCTGTCGGCTGATCTGATTTACGGATGTGAATCAGGTATTCAATATTCCCCTCCGGCCCCTTGATGGGCGAATAGTCCAGTCCGAGAATACTGAATCCGTTTGCCAGGCAAAAATCGTAAATCTTGCGGATCACCTCCGCATGAATCCGTTTATCCCTGACCACCCCTTTTTTGCCTACATTTCCCCTGCCAGCTTCAAACTGCGGCTTGATCAGCGCAACGGCTTCTCCTCCGTCCCGCAGCAGCGGTCTGGCTGCCGGCAGCACCAGACAAAGAGAAATAAAGCTGACATCCACACTGAAAAAATCAATGGGATCCGGCACCTGCTCCTGTGTGATATAGCGCACATTCGTCCGCTCCAGATTCACCACTCTCGGGTCGTTGCGCAGCTTCCAGACCAGCTGACCATAGCCTACATCAATCGCATAGACCTTCCTGGCACCGTTTTGCAGCATACAATCCGTAAATCCGCCATGGCTGGCACCGATATCCATTGTGATTTTATCCGTCAGATCAATCGGGAAAACCTTTAGTGCCTTTTCCAGCTTCAGCCCCCCTCTGCTTGCATAGGGCAGCTTATTTCCTCTCAGCTCTACATGAACGCCCTCGGGATAGGTCGTTCCGGGCTTATCCGATTTCTGATTATCCACATAGATCTCGCCCGCCATGATCAGTGCCTTTGCCTTTTCCCGGCTTTCCGCCAGACCGGCTTCATATACCAGTATATCCAGTCTTTTCTTTTCTGACAAATGTGTCACTCCCTTGTTTGCTCACTGATGCGGCGCATCGGTTGCTCTTTCAGCGGCTTGTCTGCGTTTTCCCGTCTGCCTTTCTGCCTTCAGCACTGCTGATTCCATTCCCTCGGCATCCAGCCCCAGATGATGCAGCGCAGAATCGCATTTCGACTGATGCACATAATTGCTGATCGCCGTCAGATGAAATCTTCCCTGGAATCCGCTTTCATACAGCATCAGACCAAACGCCTCTCCGACACCGCCGTACTGAATGCCTTCCTCAAAGAAGAAACAATGCCGGTATCCGCTGCACTTTCTGACTGCATCTTTATGAATGGGCTTGATGGTATTGAGCTTGAGTACACAGACCTCTGTTCCCTGTTCCCGGAGCCTTTCAGCTGCAAGACAGGCATTGGAAAATAATCTGCCGTAGGTCACTATCACTATTTCTGTCGATTTCTTTCCATAAAACGTATAATCCTCATGATCATACACATAGTCCTCTGGCAGATACAGCGCTCCGCCTCTGGGGTAACGCACAGCTGCCACACCATCCAGCTGATAAATCGCCTTATTCAGCATGGCTTCCAGTTCAATAAAGGAGGACGGCGCAAACACTGTTACCCCAGGTATCGTATTCATGAAGGCAACATCAAAAATACCCTGGTGGGTTTCTCCGTCTTCACCCACAATGCCTGCCCTGTCCACTGCCAGCACAATATGCAGATTCTGCAGTGCCGCATCGTGCAGGATCTGGTCATAGCCCCTTTGCAGAAAGGTGGAATACACCGCAAATACAGGTGTCACACCTCCTGCCGCCAGACCGCAGGCAAAGGTAACAGCGTGTTCCTCTGCAATTCCCACATCAAAGAAGCGGCTTTTATATTTCTTTGCAAATTCTTCCAGACCCGTACCCGTTGTCATAGCGGCAGTGATCGCACACAGTTTTTTATCATTTCTGGCGTGTTCGCACATGAACTCGCCGAATACGGCGGAATAACCCTTTGACGAGCTTTTCGGCTCACCTGTATCTATATCAAATGCGGATATTCCATGAAAAATAGAAGGATTCTTTTCCGCAAACTCATATCCTTTTCCTTTTTTGGTACACACGTGCAGCATTACCGGCATCCTTGACCGTTTAGCTGCTTTCATAGCAGTACGCAGCTGTTCTATATCATGTCCGTCCAGCGGACCGTAATAATTGAATCCAAACTGTTCAAACATATTTTTCTGATGACCGAAAAAATTGACCCTGATCCAGTTTTTCAGACGGCTGATCACCCTTGCAAGTCCCTGACCTATACCCGGAATTCTGTCCAGACGGCTGTGTACCCGGCTTTTTGCGTCCAGATAAGAGGGCTGTATCCGCAGCTTGGTCAGATGGCGTGCCATGGAACCCACATTTTTAGAGATCGACATTTTATTGTCATTCAATATCACGATCAGATTCTGCCTGGATTTTCCCGCAGCATTCAGCGCCTCCAGCGCCATGCCGCCCGTCAGCGCTCCATCACCAATGACTGCTATCGTATCATACTTTTCATTGCGGATATTCCCTGCACAGGCAATTCCGAAGGCTGCCGAAACAGATGTACTGCTATGACCGGTATCAAAGCAATCATATTCACTTTCTGCCCGCTTAGGAAATCCGGAAAGCCCGTTTTCCGTCCGCAGTGTAGCCAGCTGATCCCTTCTTCCCGTCAGGATTTTATGCGTATAGCTCTGGTGTCCCACATCCCAGACAACTTTATCGGTGGGCAGATTGAACACACTATGCAGCGCAACCGTCAGCTCCACCACACCAAGATTAGACGCCAGATGTCCGCCGTTATGGGACACCGCCTCCATAATTTCTTCCCTGATCTCATCAGACAGGCGGTACAGTTCAGGAACACTGAGCTGTTTCAGGTCAGCAGGAGAATGAATACTGTCTAGTAAACTGTCTTCTGTCATATTTTATATTCTCCGTAATCATACGTAATTTTCATTTCAACATGGCGGCGTCCATGCCGCCGGAAATCCGAATCTTATTATAACACGGTTAGTCCGATTATTCAATCAATTTTCTCTTTTTAACAGATAATACGCAAAATTCCGCAGGGTCGTTGTATCATTTTCAAACACTGAAAGACTTTCTACGGCACGATCCGTCAGTTCCTCGCTGATCTGTTTACACGCATCAATTCCCAGCAATGCCGCATAGGTTGATTTTTCATTTTCACTGTCGCTGCCCACCGGCTTTCCAAGCTCCTCCGTACTGGAGGTTACATCCAGCATATCATCCACAATCTGGAATGCCAGTCCGATATTCTCCGCATAGCACACAGCCGCCTTCATCTGCTCCTCTGTTGCGCCTGCTGAAATACAGCCCAGCTTTGCGGCTGCAATAATCAGCGCGCCGGTTTTCTTTGCATCCATCACCTTCAGATGATCTACTGAAACCTGCTTGCCTTCGCTTTCCAGATCAATTATCTGACCGCCGAGCATTCCCTGTGCGCCGGCACTTTCTGCCAGCACCTTCACTGCCTGCAAGCACTTTTCAGTCCCGTTAAGCTCCACTGCACGTCCGGACGAGGCTGCTTCAAATGCCAGCGTCAGCAGTCCGCTGCCTGCCAGCAGCGCACAGGCTTCTCCGTACACCTTATGATTCGTGGGTTTTCCCCTTCTAAGATCGTCATTGTCCATGCAGGGCAGGTCATCATGAATCAGCGAATAGGTATGGATCATCTCCAAGGCACAGGCAAAGGGCATGGCTGCTTCTTCGCTGCCGCCGCAGAGCCTGGCAAATTCCATCACCAGCATAGGACGCACCCGTTTGCCGCCTGCTGTCAGGCTGTATTCCATTGACGAAACCAGATTCCCGATCCATTCATCCTTCTGCGGCAGATAGGACAATAATTCTTTCTCTATATTCTGCTTTTTGTCTGCCATCATGCTTCCTCCGTTTCTTTCAGCTCTGCGATATTGGTTATCTTCTGCTCTGCTTTTTTCAGTACCTCATAGCATCCCGCCGTCAGCCTGGTTCCTTCATCATACAGCTTCATCGCTTCATCCAGACTCAGGTGGCCGCTTTCAAGCTGCTCCACAATTTCCTCCAGCCGTCTGACGGACTTTTCATAATCACTTCGTTTCATCTGCTGCCTTCCTTTCATTGACCGTACATAATGCCGTACCGTCCGAAAATCTCACGCTGATCTGATCTCCCATATGTATATCCTGAATACTGTCCACTGCCGCCGCGTCCTTGA
>CACZSU010000223.1 GCA_902783855.1 uncultured Ruminococcus sp.
CAGGCGCCGAGCCGGCGCTCCCTAGACGCGTCAGTCGCTGCGCCGGCGTGCCGCCGGTGTCACTGCTCTCGTTCGGATTCCTTGACCCTTCTGTTATTGCATCTCTCACGTGTGGGCTTGACTTTTATTCGTTTTCAGCGCTTCGCTCTGGTTAAAGCGTGTATTTGTTTACACCCGCGAAATGCATTTAAAAACACACTGCTTTTACGCAACTCATTTTAATTGGCAGTTATTCGATTTGCCAACTATTATTTTACACTTTGCAGGCTTCCCGGATGCTTTCAAAATCAAAAGCCGTGCCGATGAGGGCGGAAGGCTATGTTCATCCAAAAATCTGAAAATATCCTGTACGCCCGGGATAATCGGTTTTTGTATATAGTCATTGCTGATCTCAGATTCACGCAGTATCGTTTCGGAATGATTCATACCGAAAGCCTTGATTTATACAAGCAGCCAGCCGGGTTTTACTTTCGGTACAGCCATATCCGAACGTAAAACATTCCAGCCCTTGGTGGGGTTATCTGACACAATCGCTTTCATCATCTGCTCCATTTTGCACACCCTTACAATCTCTGTATCGCCTGCACCGGACAGTTTTCAAAGCAGTTTCCGCATCGCAGACAGTTGTTCTGCCTGATGACAAAGGGCTTCGTACTGCCCTTATCTACAGCACCCTGCGGACAGACCCTCGTACATTTTCCGCAGCCTATACATCTTTCGGATATGAAATATCCTGTTTGTTTTTCCTCTGCACCGCCGAACGAAAAACTGTCACGTTCTATGGGCTTTTTGGAAAGGTCAAACCATTCTCCGCTGCCTTTGTATATCTGAAAAACTGTTAGTGCCTTTCTGCTGTCCTCGGTCGGGTATATTTCATTCATATAGGGATTCTTCTCAAAAAGAACAGAAAGCATATCAGAGCCGATCTCTTTCACCTTGCCACGAATGGAAACGGCAACACAGCTCATGGTATCCTCGCCTTTTTTGCCCGAGAGTGCGATAAACTCCTTGCTTTTCAGCCGTTTATAGAAGTTTTTGCCCCTTGCGGTCAGGAAATAAAGACCGTTTTCATCGGCATACATCATATCTATAACACAGGTCACGGGCAGACCGTCCTCATCTACCGTTGCCACAACAGTTGAGTGAATCTGTGTAGCAATATACTCAAAATATTCTTTTGCGGTCATTTTTTACTCCTTATGAAAAAAGTGTGCCGACATCAGTCTGCACACCCTTTGCTTATTCTTCTGATATGATCCTTTTAGTATCTGCAACGATCTCTGAAAGTGACACGCTTTTCAGTTCGTTTTCCATTGCCGCCTGAACTGCAGAGAGTCTGTTATCCATAACCTTATGGATATTTCGCCCCACAGGACATCTGGCATTCGGGTTCTCGTGGAAATGGAACAGCCCCTCGTCATTATCTACACATTCGACAGCCAGGTAGACATCATACAGCGTGATCTCGTTCAGAGGCTTGGCAAGGTGTGCGCCGCCGCTGCCCTGACGGGTATTCACTATGCCTGCGCTCCTGAGCTGTGCAAGCACATTTCGTATGATAACAGCATTCACACCAGTACTGCCTGAAAGAAATTCACTCGTGACACGCATCTGTTCACCAAATACATCAATACAGGTCAGGATATGGACGGCTGTTGTAAATTTACTGGTTATCTGCATAGAAAAATCATCTCACTTTTTATCTCTTACTACGCTGATACGCTGCTGAATGTGGTCGCCGCTTTCGATCTCATCTACCATAGCGATAGCGTAATCTGCATAGCTTATAATGCTCTCGCCCTTAGAGTTAAGGGTAAGCTCTTCACCGGCAAGGATATATTTGCCCGAACGCTCGCCGTCAGCCTGAAAATCTCCGGCAGGACTGATGAAAGTCCACTTGACATCGTTTCTCTTTCTCAGTTCCTCAAGTTCCTGTCCCTGTGCGTTTGCGAGAGGGAGGAACATGGCAGGGAAGTCTGCTCCGTCCTTGACCTGAACCGTATGCTCGGCGTTGACATAAAGGCTGCCTGCACCGCCTACGATCAGCAGCCTGGTATCAGTACCCGAAAGCAGGTTGCAAAGGTGCTGAGAGGTCTTGACGTGCATGGGTTGGTCCTCGTCCTTCCAGGCACCAAAGCCGTCGACGACTGCATCAAAGCCTGCAAGATCGTCCTTAGTCAGTTCCATGATGTCCTTCTTGAAGTAAGCAGCAGCGCCGCTTTTGTTCTCGTCCTCACGGGCAAAGCCTGTCACATCAAAGCCTCTGTCCTGAGCTTCCTTAACTACCTTCTGAGCAACTCTGCCGTTTGCTGCCACAACTGCGATCTTTTTCATAATAATTACCTCCTGATTATAGCATAGAATTGATTGTCAGTGAAGTTGTAATATAGTTCATTTCAACTTCTGATAATACTATACTCTATAATCATCTACTTGTCAATATGATTATTACAAGTTTGGAGGAATGTACAAATCTTTATATAATTTTATGTTCAAGGTGATTAAAAATCATTAGCTGCTTTATATAAATTGCTTTTTGGCATATCAACAAACTAAAAAGCTGAGGTGCGGTAAGTCAGATGGTACGGACGGACAGCCTGCGATCAATGGAATCAGACGGCATAGTCAGTGGGACGGTATTTGCAGAGGTCCCGTCCAGAGTGGAATACCCCCTCAGTCGCCTGCGGCGTTGGAAAGGTCAATTTCACGGATTCAGGTATTTCATAATAATCGTAACTATTCAATGAATGGGGACCTCTGAAAATCACCCATAAAAACAAAAAAGCCGCCTGTAAAATCGGCGGCTTATGAGTTAAAAACGATGAAATGAAAAATTCAATACCTTATGACATTTCCGGCAAGCTCCGGCGGCACATGAGATACAGCACAAACGATCGGATCGTCGCTGAGTTCTTTTATCTGGGGAAGAAAGACAGCTATCAATTCAGAATATTGAATGCTTTCAATTTCAATTTCTATTTTCATTCAGACTAATTCCTGCCTTTCATTTCAACTTTGTTTTCAGCTCTTGTAGGATTTCAGCAATCCACAGTCAGCATCAACATATCTTCCGCAGCATATTGCCGCTGCAAGTTTTTTCTGTTTGCCCAGCAACGCTGGCTTTTTATAGGTTTTCTTTTTGTTTTTTTCTTTTTTCATGTGAATACATCTCCTTCTTAATGTACTGCTCTGAAATTTCCTTCTGCGATCATACAACCTTCTCTGGAGGGTAAGAATGCACCTATCTTTTTATCAAAGAAACAGCCCGGACACATACTGCAATAATCTCTGTATTCGCATTTTTCAATATTCTGGCATAAATCCTGAGGGCAAAGCCCGGAAAGCATATCTATAAAAGAGTTATGTTCCCAAATCTTCCGTAAGCCCTCTGCTCTCACGTTTCCAAGACTCAGCGGAAATGCATTACATGGAAATACCTCTCCATAAGGATCAATTGAAACTGCGGAAATACCGGCACCGCACAGTCCTCTGTTAAAGCTATTCCGGGCGGGAATTATAAACTCATCAGGATAATATCTGGCTCTTATTTCAACTGCTCTTTTGTATAATTCAGGCGAAAGCAAGCGAAATGCGTCTGATGATTTACCCAGATGACTATTGCTGACAGCCAGACTCGGAACTACATCTATACCATATTTTTTCCCAAGCTGATACAAGCTTTCATAGCTGTCTATGTTCTGTTTCATCACAACCGTTTTGATATACGTGTCGATACCCAGACATTTACATACAATCATGCTGTGCAGAGAACGCTCAAACGAGCCTTTTACCTGCGTAATGGAATCGTGGATTTCCGGATCGCCTGAATAAAAGCTGAACGAAAGACTGTTGATATGCAGATCCGCCAGCCGGTGAATCTGTTCATCCGTAACAGAATAGCCGTTGGTATATACATCAATGCAAAAGCCCAGCCCGGCTGCATATTCAACGATTGCAAGGAAGTCCCTGCGCAGTGTGACTTCGCCGCCGGTCAGATGGAGCATCATACATCCCATTTCACGTATTTCCCGGAGAAGATTTTTATATTCCTCTGTTGACAGCTCCAGAGTGGGGGAGGGATGCTCATCAATATAGCAGTGAATACACCTTTCATTACAGCGATAGGTCAGCTCCAGTGAAACCGAATACAAAATATGATTTTCTCTGCAATAAGCCCGTATCTGTTCCAGCGGGTCCTCTGCTTTATCAGGCTGCTCCGGTTCAATGATTTCATGGTCAGCCAGTTCCTCCAGAAAGCAATGAATATCCTCCTCAAAGGCATCTGCGTCATCCGCATCATACATCGTCCGGAGTGAAGCAATCAGTTCTGCTTCAGTACAGGGATGCTGGCGGATAAGCGCCAGAATATCATAAACAATTTCATTGAATACAAAATCTTTTTTGACAAGAGTGTGGCGAAGAACCGTATAATTTCCCACCTTCTGGTAAAAAACGCCCTCACACAGCTTCATGACGGATTTCCCCCCGAAGACGTCTTGTTGGCAATCATTCTATTAATGCCGCTTGCGAGCAATTGCTTTTGTTCATTCGTTAATGCGGCTCTTTTGGCTGTGACGCCGTTATCAGTATGATCCTCTGCTGAAACAGCTTCCTTCTGAGAGCGCAGCACATTTTCAGCGCCATAGCAGATACATTGATGATTGACCCTTTCCAACTGATTACGGCGGGCATAGACGCACGCCTCCACAACTGCATTGCGGATATCACGACCGCTCATTTCATATTGTTCTGCTATTGCATCAATATCCACATACTTGTCCAGCGGAATATTCAGATAATACCGATCGCTTTGTCTTGGGAGCAGGTGGGCCTTCCAGATTTCCCGGCGCATTTCAGCATCAGGCAGTTCAAATCCGATATTGATCAACCTGGAAACAAAGGCTTTGTCATAGTTGACGACAAGATTCGTCGCAAAAATGACGATACCATGAAACTTTTTAAGACTGATCAGCAGCTGACTGCGCATAGAATTCATTGCCTGACCGGAAGGGTCTGACACGTTGACCAGCCGCTTGGATAACAGCGAATCCGCTTCATCTATCAGCAAAACAGCATTCTGCTGTTCAGCTGCCAGAAAAATCGCCCCCACATTTTTAGGACCCTCACCCACATATTTATTTTCAATATCGGCATAGCTGGCACGGATGATTTTTTTATTCAGCTTACTGGCAATTGCCTCCGCCGCCAGAGATTTTCCTGTTCCCGGAGGGCCGTAAAAGCTCATCGCTGATACAGGGCTTGGCATAATCGCATATATTCCCCACTGATCAAACACCTCGTGTTCATAGATGATTCTGCCCAGTGCATCTTCGATACTATCCATTGTTTTCTGCGGGATTTTGAGCATATCGAAGGTGTATTTCGGTTCCTCAGCTACATACATTTTGGCTCGTTTTGTGTAATCATCAGATGTCGTCTGAACGTCCTTACCATCGTCAGCAGCAGCCTTATCTGATTTTGAAGAGGCTGCGGTGCTTTTTTCCTTTACGGCGCCAAGACGGATACCAACCTGACCTGAAAAGCCTGTTTTTATCATAAATGACAGCAGTGAAAGTCTGGACGCCACGGCATTTTTCACTGCATTATTCAGAACAGCTTCGTTCATCACTCTTTTGGACGATTCTATTGCCAGAAAGATATCCTCCGCTGCATTGCTGCTGCCATCCTGAATAACCGTTTTAATTTCACTTTGAGAGATACCGAGCTTTGCACCGTATTCCTCAGCTACAATCGACCTGACCCTGTTTTTCTGTTCCGCACTCAACCTGTCCGATGAGGTGTACAGAAAAATAATTTGTATCCTGACCATTTTTACCATCCCCTTTTTGCAGGTCACCGGTTTTGCTTATGCACTTATCAGCACACAACCGTTATTTGCCTCGAGCAAATCATCAATCTGCTTATCACGTTCGTTCGTCTTTTCAAGCTCTATACTGTCTGCATCTACTTTACCATTTTCATCAATATCGCAGAAAAGTACACTCTTTTTCCCGAATTTTTCTTCTAATTCTGCCATAGATATGGTCTGTCCCTTTTTGAGCTTTTCTTGTACTACACCTCCTAACAATTCCCTCACTTCTACTGTGCCAACTGTACGAGTATGTTTCTGTATAATTCTGTTTTTAATCCTTGAAAAAAGCGCCTGAATAGTTAATTTGACTATGTAAACAGTGATAGCAGCAAGTGCCGCAGCTCCCAGACCTATCAGAAAATTACCCAAAATTACCATCAACATGATCATTACCTCTTTTCCTGTTTCAATAAAGTGTCCAGATACAAATACGCTCTGGTGTTTCCGTCCATAAAATCCATTACATCATCACTCAGCGTGTATGCCTGAATTTTTCTGCCGACAACCCGGTCGCCTTTCACCATAACCGGTTCTGTTTTGGCTGTCAGCATAATCTGTTTGATGATATAACGATTGCCCTTTTTCTCGATATCAATCACACAATAGCTGATCTTCGGGTTGTCCGCACAGCAATCAATAAAGAATTTCCAGGCATTCAGCATCGTGAATTCCTCAAAATTTGTTTCGTCCTTCCCGAACACCTTGTCATACAGTTCTCTTTCCACACTATCCAAAAAGCCTGCCATTATTATTTCATCCTTTCTACATTTTCAGTCCGGCATATACATCCGCAGCCACAGCAGTTCCTGTCAGCTCCACCTGAACCACTGGTTTTTGTGTCATGCCTGCCAGAACATCCACTGATATTACGTTTCCTTTTTTGCTGTTTACATAAATCTGGATTTGATTTCCCAGTTCCTTCCGGAGGGCTTTATTATTTTGCTCGTTGATAGCTCCTTTAACCAAGCTCCGAAGATTGGATGCATTTATGATAGTATTAACTACCTTCTTTATTTTCTTGTACAAGTATTTGCCCAGAAGACCTACACATTCAGCCATATCAACCTCATCATCAATAAGATGATCTCTGTTATCCCACAGCAATTTAGCACCCATAGCAAGAACCGCAGTCGATATCATCATAAAGCAAACCTCCTTGTTAGTTAATGCAATATTTCAATAGTTTTCGATTACTCATACCTTAAGCCCGACGTAAACATCCTCTGCAACGGCTGTACCGGTAAGCTCAATAGTAGCTTTGACAGTACTTCCGGCACCTTCCAAAACCTTCAATGATACTGTATTACCCTGCTTTTTTTTCAACGCATATCTGAATCTGTTTTGTAAGCAATGCTTTTAAGTCTGCATCGTTAGAATTTCTCAGTGCATCCTCACTTAATTCTTTCAAGTTGTTTCTGGCAATGATTTCTTTAATATAACTAACGATGTTTTTGACAATCTCTTTGGCTATTTCACAAGCAGTGTCCACTGCAGCTGCAATGGCTATTCCTAATACTATTTCTATAAGCATATACTCACCCTATTTCGTTATTATCGCCAATCCATCCTCATTCAGCATTTGTTTAACACCGTCTGCCATGGACTGAAAACTGATCAGTCTGATTTTCAGGGGCTGGTTCTTTTTGGACTCAACCACTGCCTGGAGAAGACTATGCTCTATATCCAGTCCTACCGGATAATCAGAAACGCCAAGCATTACAGAATGCTTTTTCGTTGGTTTTGCAATAAAGAACAATACATCATCAGATTCGGTGCTGTTTGCTTTGAACCATGCGCTCAGCTGCGGTCCGTCTATTTCATCTGTCACCAATTGTTCAGCAATCAGCTTCTGATAATCGGCGATAAAGAAACTGCTGTCCTGCTGATTCGGTACAGCAGCTCTCTTTTTTTTGCTGACAATAACGGCTGCCGCAATGATTATAACCACACCAAGCACAAAGCCCACTATTATCCAGATGATTGCATCCATATTATTTATCCTCCACTACAATAAAGTCGTCCTGCTCCAGCATTTCCTCAAGCTCTTTCTGAACGGTATGAAAGCTCACCATTCTGACGGCAACCACATCATACGTATCCTTTTTAACCACAGCCTGCAGCAAAGCGTGATCTCTGTCCAATGCCGGAGGTATCGGCTCCAGACTGAGTATTTTTGCATTCTTGTTTGTCAGCCTGGCAATGATAAAGATGACTGGGTCTGATTTTTCTGCGGATTTTTCCTTGAACCACTCTGTCAGATCCTGTCCGTTCAGTTCGTCACATACATATTGATTGGCTATCAGCTCATCAAACGAACGCTTCGGAACAGGCTCACTGTAAGGAACGGTTTCCTCACTGCCATCCTCATTCTTTTCGATGAGTTTGTAGACAATGTACGCCGCCGTTGCAGCACCCGCTGCAAATAAGAGAGTTGTCAGTTTTTTCCCCATAGTAAAAGCTCCTTTCACTTTGCAAGTTTTAATTTTATGGTAACAAGCAGTTCACCAATGGAGCCTTTCAGTACAGAAGGACAGCGGTAAAACGGCTTGTCATTGCAATAGAAATAGGTTCCATCATCTCCTGGCATCTGATAAACTTCCTTACCGGCATAATCCTGCCACCGGATAAAAAAGGGAAATCCGCTGCTGCTGAGCCTTCCGTAAATACCAGTCTGTGACACTACCAGCCCTGAAATGCCGTCAACGGAATCATGCAGTTCCGCAGCAATTATTTCATCGTCAGCCGGCATCCAGAAAGCATTTCTGATGGTTCCGCATTCGTCAGCCGTCAGCTTGTCTTTGACGGCATCTGTATTCAATCTGAAAGACAGACCGCCGGGATTTTTTCTGATAACGATCTGAACTGCTTTGTCTGCACCTTTGAATTTTACCAGCTTTTCAAGAGCGGCTGCTTCCTTTCGGGCATTGTCAAATCTGCCTCCGGCTGCCCGCAGCAGCTGCTCAGCCATCAGCTTATCCTTTGGAATGCCGGCAATGCCGATTTCCGCACAGGCATATAACAGATACATAGCGCCCCCCAATCCATGATAAGCAGCTTCTTTTAACAGGGATACGCCGGCATACGGGTCTGCCGGAAGTCCGTTCTTCTCACGCAGATAACACTCTCCCAGCTGTCCCATCGCAATGTAATTCCCGTTTTGTGCCCGTTTATGTAACAGCAATATATCCCTGTCATGCTTGTCTGTACCTTCATCCTCAAAATACAATCTGGTTGTATAATGCAGATAGGGGGTCTTTTCCTTGAAGTCAGCGGAGTAAACCCAGCTGCGCAGTTCCCTGATACGTTCAATGCTGCCATAGTTTCCCAGCAATTCTGTCAGCCAGATATAATACATACCCATTTTTTCAGGTGTTTGTATTGGCTGTTTTCCTAAGATCATGGGATCAATAAACGAAAAATCCGCCCCGATCTGTTTGCGTATCAGCCTGATCACAGCCGTCACACTTCCCGCAGCGATCACGCCGCCCCGATCCGCTGTATACCCCGAAGCTATTTTCCGTTGAGAAAAATAGGAGTACAGTTTTCTTCCTATCACACTGCCGATAACAGGAAGGCTGTCCATTCCGGAACGCATGATATCCAGAAACCGCAGGTTTTTTGTATGTCCCGCCTTGATTCTGCCCACCTGCATTCCCAGCAGCGCAAGCAGCTCGTCATCCTCCAGCTCCTTCAGACACGCATCATTCAGGATGATCATAGAGCCGTCGTTTTCTGACCCTCTTATCTCTGCATCCAGTTCATAGCCTCTTTTAATAAACAGCGGAACGGTTTCTCTGCAATCCAGACGTTTCATTGCCAGCCGGAACAGATTCCACAAACGAGGATATGTATTGCGGGTAACCAGATAACTTCCGATCAGGTTATCCGTCAGATCTCCCAACTTCATCTCCAGACCGCTCAGGGTGTTGGTCATCCAGTTGAACAAGTCGCTTTTCTGGCAGTCCTTCTCTGTCTGGTATTCCAGCGGATGCACCAGGGAAGTCAGCAGCAATGGATTGTTTTCGATTATCATAGTCTGTCACCTCTGCTCCATAATAAACTTCTGAAGCTCATAATAGCGTTTGGGAAGCCAGGTTTCTAATTGAAACGCACCATACAGTGAGGACGCAATATCCATCAGCCCTTTCTGCGAAAAAAATTCCTGGGTCTGCCCGGAAAAAGTGCCGTTGACGCCAAAATCAAATTTTTCCAGTTCACTTATGGGTATTTTGCCAAACAGAATATTTTTGACTGCCAGTTCTTTATTCTGACAGGCAATAAAAGCCGCTCTGTCGGTCGTATAGTTGGAAGCTCGTTTCCAGCTCAGCAGATACCTTTCAAGCAGCGGGCCTATAAAGAATTTATTGACCTGCCCGACGGTATGTTCAAGAAACCAGATCAGAAAATCCAGCTTATGATGCTCTGCCCGGACAGCGGCAGCGGCAGCTATCATCCGTATGCGCAGAATCTCGTCATTCTCCGCTTTCAGCAAGCTGTCAGGCAGCAGAATAACCGGATGGTTATATCCCGTACATTTTACATCCATGTTATAGTCCCTGTGCAGACAGATCACGGGACTTTCACTGACCTTAAACAGCCGGCAGCCCTCATCGAGATAGCTCCATGCTTTATGTTCCCTAGGTAAACGAACGAATGACGACTGGTAAACATATGTATTAATTTCATCCAGACCTTCTGAAAAAATGTAATCGATGATTTGTTTAATGGTATCTGACTGGTAGATTTTATCCTTTACACTTTTGTCTTTGGGATGAATAAACTGGGGCTCCGGGTTTGTATAAAGCATTGTATCACCTCCAGCGGCTGACCAGTTGATGGTAAGAACCGCTTGTATACCAATTATATAATTCTTCCAATCTTTTGTTTTAATATAACAACAATTCCAACAATATGACTATATATTACTCTGAACAGAATAATTTGCATATGCATTGTTTGATATGCATGAAAACGGGACAGTACCTTGGGATTATCTCCCAAAATACTGCCCTGAAATTTTATGAACCACTGAATAAATCACGCCTGTCTTGCTTGCATCTTTCCCGTCATCGAGCACCGAATTTGCTTGATAACCGTCAGGTTCTGCACTCATTTGGTACAACCTGACGAAAAATCTGACTGCATAATAAAGGTATTGGATTTAATAAGTGTTTCCTTAAACAAATCAATTCTATGGGTATTCAGATTACATTATTATGTCATACCTGCACTTCTCATGGTTGCCCTTTTTTACATTTTCAAAAAAAGCCCCGCACGAAGCGAGGCTATGATATCAAAGTATAAATAACAATTGCTCTGTCAATATGCCAGACCATTTCTCTTAGCAATTATTTCTTGACAGTCTTATGGAGTATGAGCATTGATCCGATTAGTAGAGCTGCGCCGCTTCCTAAGCCAATCCACGGCATATTTGTAAAGCCAATAATCAGATATCCGACCGCACAAATGATCGCTGTCAGAGTAGCATACGGAATCTGTGTTTCCACATGACGGATATGCTCACACTGTGCGCCGGTAGAGGCGAGGATGGTGGTGTCAGATATCGGGGAGCAATGATCGCCGTATACAGATCCTGCCAGCGTCGCACCCAGGGTAGGAACCAGAAGTCCGCTTCCGGCGGCAGTTGAACAGATAATTGTTACGATCGGGATCAGCAAACCGAAGGTTCCCCATGATGTACCCATCGAAAAGGACATCAGAGCAGCGATCACAAATACCACAAAGGGCAGCAGCTGCAACGGCACATTTGAATCCGCAATAAATCCGGAAATGAACTGACCGGTGCCGATCAGCTCACGGCACACACCGCCCAGACTCCATGACAGAATCAGTACCAGCATAGGAGGAACGATGCTGCCGATACCGCTGACGATATTGTCTATAAATTCTTTGGGTTTCATGATTTTGCGTGGGATATAGAGTATAAATGCGGTCACCAGCCCGGCAAATGCACCCAACGACAGTCCTGCGGTGGGATTTTCGCCAATTGCCTGTGAGAAAGATACACCCTCAAAAAAGCCGCCGACATACGCCATTCCCAGGATTGCACAGATGATCAGTACCACAATGGGTAATACCAGATCAACTACACGTCCCTTGCTGGTTGCCTGATTGTTCTGCTCATCCGTCATTGCTTTTCCGTTGCTCTCTGCCTGTGCCTTTTCCTCGGCTTTTCTCATTTTGCCGAAATCCAGACCCGTGACGGCTACAAAAATGACCATCAGAATTGTCAGCAGTGCATAAAGGTTGTAGGGTATGGTGGACAGGAAAGTATGGAAGCCGTTGGTATCACTCACCTCCGATGCTACCGCTACAGCCCAGGATGACACCGGTGCGATTATGCAGATCGGAGCTGCTGTGGCGTCAATAATGTAAGCGAGCTTTTCACGCGATATCCGTTGACGGTCATACACGGGTCGCATGACCGTACCGATCGTCAGGCAGTTGAAACCATCATCGATAAAAATCAGCATTCCCAGCAGGGCTGTTGTAATCAGGGTAGTGCGTTTATTTTTCAGCTTTTTTTCTGCCCAGCGTCCATATGCCGCAGTACCGCCGGATTTTCCGACCAGAGATATGACAGCCCACAACAGCGCAAGGAAGATAATCATATAGGAATTATCTGCAATCTTCTGTGCCATCATGTCGAATATGTGGGAGAAAACAGCCATAAAAGGTTCTCCGCCCGCAATGACATATATCACCATTCCGGACAAAACGCCAAGAAAAAGGGAAGAATATACTTCTTTTGTCAGCAACGCAAGCACGATCGCAATTAACGGAGGTATTATCGAAACCCAACCAGTTTCTATCATCGTTCAATCACCTCGTTTTTTGAAATTCTTTTCCACATTCTTGTTTCATGTTCGGAAGTTGGTTCCATCCCGAATCTCAGATACAAGCCGTCTGCTGTGCTGTCACAGCAAATATAATCTGCTCCGAAGCACAGGGCGTCAGCTTCAATCATCGTCAGGAGATCGGATGCATAGTGCCTGTGCCGATACGCAGGCAGCGTATAAGCACCGCTGATATGTACAATCCGACCGGTCGGTGAATCCTCACACGGGAAAACAACGCAGAAGGTGGCAGCCATTACACTGACAAGCCTGTCATCAGTGAATATGCCATAGGTCTGTACTCCCTCATTTGCAGGAGCTTTTCCGCAGCAATAGATTGCTGCGGCTTCTTCTGTCAGCACATAAGGAAAACCGTCTGATCCGGACAACTCCAAAAGGGCAGATATACAGCTTTTGTCAAGTCTATGTAATATTGTTTTCATATCTTCTTAATGTGCTGATTACGCTCTGTTGAATTTTTCTTTTGACTGCTTGCATCTGGGACATTTCCAGTCGTCCGGCAGATCCTCAAAGGCTTCTCCGTCATGCTCTGCCGGATCGTAAACATAGCCGCAGATAGAGCATACATAGATTCCTGTAGCTTTGCTCTCAGTGAAATCGACTTCTGCAAGCACAGTCGGAACGGGATGATCCAGATCCATCACACGCTTTGCTTCAAGGTTTTCATAACCCTGTGGTGTATGAGTACCGCAATATACTGTCGGATGATTGCGGACAAACTCACGCACCCTGTCCATCGTTTCACGAGCCGCTGCTATATCATCAAATACAACAGAAAGTTTATTCTCATACAGTGCCTCGTCAACATAGGTTATATCTCCGTGGAGCATATAGAACAGTCCGTCCGATTCCACGATGATAATGCTGTTTCCGTTTGTATGTCCCTTTGCTTTGATGAAATAGATACCCTCAGCTATTTTCTGGCTTTCGGGGAAGTTATAGTACGCACCATCCGTGAACTTCACAGGCACAATATTCGGGATACTCTGCAATTCAGCCGCGCCGAGTTCTTCTTCGCCTACAAAAATCCGGGCATTCGGAAAGGACTTTAACTCTCCGGAATGATCGCTGTGCTTATGGGTAAGAAGTATCTTTGTCACCTGCTCGGGCTTATAGCCGAGCTTTGCAAGAGCCTCCATATAGCTGCAAATGTCCTTGCCTGTGTAAAGAATACTGCTCTCGTCAGGTGCTTCCTCTGGTGTGCCTGCAGGAAGTCCCGTATCCACAAGTATCACTTCATCGCCTGTGTCGATCAGGTAGTTTTGCAGACTGCCGCGATAACGGATACTTGGGTCGAACTTATCCGTTCCTTCTTCACCGCCATAAACGAATGGCTGTGAATAAAAACCGTCTTTTCTGAATTTTACTGCTTTGATGATCATTAAAAATCCTCCTCATTCATCTGAATAAATTTTTTATAAAACAACAAACTGTCCTTTTGTTTACTCCATCATTACCATCATCTTATCCAGCAGTTTTTTCAGCGTTATTAAATCCTCATCCGGTAATGAGATACAGCCGGACATTTTTTCCGGAACATGGAGTGCTTCTTCTTTTAGCTTATCCCCCTGATCGGTGAGGGCAATATAGAGTTTGTTTTCATTACCTTCGGGGCGTGTTCTTGTTACCAAACCCTGCTTTTCCAGGCGTTTGAGCAGCGGAGCAAGCGTGCCTGAATCAAGATGAACAATCTCGCCCAGCTCCTTCTCTGTCATTCCACCATATTCCCAGAAAACCATCATTACGACATACTGCGTATAGGTCAGCCCTATTTTTTCAAGCGGCTTGCGGTAGAGCCGCACGATCTCTTTGGCACAGGCATAAAGCGGAAAACAAAGCTGATTTTTCAGGCGGATAGAACTGTATTTATCTGTTATCATTTCGTTGGTCATTATATGAATTTCCTCGCAAAATCAGCTGCCTGTTTTTTCTGCTCATCATTCGGTTTATTCTTTACATAAAAGAATTCTTCTTCTACGGGAATTCCCACTTCCTTTAAACCATTCTTTATCAGGTCAACAGAATGCTTTGAAAGCCATGATGTAGAGAATACAACCGCTTTTATGACATTTTCCTTTTTCAGCGTTTTCATATACTCCTTCAAATGCTTATCAAGACCGTAAGCATATAAAGCACCGCCGATAAACAGCAGATCGACAGGTTCTTTTATATCTGCCTGTGCCGCATCAACTGACACTGCCTTTACTCCGACCGCTTCGGCAACAGCATCTGCAACAGCCTTTGTATTTCCCGATTTAGAATAATATCTTACCGCTATATTCATAAATATCCTCCTTATCCTATACCGTTGTGAGCCTTACCTTCGGATATGATCTTTTCTACCTGATCACGCTTTTCGTACAGTGTACAGCCGCCCATATGATCTTCAAGAAGGTATCCTCCGTCCCTGAGTTCTCTGAACAGTCTGGAATTAATTGCTTCTCTGAGGGAAGTGTCCCGTACATTGATATCAGAGTAAGGCGAAAACGGACACGGTTCTGCTCCGCCATGGGAATTGATATGGAAGAAACCCCGTCCTGCTGCCACACAGCCACCTGTATCTTTTTCATCTCCGGGAAAAGAAATGTATACCATTTCAGCGTGCTCATTTCTAAGACGGTCAGTTCTGTTTTTGAGATACTCCCGTTCCTCATCACCGGGTGCCAGTTCCATACTGTCATCCGTTACAGGAACATACTCCACAAATATTACCGCCTTGCAGCCTTTATCAGAAAGTTTTTTCAGAAATTCGTTTGAACATATCTCTTTGATATTCTGCGTTGTTACAGTAACGGATGCTCCGAATATCAATCCACGACGCTGCAACTCATCCATATTAGCAATCAGTTTATCATAGATTCCGATGCCCCGTCTTGTATCTGTAGTTTCTTTTTCTCCTTCAATGCTCATTATTGGAACAAGATTACGGCAGCGGTCAAAAAGTTCAAAGTATTTTTCATCCATAAAAGTTCCGTTAGTAAAGATGGGAAAAAG